>NC_017167.1:0-312404 GCF_000219875.1 Alicyclobacillus acidocaldarius subsp. acidocaldarius Tc-4-1
TGGACAAGTCCTTTCAACACTAGGGGGAACCTTTCGTGATGAGTACCAAAGTCGATCCGACCTACGATTCGCTGTGGAACCAGGTCCTCAAGATGGTTCAGGACAAGGTCTCCGGGCCTACGTACAGCACTTGGTTTGAGGACACCCACATCGTACAAATCGATGAGTCGGAGCAAACCGTCTACATCTCCGCACCCTCCACATTCGTACGCAACTGGCTGTCCGAACATTACACCTCCCTCGTTGAAATGCTGATGATGACCCTGATGGACCGCGAGTATCGGGTGCGATTTATCACAGAAGATGAAGTGAAGGCCCCCGCCGTGATCGTCCGGCGCGCGCCCGATCCCGTCGCAACCGATGAAGACACGGAGACGAACCTCAACCCCCGGTATACCTTTGACTCGTTTGTCATCGGCGCGGGTAACCGCTTTGCGCACGCTGCCTGCCTCGCCGTCGCGGAGCGCCCTGCGAACGCGTACAATCCGCTCTTTATCTATGGCGGCGTGGGACTTGGAAAGACGCACCTCATGCACGCCATCGGACACTACGTGCGCCAGCATTATCCAAATTTCAAAGTGAGCTACATATCCTCGGAGCGATTCACGAACGAGTTCATCGCCGCCATTCGAGACAAGAATCCCGACTCGTTCCGAGCTCGGTATCGCACCGTCGACGTGCTTTTGATTGACGACATCCAGTTCATCGCCAACAAGGAACAGACGCAGGAGGAGTTCTTCCACACCTTCAACAGTCTTCACGAGGTTGGAAAGCAAATCGTCATCTCGAGCGATCGCCCACCTCGCGAGATTCCAACGCTGGAAGACCGGCTTCGCTCGCGTTTCGAATGGGGGCTCATCACCGACATTCAACCACCTGATCTCGAGACCCGCATCGCCATCCTGCAGCGCAAGGCGAAAGCGGACGGCTTAGACGTTCCTGTCGACGTGCTCGCGTTCATCGCCAACCAAATCGACTCGAACATCCGGGAACTCGAAGGCGCGCTTACGCGGGTGATTGCCTACTCTTCGCTCGTCAAGGAAGATCTGAGCGTCCCTCTCGCCGAGGAGGCCCTGAAGGATTTGATTCACCCGAACCGCCCCCGCGCGGTCACGGTGAATCACGTCCAGAAGGTAGTAGCCGATCACTACGGCCTCAAAGTCGACGACTTGAAGGGCAAGAAGCGAACGCGAAATATCGCGTTCCCTCGCCAGATCGCGATGTATCTGACGCGCGAACTGACCGACCTTTCGCTGCCCCGCATCGGAGAGGCCTTCGGTGGACGAGATCACACGACGGTCATGCACGCTTGCGAACGGGTGCACGAGGAAATGATGAGGGACGACGAGCTGCGCGCGACCATCGAGCGGCTCAGCCAGGCGATACGAACGCTCACCTAACACAGGTTGTCCACAGGTCAACAGCGCGAAACAGTGAACTTATCCACAAAGTTATCAACAGGCTGTGCATGAAGACTGCGGCGAGATCGACGGGTTGTCCACATATCCACCGCGCTGATCATGATCACGACGATGATCAGGATCCTTCCTTACTTCTCCTGCTGATCCTGATGCAACGTCCGCGATGAAATCCGACGCTGCTCTGCACAGGGAAGGGAGTCGACGCATGGAATTCTCACTGCAAAAGCAGGCGCTCTTGAACGCCCTGCAGATTGTCTCCAAGGCCGTGGCTGTGCGAACCCCCAAACAGGTGCTGATGGGCATCCTGATCGAGGTTCACGAGGACGAGATCGTCGCAACCGCCTATGATCTCGAACTCGCGATTCAGACGCGTGTACCGGTCGGTGACGAAACCGGACTCCGCGTGCATCAAACGGGCGCCATCGTCCTGCCCGCTCGATATTTCGGCGACATTGTGCGCAAGCTCCCCGACACGGAAATTCATATACGCGTCGACGCCAACTATATGACGGAAATCTCCGCGCAAAGCGTGGAATTTCACCTTCATGGCATCGATGCCGAGGAGTTCCCCGAATTGCCGAGCTTCATGGGCTATGAGAGTATGCAGATCCCTGCTACAACGTTGGGGCGGCTCATCGAATCCACCGTTTTCGCTGCGGCCACGTCGGAGGTCCGGCCGGTATTGACCGGCGTGTCGATCACGTCGGATCCCACGCACCTCACGTTCATCGCCACCGACGGCCTGCGGCTCGCCCAGCATCGCGTGCCCCAGGCGGATCTGCCCGAACGCCAGGTGGTTATCCCGGCAAAGTCGCTCTCCGAGTTGGCGAAGATCTTGCCGGAGGACGAGACGCCCGTGGAGATGGTCCTCACGCCGAGCCACGGCCTTTTTGTGGTCGGCTCGACGCGGTTTTACACTCGCCTCCTGGAGGGCACGTATCCCGACACTTCACGGCTGATTCCTCGCTCGGCGCGCACACAGGTGGTGCTGGACGGAGACGCGTTTCTTCACGCCATCGATCGCGCCGCACTCATCGCCCGCGACAAAGACAATCACATGGTGCGCCTCGAGGTGACGGGCGATACGCTCACGGTGACCTCGCATTCCCCGGAGGTCGGAAACGTCTCCGAGACGCTGAGCGCCCTGCGCAAGGAAGGCGAAGATCTGCAGATTGCGTTCAACGGGCGGTACGTGATCGAAGCCGTGCGCGCACTCGACGCCGCCGAGATCGCCATTCGATTCAACGGGGCGAATCAGGCCTTCGTCATCGAGCGAAGCGGCGATCCGTCCATGCTGCAGCTCATCTCGCCGATACTCTGGAGGTCGTGATGGACGTTCACATTCGAGGAGAGCACATCACATTGGGTCAACTGTTAAAAAAGGTGAGAATCGTGGCCTCGGGCGGCGAGGTCAAGTCGTTTCTCGCCGAAGGGCGCGTGCGCGTCAACGGGGCCACGGAGACGCGGCGCGGCAGGAAACTGCGCGACGGCGACGAGATCGAAGTGGAAGGCGCGGTGTATCGCGTGGTGAGCGAATCGGATGGACATCCGGCGCGTTGAACTCCACGACTTTCGCAACTATGCGAAGGCCGAGATCGAATTGTCGCCAGGGGTGAACGTGCTCGTCGGCGAGAACGGCCAGGGAAAGACGAACGCGTTGGAAGCCATGCTGCTCATCGCTGTGGGCAAGTCACACAGGGCGCATCGGGATCGCGACCTCATCCGCTGGGAACAGGACCGCGCGCGTATCCTGTTGGAGGTCTCGACGCGGTACGGAGACCGGCGCCTGATGCTGGAACTGGGGCCGGAGGGGCGCAGGGCGTTCGCCAATGGCGTTCAGGTGGGGCGGATGACCGAGTTTGTCGGCCAAGTGCAGGTGGTGCTCTTCGCGCCGGAGGATCTCGATCTCGTGAAGGGTAGTCCGCGCGTCCGGCGCAGGTTTCTCGACACGGAACTTGGGCAGCTGGAGCCCTTGTACCTTCACCACCTGAGCCTCTACAATCGCGCGCTTTTGCAGCGAAACCGTTGGCTGAAGACCGCTTCGCTGTCCCCGGACGACGACGTGCTCGCCACGTTCGACCATCAGATTGCGTTTCATGGTGCGCATGTGATTCACCGGCGCCTACGGTTTCTCGCGCGGTTGCGCACATACGCCGCCCGCATCTACAGCGACATCGCGAGCGGCCGGGAGGAGTTTGCGCTCTCGTACCGAAGTTCCGTTTCCGGCGTCGAGGAAGACATGGGCGTCGAAGACATGACAGAAATCTTACAGCGCGCGCTCCAGAAAAACCGGGCGCAGGATCTGCGCTTGGGCACCACGAGCGTCGGTCCTCACCGGGACGACGTGCTGCTCTTTCTCGACGGCCGAGAAGTCCACACGGCGGCCAGTCAGGGACAGCAGCGGACCATAGCGTTGTCGCTTCGGCTCGCCGAGATCGACTTCATGCGCGAGGAGCTCGGCGAGTATCCCGTGTTGTTGCTGGATGACGTCCTGTCCGAACTCGACGATCTCCGCCAGCGCAACCTCGTACTGGGCATGAGCCGCAAGGTGCAGACGGTCATCACCACGACCAGCCTCAATCGGCTGGGCCAGGAGCTGGACGATTTCCGGCTGTTCCGAGTTTGTTCTGGTATAATAGCCGAAGAACGCGTCTGAAGTGCGGAAAACTCGGCGATCCTGAGAGGATGGGCGCCGAGCCGCTTTTTGTTGTGTTCTGAGGCGGAGGGAACTTCTTTGGCGGATCGAATACCGGAACAGGTTTACGACGAGTCGCAAATTGAAGTCCTGGAAGGGCTCCAGGCTGTGCGCAAGCGGCCTGGCATGTATATCGGCTCGACGAGCGCGAAGGGGCTGCACCACCTGGTGTGGGAGATTGTTGACAACGCCGTCGATGAAGCGCTCGCCGGGCGATGCACGCGCATCGTGGTGCAGGTCCACCCGGACAACAGCGTGACCGTCATAGACAACGGGGCCGGGTTTCCCGTGGGCATTCACCCGAAGACCGGAAGGCCCGCGGTCGAGACGGTCCTGACCACGCTGCACGCGGGCGGCAAGTTCGGTGGAAAAGGATACAAGGTTTCGGGCGGTCTGCACGGTGTGGGTGCCTCCGTGGTGAACGCGCTGTCGGAGTGGATGCGCGTCGAAGTGCATCGCGATGGCCGCATTTATGTGCAGGAGTACGAGCGCGGCACGCCGCTCTACGACCTGAAGGTCATAGGCACGACGGACAAGACGGGGACGAAGGTCTCGTTCAAGCCGGATCCCGAGATCTTCACGGAGACCACGGTGTTCTCGGCCGAGACACTCATGAACCGTCTACGCGAACTCGCCTTCCTCAACGCAGGCCTGGAAATTGTGTTTGAGGACGAGCGGGAGGGCGGCAAGCGCGCGGTCTTCAAGTACGACGGGGGTGTCGCAGAGTTCGTCCGCTGGCTGAATCAGTCGAAGGACGTGCTGTTTGATGATCCCATCTACGTCTCAGCGGTGAAGGACGACGTGGCGGTCGAGATCGCCCTCCAGTACAACGACGGGTATACGGCGACGGTCTACTCGTTCGCGAACAACATCAACACGGCGGAGGGCGGCACGCACGAGGCCGGCTTCAAGAGCGCACTCACGCGCGTGATCAACGACTACGCTCGGCGATACGGCTTCTTGAAGTCAAACGACAACAGCATGACGGGCGACGACGTCCGCGAGGGGCTGACCGCCGTGGTGAGCGTCAAGGTTCCGGAGCCCCAGTTCGAGGGCCAGACCAAGACGAAGCTCGGCAACAGCGAGGTCCGCGGCATCGTCGAGACGCTGTTTGCCGAACGGATGCAGATGTTCCTTGAGGAAAACCCGTCCATCGCGCGGAAGATTGTGGACAAGTGCATTCTCGCGGCGAGGGCGCGCGAGGCGGCAAGGCGCGCGCGCGAGTTGACGCGCAGCAAGAAGATGGACGTGACGAGCCTCCCTGGCAAGCTGACCGACTGCAGCTCGAAGGATCCGGAGCGGTCCGAGCTGTTTCTCGTCGAGGGAGATTCCGCGGGCGGATCGGCCAAGATGGGGCGAGATCCGCAGACGCAGGCCATTCTGCCGCTGCGCGGGAAGATCATCAACGTGGAAAAGGCTCGCCTGGACAAGGTGCTGGCGAACGAGGAGATCCGCGCCATCATCACCGCGTGCGGGACGGGCATTGGCGACGACTTCGACATCTCGAAGGCCCGGTATCACAAGATTGTCATCATGACGGATGCGGATCACGACGGGAGCCACATTCGCATTCTGTTGCTCACGCTCTTCTACCGGTTCATGCGGCCGCTCATCGACGCGGGCTACATCTACATCGCCCAGCCCCCGCTTTACAAGATCGAGAAGGGCAAAGTGGTGCGGTACGCCTATTCCGATGCCCAGCTCGAGCAGATTTTGCAGGAGATGGGCCGTGAAGGCGTGCGGCTGCAGCGGTACAAGGGGCTCGGCGAGATGAACGCCGATCAGCTCTGGGAGACGACCATGGATCCGGAGTCGCGCACGCTGCTTCGCGTCACGATGGAGGATGCGATGGACGCGGACATGATCTTCAGCATCCTCATGGGGGACAAGGTCGAGCCGCGGCGGGATTTCATCGCGGAACACGCGCGATTTGTCCGCAATTTGGACGTCTGACACGGACACACGGGCGACGCTTGGCCCGGGTGGAACCAGATGAGAGGTGGCATGCATGGCAGACGAGAGCAGCTCTCGCGGCATTTTGCCGGTGGACATCAGCCAAGAGCTGCGCAATTCGTTTCTTGATTACGCGATGAGCGTCATCGTCGCCCGGGCCATTCCGGACGTGCGCGACGGCCTAAAGCCTGTGCATCGGCGCATCCTGTACGCGATGTACGAGGCAGGCATGACGCCGGACAAGCCGTACAAGAAGTCGTCGCGCATCGTCGGCGACGTGCTGGGTAAGTTCCACCCGCACGGCGACGCCGCGGTGTACGAGGCCTTGGTGCGGCTGGCGCAGGATTTTTCGACGCGATATCCGCTCATCGACGGGCACGGGAACTTCGGATCCATCGATGGCGATACGGCTGCGGCCATGAGGTACACCGAGTCGCGCATGTCCGCCATCGCGCTTGAACTCCTGCGGGACATCAACAAGGAGACGGTCGACTTCATTCCCAACTACGACGAGCAGGAAGAAGAGCCCGTCGTCCTGCCGTCCCGCTTCCCGAACCTTCTTGTCAACGGATCGAGCGGTATCGCCGTCGGCATGGCGACGAACATCCCGCCGCACAACCTGCGCGAGGTGATCGACGGCGTCGTCATGCTGATCGACCGTCCGGACGCGACGCTCGACGACCTGATGACGGTCATCAAGGGCCCGGACTTCCCGACGGGCGGCGTCATTTTAGGCCGCGAGGGGATTCGAAAGGCCTATGAGACGGGCCGAGGCTCCATCACCGTGCGCGCGGTCACCCATTTCGAGGAGCTCTCCGGCGGCAAGACGCGCATCGTGGTGACAGAGATCCCGTACCAGCAGAACAAGGCGCGCATCGTGGAAAAAATTGCGGAGCTCGCGCGCGAGAAGAAGATCGACGGCATCACGGATCTTCGCGACGAGAGCGATCGGCGCGGCATGCGCGTCGTGATCGAGCTGCGCCGCGACGTGCGCCCACAGGTTGTACTGAACAACCTGTTCAAGCACACGGCCCTGCAGACGAGCTTCGGCGTCATCAATCTGGCGCTGGTGAACGGCGAGCCGAAGGTACTCACGCTTCGCGAGACGCTCGAGCACTATCTGAATCACCAGCGGGACGTCGTCCGCCGCAGGACGCAGTACGATCTCGCCAAAGCCGAGGCACGGGCCCACATCCTGGAAGGTCTGCGTATCGCGCTCGATCACCTGGACGAGGTCATCTCGCTCATCCGCAGCTCGCGCACCGTCGACGAGGCGCGCCAGGGACTCATCTCGACATTCGGGCTGTCGGAGGAGCAGGCCCAGGCCATCCTGGACATGCGCCTGCAGCGGCTGACGGGCCTCGAGCGGGAGAAGATTGAGGCGGAGTATCAGGAGTTGCAGCAGCGCATCGCCGAGCTCAAAGCCATCCTCGCAGATCCGAAGCTCCTAGACGGCGTGATCCGGCAGGAGATCCTGGAGATCAAGGAGCGGTTCGGCGACGAGCGTCGCACGCGCATCGTGAACGCCGAGGGCGACATTAGCGAAGAGGATCTCATCCCGGTGCACGATGTCGTGATTGCCCTGACGCACCGCGGCTACATCAAGCGGCTGCCGCTCTCCACGTACCACAGCCAGCGCCGCGGCGGGCGAGGCATGACGCTCATCAACGCCCACGAGGAAGACTTCGTCACCGGGCTGCACGTGACGTCGACGCACGATTACCTGCTCTTCTTCACGAATCGCGGCCGCATGTATGCCATCAAGGCCTACGACGTGCCGGAATTTAGCCGGCAGGCGCGCGGAACGCCAATCGTGAACCTGCTCAACATCGAGCAGGGCGAGAAGGTCACCGCGATGATCCCGGTCAAGTCGCTCGATCCGGCCGAGATCGGCGACACGTACCTGTTCTTTGCCACGCGCCAAGGCATCGTGAAGAAGACGCCGCTCGCCGAGTACTCGAACGTGCGCAAGAACGGGCTCATCGCCATCAACCTCCGCGACGACGACGATCTCGTCGGCGTGAAGCTGACGGACGGCACGAAGGAGATCATGATGGTCACGCGCAACGGGCTCGCCATCCGCTTCCCGGAGACCGATGTGCGCCCCATGGGCCGCGCTGCGACCGGGGTCAAGGGCATCTCGCTCAGCGAAGGCGACGAGGTCATTGCCATGGACGTGGCGGAGGACGATCACGACGTACTCGTGGTCACGTCTCGCGGCTACGGCAAGCGCACGCCGGTGAGCGAGTATCGCGCGCAGTCGCGCGGCGGCAAGGGCATCAAGACGCTCAACTGCACGCCGAAGAACGGGCATGCCATCGAGATGTGCATGGTGACGGAAGACGACGACGTGATGATCGTCACACAAGCTGGCGTGGCGATTCGCATCCACGTGCGAGATGTCTCCACGCTGAGCCGGAACACGCAGGGCGTGCGCCTCATCAACGTCGATGAAGGCGTCGAGGTGGCCTCCGTCAGCCGCGTGGTCAAGGACGACGAGGATTCGGAGCCGTGATGGCATGGGGCGCGCTTGGATAGAGGCGCGCCCTTCTGTTACGATGCGAGTGAGGAGGCGGTGTCGGTGCAGAACGCGTTTTGGGATTTTCTCGTGCACACGAGCGCGATGTTTCTCGCCTTTGCAACGTTTGTCGGGCTTTGCTTTATTGTGGTAAACGCCATCGTCAAGGAGAAGTGAGGCCGTGAGGCGCTGGTCGAGACGAGGAGAGTGACCGCATGTTTCGAAGGCTGACAGCGTCCGATCACGACCGCGTCGTTGCCTACTTGTCGAAACGGCCGGCGCTTCACACGTTTCTCACGGGCGACATCGAGCGGTATGGTTACGACGCGCCCTTTCAAGAGGTGTACGGGTATCTGACCGACGGACGCGTGACCGCGGTTCTACTGCGTTTCTATGGAAGCTACATCTTTTCGACGGAGGGTCCCGACGCCGTAGAAGACGTTGTCCGCATGCTGCAATCGAACACGGCTTGGACGATGGTGCAGGGAGATTCCGTGTCGCTGAGCCTCCTCCAGGACGTGGGCGGATTTCAACCGCGGCAGGTGCGGGAGTTTGCCTTTGCCGAACGCCCGCCGGGTGCGCCGAGACCCTTTGTCGACACCTCGGGAGTGTACCAGGCGACGGTCGATCACGTCGGTCAACTGTGGCAACTGCGAAAGAGTATCGCGGAGTTTGCAAACAGCAACACGACCGAGTTGTCGCTTCGCCAATCGTTCGAGTCCGGCGACACGCTGTGTTTCTACGTTCCCGGAGAGCGCGGCGAGATGGCGGCGTCCGCGAGCGCGGTGGCCGAGAACACGTGGACGGCGATGGTCGTAGGCGTGTGCACGCGCCCCCTGTATCGAGGACTGGGCTATGCCACGCGGTGCGTGGCGAAGCTGTGCGACGTCTTCGATGAGCGCGGCAAGACCCTCTGCCTGTACTACGACAATCCCAACGCTGGTGGCATCTATCGCCGCCTTGGTTTCGCCGTGACGAGCGGGTGGACGCAGTTTTTCAGGTAAATCTCCAGCGTGGTGCGGTGAATGGCTGGTCGCGGGGGAACGAGGGTGTAGGCCGCGATGAGCAGGAAAACGGATTCACCTTTGCGCGGAGTCCGCTACAGCGAAGTGATGGAGGCGCGCCGATGACGTTTGATGAGCTCATCGCCAGAGCCCAATCCGTGCACGGGTTTCGGCAACTTTCTCCAGAGGCGACGGCCGGATCCGTGGCGGCGGCGCTCGAGACGGATCAGGGACACGTGTATGTGGGTGTGTGCATTGATACGGCGTGCTCCCTCGGGTTCTGCGCCGAACACGCGGCCGCGGCGGCCATGATCACGGCGGGGGAAAACCGCGTGGCCCGGATGGTGGCGGTGGGCCGGGACGGCCGGATCTTACCGCCATGCGGGCGCTGCAGAGAGTTCATTCGCCAACTTCATCCCGACAACCGGGAGGCCGAGGTCATGGTGGCGCCGGGCGTCATTGTGAGGCTGGGAGAGCTTCTTCCCCATGATTGGCTCGCGTGATGGCGCATGGTGTGGAAGGGGGAGCGCAGTGAAGCCTAAGACTTTGGAGGATGTGCTTCGGGATCCGGAATTCCGACGACAATATCCGCCGGAATTTCTGAAGGTTCTCGAAGACCCGAAGTTCCGCCAGGAGTTTCAACAATTCTGTGCGTGGGCGGAATCGCTCATCGATATGAAGAACATCGGCAAAATGAGCCTGGACGAGCTGGCAGAGTCGGTGGCGGAGCGACTTTGGGGTGTCATGCTCACCATGTTGGAGCGGCAGGTCATCGAAACGGAGCGCGCTGGACGTGACGCGTCGCATCTTAGAGCGTGGCTTGCAAAGCACGGACGATTCCCTGAACAGGAGGACGAAGAAGGAGACGCTTGAGCGCAGGCCACGAGGGCATCAAGCGCCCGTTGCCTGATCCATCAGTGCGTTTGCGCTTGAGCATTCCTGTTTTTCCTCGTATTTTTCTCCGCGATCCCGCTTGACACAGAGGGGGAGGCGGTGATAGTATCATTTTCGCCGCCCGCGAGGCGGCAGGAAATCCGCGCGGTGGCGCGGGAATCGCTCCTTGAAAACTAAACACACGAGACCACCAAGCCCGTAAGTCCTTGTGACCGAACGGTCAGGATAAAGCACTTGGATTGAGAGTTTGATCCTGGCTCAGGACGAACGCTGGCGGCGTGCCTAATACATGCAAGTCGAGCGGACCTCTTTTGAGGTCAGCGGCGGACGGGTGAGGAACACGTGGGTAATCTGCCTTTCAGACCGGAATAACGCCCGGAAACGGGCGCTAATATGCCGGATACGCCCGCGAGGAGGCATCTTCTTGCGGGGAAAGGCCCGATTGGGCCGCTGAGAGAGGAGCCCGCGGCGCATTAGCTAGTTGGCGGGGTAACGGCCCACCAAGGCGACGATGCGTAGCCGACCTGAGAGGGTGACCGGCCACACTGGGACTGAGACACGGCCCAGACTCCTACGGGAGGCAGCAGTAGGGAATCTTCCGCAATGGGCGCAAGCCTGACGGAGCAACGCCGCGTGAGCGAAGAAGGCCTTCGGGTTGTAAAGCTCTGTTGCTCGGGGAGAGCGGCATGGGGAGTGGAAAGCCCCATGCGAGACGGTACCGAGTGAGGAAGCCCCGGCTAACTACGTGCCAGCAGCCGCGGTAAAACGTAGGGGGCGAGCGTTGTCCGGAATCACTGGGCGTAAAGGGTGCGTAGGCGGTCGAGCAAGTCTGGAGTGAAAGTCCATGGCTCAACCATGGGATGGCTCTGGAAACTGCTTGACTTGAGTGCTGGAGAGGCAAGGGGAATTCCACGTGTAGCGGTGAAATGCGTAGAGATGTGGAGGAATACCAGTGGCGAAGGCGCCTTGCTGGACAGTGACTGACGCTGAGGCACGAAAGCGTGGGGAGCAAACAGGATTAGATACCCTGGTAGTCCACGCCGTAAACGATGAGTGCTAGGTGTTGGGGGGACACACCCCAGTGCCGAAGGAAACCCAATAAGCACTCCGCCTGGGGAGTACGGTCGCAAGACTGAAACTCAAAGGAATTGACGGGGGCCCGCACAAGCAGTGGAGCATGTGGTTTAATTCGAAGCAACGCGAAGAACCTTACCAGGGCTTGACATCCCTCTGACGGGTGCAGAGATGCACCTTCCCTTCGGGGCAGAGGAGACAGGTGGTGCATGGTTGTCGTCAGCTCGTGTCGTGAGATGTTGGGTTCAGTCCCGCAACGAGCGCAACCCTTGACCTGTGTTACCAGCGCGTTGAGGCGGGGACTCACAGGTGACTGCCGGCGCAAGTCGGAGGAAGGCGGGGATGACGTCAAATCATCATGCCCCTGATGTCCTGGGCTACACACGTGCTACAATGGGCGGTACAAAGGGAGGCGAAGCCGCGAGGCGGAGCGAAACCCAAAAAGCCGCTCGTAGTTCGGATTGCAGGCTGCAACTCGCCTGCATGAAGCCGGAATTGCTAGTAATCGCGGATCAGCATGCCGCGGTGAATACGTTCCCGGGCCTTGTACACACCGCCCGTCACACCACGAGAGTCGGCAACACCCGAAGTCGGTGAGGTAACCCCGAAAGGGGAGCCAGCCGCCGAAGGTGGGGTCGATGATTGGGGTGAAGTCGTAACAAGGTAGCCGTACCGGAAGGTGCGGCTGGATCACCTCCTTTCTAGGGAGAAGGACGGGGCTTGCGGGTTTGGGGGGTTGGGTGTGTTTAGTTTTGAGGGAGCGAGAGCTCTCTCGGAGGACCTTGGCAAGTGCATAGGGAGAAAGGCAAGGTGAAGCTAGGAAGGGCACACGGTGGATGCCTAGGCGCCAAGAGCCGAAGAAGGACGGGGCGAACGCCGAAATGCCACGGGGAGCCGTAAGCGGGCTGAGATCCGTGGATGTCCGAATGGGGGAACCCGCTGGCGGGAAGCGCCAGCAGCTTAAGGCCGAAAGGCGTTAAGCGGGGAACCGGGGGAAGTGAAACATCTCAGTACCCCGAGGAAGAGAAAGCAAACGCGATTCCGTGAGTAGTGGCGAGCGAAAGCGGAGGAGCCTAAACCGCATGCGTGGGAAAGGCTGCAGCCGTTGCGCATGCGGGGTAGAGGGGCTGTTTGCGGCGAGCTGCAGGGTAGCCAGCCCGAGTGGGTGCGTAGGAGAACGGTCTGGGAAGGCCGGCCAGAGACGGTGAGAGCCCGGTATCCGAAACGCGCGCACGAGGGTGGAAACAGACCCCGAGTACTGCGGGACACGAGGAATCCCGTAGGAATCTGGGAGGACCACCTCCTAAGGCTAAATACTCCTTGGCGACCGATAGTGAACGAGTACCGTGAGGGAAAGGTGAAAAGGACCGCGGGAGCGGAGTGAAAGAGAACCTGAAACCGTGTGCCTACAAGCAGTCGGAGCACCGAAAGGTGTGACGGCGTGCCTTTGTAGAATGAACCGGCGAGTGATGCGGGCGAGCGAGGTAAAGGCGGAGGAGCCTAAGCCGAAGCGAAAGCGAGTCTGAAGAGGGCGTGAGTTCGTCCGCATCGACCCGAAACCGGGTGATCTACCCCTGGTCAGGGTGAAGTGCGGGTAACACCGCATGGAGGCCCGAACCCACTGGCGTTGAAAAGCCAGGGGATGAACTGGGGTAGGGGTGAAATGCCAATCGAACCCGGTGATAGCTGGTTCTCCCCGAAATAGCTTGAGGGCTAGCGTCAGGGGATGAGTTGTGGAGGTAGAGCGCTGATGGGGTGCGGGGCCCGCGAGGGCTACCAAGCTTCGTCAAACTGCGAATGCCACAATGTCGAGGAACCTGGCAGTGAGACTGCGAGCGATAAGGTCCGTAGTCGAGAGGGAAACAGCCCAGACCCGCAGCTAAGGTCCCGAAGTTCCGGTTGAGTGGGGAACGATGTGGCGCTGCGAAGACAACCAGGATGTTGGCTTAGAAGCAGCCATCATTGAAAGAGTGCGTAATAGCTCACTGGTCGAGTGGCGCTGCGCGGAAAATGGAACGGGGCTAAACCGGACACCGAAGCTCGGGATGGCGACATGGTAGGGGAGCGTTCCATGTGCGGGGAAGCTGAGCCGGAAGGCGAGGTGGAGCGCATGGAAGTGAGAATGCCGGTATGAGTAGCGAAAAGAGGGGTGAGAATCCCCTCCGCCGAAAGCCCAAGGTTTCCTGGGGAAGGCTCGTCCGCCCAGGGTCAGTCGGGACCTAAGGCGAGGCCGAAAGGCGTAGCTGAAGGAGAACAGGTTGACATTCCTGTACCACCGTAGGCGCTTGAGCGAAGGGGTGACGCAGGAGGACGAGGGAAGCGGCCGGATGGAAGAGGCCGTCCAAGCAGCGAGCGTGGGGTGTAGTGAAATGCGCACCCTGGGAAGCGTGAGCTGTGATGGGGAGGGAAGGACAGTACCGAAGTCCCGACGTTCACACTGCCGAGAAAAGCCTCTAGCGAGCCGAAGGTGCCCGTACCGGAAACCGACACAGGTGGGCGCGTGGAGAACACGAAGGCGCGCGGGAGAACTCTCGTTAAGGAACTCGGCAAAATGGCCCCGTAACTTCGGGAGAAGGGGCGCTCTTCCTGGAGGAAGAGCCGCAGTGAAAAGGCCCAAGCGACTGTTTAGCAAAAACACAGGTCTCTGCGAAGCCGAAAGGCGACGTATAGGGGCTGACGCCTGCCCGGTGCTGGAAGGTTAAGAGGAGGGCTTAGGGGGTGTACCCCCGAAGGTCCGAATCGAAGCCCCAGTAAACGGCGGCCGTAACTATAACGGTCCTAAGGTAGCGAAATTCCTTGTCGGGTAAGTTCCGACCCGCACGAAAGGCGTAACGACTTGGGCGCTGTCTCAACGAGAGACCCGGTGAAATTGTAGTACCTGTGAAGATGCAGGTTACCCGCGGTTAGACGGAAAGACCCCGTGGAGCTTGACTGTAGCCTGATATGGGACAACGGTGTTCCATGTACAGGATAGGTGGGAGACGGAGAAGCTTGGGCGCCAGCCTGAGTGGAGTCGGCGTTGGGATACCACCCTTGGGACACGGTTGTTCTAACCGGCCTTGTGAGGACGCGAGGCGGGACAGTGTCAGGCGGACAGTTTGACTGGGGCGGTCGCCTCCTAAAGGGTAACGGAGGCGCCCAAAGGTTCCCTCAGCGCGGATGGAAATCGCGCGGAGCGTGCAAAGGCAAAAGGGAGCTTGACTGCGAGACGGACAGGTCGAGCAGGGACGAAAGTCGGGCTTAGTGACCCGGTGGTTCCGAGTGGAAGGGCCATCGCTCAACGGATAAAAGCTACCCCGGGGATAACAGGCTGATCTCCCCCAAGAGTTCACATCGACGGGGAGGTTTGGCACCTCGATGTCGGCTCATCGCATCCTGGGGCTGAAGTCGGTCCCAAGGGTTGGGCTGTTCGCCCATTAAAGCGGTACGCGAGCTGGGTTCAGAACGTCGTGAGACAGTTCGGTCCCTATCTGCCGCGGGCGCAGGATACGTGAGAGGGGTTGTCCCTAGTACGAGAGGACCGGGATGAACCGACCGCTGGTGTACCAGTTGTCCCGCCAGGGGCACCGCTGGGTAGCCAAGTCGGGAAGGGATAAGCGCTGAAAGCATCTAAGCGCGAAGCCCGCCTCAAGATGACGTATCCCATTCCGTGAAGGAAGTAAGACCCCTCGAAGACGACGAGGTGGATCGGTCTGGCGTGGAAGCGCAGTGATGCGTGGAGCGGACAGATACGAATCGGTCGAGGGCTTCACCTGAAAGGCTCCCTATGCACGGTGGCAAGGGCCAAGAAGACAGATGTGAAGCGACATGCGAGCGAGTAAGGCGCAGAAGCGCCGGCTCGGGACGCAAGCTTCGCAGAGAAATCTGAGGCGAAGAGAGACGTGAGCGGGTACGCTTGAAAGAGCGACTCGCAACCGAGCTTCGCCGACGATACAGATGCGAAGCGACATGCGAGCGAGGAGATCTGCAGGCCGAAGGCCGAAGCCCTCCGAGCGAGCATGGAGCGAAGCAGGTCTGGTGACCATAGCGGAGGGGCAACACCCGTACCCATCCCGAACACGGACGTGAAGACCTCCAGCGCCGAGAATACTGGGAGGGCAGCCTCCTGGGAAGGTAGGTCGTTGCCAGGCGAGTGACAAAGGTCAGGCACATCAGCCTGGCCTTTTGTCGTTTGTGCTGAGAACCTCCTCCCTGCGCAGGGCGAGATGCAGCGGTGGACTCTCTCATGCGCGTGAGATGACCGATTGGTTCGGCCAGCACCCTAGGACCCCGCTCATCCCAACCGGAAGCGAAGTGCGAAGGGCGGGCAGATCTGCAGGCCGAAGGCCGAAGCCCTGCTCCCGCCCTTCGCACGAAGCTCTAGACGGTTTTGTCATCTTGACAAATGTGTGACCTTCACTCCTGAAGGCGCGGCAGCTCAAAAATCCGCGCATTGACACCCCCATAGCCGGTTGTTATACTGCTCACAATATTTTCGGGACGCCATGCGTAGAGCGCGAGATGAAGAGGAGGAACCATCGTGACGAGCGCCTGGGAACACAAATTTGTGGGGGAAGCCCTGACTTTCGACGATGTGCTGTTATTGCCAGCTCACTCGACCGTTCTTCCGCGGGACGTAGACGTCTCCACCCGGTTGACCACGGATATTCGCCTCAACATCCCTATCGTGTCCGCCGCTATGGACACCGTGACCACTTCGCCGATGGCCATCGCGATGGCGCGCGAGGGCGGGATCGGCATTATCCACAAGAACATGTCCATCGAGGCGCAGGCCGAAGAGGTCGATCGCGTCAAACGCTCCGAGAGCGGCGTCATTACCAATCCCATCTATCTCACGCCGGACAAGCCCCTGCGCGACGCGGAAGCGCTCATGAGCAAGTACCGAATCTCGGGTGTTCCGATTGTGGAATGCGGATCGCAGAAGCTCATCGGCATCATCACGAACCGGGATCTGCGCTTCGAGCGGGACGATTCACGACCCATCGGGGAAGTCATGACCCGCGAGAATCTCATCACGGCGCCGGTGGGAACGACGCTCACGGAAGCGAAGGAGATTCTTCAGCGGCACAAGATTGAAAAGCTTCCGCTTGTCGACGCCGAAGGAAACCTGCGCGGTCTCATCACCATCAAGGACATCGAGAACGCTCGTCGATTCCCGAATGCGGCGAAGGATTCGCAGGGCCGTCTTTTGGTCGGTGCGGCGGTGACGGTATCGCCGGACGTGATGGATCGCGTCGATGCGCTCGTGGCGGCGCACTGCGACGTGATCGTCGTGGATACGGCGCACGGGCATTCGGAGTTCGTGCTCAAGGTGGTGCGCGAAATTCGGTCGCGCTATCCGGATATTCAGCTCATCGGTGGCAATGTGGCGACGGCGGCGGGCTGCGAGGCGCTCATGGATGCCGGCGTCAACGCCGTGAAGGTCGGCATCGGTCCGGGATCCATCTGCACCACCCGGGTGGTGGCGGGTGTGGGCGTACCACAGATCACGGCGATTTACGATTGCGCGAATGTGGCGCGCAAGCGTGGAATTCCCATCATCGCGGACGGCGGCATCAAATACTCTGGCGACATCGTCAAGGCCATCTCGGCCGGCGCAAGCTCGGTGATGATCGGGAGCCTGCTTGCGGGGACGGCGGAGAGCCCGGGCGAGATCGAGATCTACCAGGGCCGGCAGTTCAAGGTGTACCGCGGCATGGGCTCCATCGGTGCCATGCGGGCCGGATCGGGCGATCGCTACTTCCAAGGGGACAATTCGGAAGGGGACACGAAGAAGCTCGTGCCGGAGGGCATCGAGGGGCGCGTGGCGTACCGCGGACCGGTGAGCGAGACGCTGTATCAGCTTGTCGGCGGCCTGCGTAGTGGCATGGGCTACACGGGGTGCGCGACCATCCAGGAACTGCAGGAGAAGAGCCAGATGGTGCGGATCACGTCGGCGGGTCTCCGCGAGAGCCATCCGCACGACGTGCAGATCACCAAAGAGGCGCCGAACTACTCGATTTGACGTGGAAAGCGGGTCTACGCTGTACTACAATAATCGTTAGGTCTTCAACCACTCACCGGTCGGTTCCGGTTGCAATACAGAGGGGGATGCGGCATGGCGAATGTCGGCACGGATCGCGTGAAGCGCGGTATGGCGGAGATGCAGAAGGGCGGCGTCATCATGGACGTCGTCAACGCGGAACAGGCGAAGATCGCAGAGGCGGCCGGCGCTGTCGCGGTCATGGCGCTGGAGCGGGTTCCGTCGGATATCCGCAAGGCGGGCGGCGTGGCCCGCATGGCCGATCCGGCCATCATCGAGGAGGTCATGAACGCCGTCTCCATCCCGGTCATGGCGAAGTGCCGCATTGGGCACATCGTGGAGGCGCGCATCCTCGAGGCGATGGGCGTCGACTATATCGATGAGAGCGAGGTGCTCACGCCGGCCGACGACAAGCACCACATCGACAAGACCAAGTTCACCGTTCCCTTCGTCTGCGGCGCGCGAGATCTCGGCGAGGCCCTGCGCCGCATCGCCGAGGGGGCCTCGATGATCCGCACCAAAGGCGAGCCGGGCACGGGCAATATCGTCGAGGCCGTGCGCCATCAGCGCATGATGCAGTCGGCCATTCGCCGCGTCCAGGCGATGTCTGAAGACGAGTTGTACGCTGAGGCGAAGAATCTCGGCGCGCCGTACCATCTTCTCAAGCAGGTGCACGATCTCGGCCGCCTGCCGGTGGTCAACTTCGCGGCGGGCGGCATCGCCACGCCCGCCGATGCCGCGCTCATGATGGAGCTCGGTTCGGACGGCGTGTTCGTGGGGTCCGGCATCTTCAAGTCGGAGAATCCAGAGAAGTACGCGCGCGCCATCGTCCAGGCCGTGACGCATTATCAGGATTACGAACTGTTGGCGCACCTGTCCAAGAACCTCGGGCAGGCCATGCAGGGCATCGATCTCGCCACCCTGCGCGAGGAGGAGCGCATGGCGGTTCGCGGTTGGTGACGCGCAGACGATACGCCTGCGAGAGCCGGGGGCGAAGGCCCGCCGGCTCTTGCACGTGAGAGAGGAGGATGGGCCATGAGGATTGCCGTCATTGCGGTGCAGGGCGCGTTTCGGGAGCACATCGCGGCCTTGAGGTCGCTCGGGGTGGAGGCCTACGAGGCCAAGTGGGCGCGAGATCTCGAGGGCGCCGACGGCGTGATTATCCCGGGCGGTGAATCGACGGCCATCGGCAAGCTGATGCGGGAGTACGACATGCTGGAGCCCGTCCGCGAACTGGCTCGCGCGGGCAAACCCATCTATGGCACGTGCGCCGGGATGATTGTCCTCGCGAAGCGCATCGAGGGGGAGGACACCGTCCACCTCGGGCTGATGGACGTGACCGTGCGCCGCAACTCGTTTGGGCGGCAGCGCGAGTCGTTTGAGGCCGAGATCGACATCCCGGCCATTGGCGCGCCCCCATTTCCCGCCGTGTTCATTCGCGCGCCGCACATCGTGTCCGTGGGCGAGGGCGTGGAGGTCCTCGCGACGTACGAGGATCGCATCGTGGCCGTGCGGGAGGGTAATCTCCTCGCCACGTCGTTCCATCCGGAGCTCACGGACGACTACCGCCTGCACCAGTATTTCTTGAACATGGCGCAGGCGCCGGTGGCACATTGACTCGAGCGCGAGGTGTGACATGTTAGATATCCGAGCCATTCGGCAACAACCCGACGTGTTTAAAGCGAAGTTGAAGCGGAAGAAGGTCGATCCGGCCGAGATCGACCGGCTGCTCGAGGCGGACGCCAAGTGGCGCGACGCGCTCGCCGAGGTGGAGCGCCTCAAAGCGCTGCGCAACCAGACGTCTGAGCAGATTGCGCGCAAGAAGCGGCAGGGGGAGGACGCGAGCGAGGACATCGCGCGGATGCGCGAAGTATCGGACCGGATTCAGGCGCTGGACGACGAGGTGCGCGAATGGGAGCGGCAGGTGCGGGATCTGCTGCTCGCGCTGCCGAACGTGCCGCACGACTCGGTGCCGGACGGCGAGTCGGAGGACGACAACCCGGTCATCAAGACGTGGGGAGAAATTCCACAGTTCTCCTTTGAGCCGAAGCCGCACTGGGAGATTGCGGAGGCGCTCGACATCGTCGACAGCGAGCGCGCCGTCAAGATCACCGGCAGCCGCTTCGTGCTGTACAAGGGTCTCGGCGCGCGGCTGGAGCGGGCGCTCGCCAACTTCATGCTCGACTTCCACGTGGAGCGGCACGGCTACACGGAGATGTTTCCGGCGTTCATCGCCAACGAGGAGAGTCTCATCGGCACGGGCAACCTGCCGAAGTTCGGCGACGAGATGTTCAAGATCGAGGGGCTGCCCTACTATCTCATCCCGACGGCCGAGGTGCCGCTCACGAACTACTACCGGGACGAGATTCTGTCCGCGGATCAACTGCCGGTCAAACTCGCGGGTTATTCTGCATGCTTCCGCTCGGAGGCCGGATCGGCCGGAAAGGACACGCGCGGGCTGATTCGGCTGCACCAGTTTCAGAAGGTAGAGCTCGTCAACTTGTGTCTGCCGGAGCAGTCGTACGAGGTCCTGGAACAGCTGACGCGCGAGGCGGAGGCCGTGCTCGAGGCGCTCGAGCTGCCGTACCGCCGCATCGAGATTTGCACGGGCGATCTTGGCGCGAAGGACGCGAAGAAGTACGACATCGAGGTCTGGCTGCCGGCGCAGAACCGGTACCGCGAGATTTCGAGCTGCACCAACTTTGAGGACTACCAGGCGCGGCGAGCCAATCTGCGCTTCCGGCGGGAGGAGCGAAGCAAGCCTGAATTCGTGCACACGCTGAACGGCTCGGGCCTCGCCATTGGGCGCACGGTGGCGGCCATCCTGGAGAACTACCAGCAGGAGGACGGATCGGTCCGGATTCCGCGCGCGCTCGTGCCGTACATGGGTGGGATCGAGCGGATTGCAAAGGGCTGAGCCTGGGAGGAGTGTCGGGTGCGAATCTCCAACTTCCGCGTCCGGCTGTCCGCGGACGACCTGAATTCGATGATCGCCGAGTTCGCACCGGACGTCCCGCTGCGCATTCTCGCCATCCAGCCGGACGGCGTGCGCGGCCAGTTCAAGTTTCTGATGTGGAACATCGACTTCGCGGCGCGGCCGACGTGCAGCGCGGACAAGGGCGAGATTTCCATCGAGATTTCGGCGCGCAAGCTCGTGAACATCCCGCCGGCTCTCGTGCAGATGAGCCTGCAGGAGGCCATGAAGGATGCGCCGCAAGGCATCGAAGTCTTGCGCCAGAGCCTGCGGCTGAACGTCGCGAGCCTGCTCGAGCCGCTCGGCATCGCGCTCAAGCTGAACGAGTTCACGTGCACCGAGGGCGCGTTGGTCATCGATCTGGCCCGCGTCGAGATCGACATGAAGGGGCGCACTTCGGAACTCCGATCCATGTGGAAGCGACGGGGGGAGTAGCGGCAAGTTGAATCGAGGCGTGCGTTCGGAAACCAGGCGCCAGCCCATGGAGGCGCTGCGGCGCCAATTGCAATCCATCGACGGGCGCGGGTACAAGGCGTACGAGGTCCTCGAGGGCGCGTACGCCTTCTCGTCGTTCACTCTCGCTATCGATCACGTCCAGGGCGATCCGTTCGCGGATCCGTCCAAGGTGCGGGTCCTTGTGACGCGGACCAAGACCGCCGTCGGGGACGCGTGGATCAACGCGCCGTGGCGCCGCATTCGCTGCGAGGACCTGCTTGCGCGGCGCGTGGACGAGGCGCTGCGCCGCCTGCCAGGTCGGGCGCGCGGCACCGGCAAGAGCGGGCTCATCGCCATCGACGCGCCGGGGCAGAAGGTGCTGGAGCGGACGGCGGTGCAGATTGGGCGGGACGAGATCGTCATCTGCCTGTCGGTCGGTCTGCCAGCCGCCGGGCGGCGCGTGCTGGCGCGGGAAGCGGAGGCGATGCTCTTCGAGCAGATTCCCGCAGCTGTGGAGCGCGCCGTGTACGGCCTGCGCGAGGAGGAGATCCGGGCTGCGGTGGAACTGGCGGATCAGCAGCAGGCCGTGCGCCAGTATCTGCGCGATCACGGCTTCGTGGCCTTCGTCGCCAACGGCGCCATCCTGCCGCGCGAGAGCGGCGTCAGCGACAAGCCGCTGCGCCGTGGCGCCGTTCCCTTTCAAAGCCCGCCCGAGCTCGAGATCTCCATCCCCGTGCCCCACCGCGCAGAGCCGCTTCGCGGCATGGGCATTCGCCGCGGCGTCACGCTCATCGTCGGCGGGGGCTTCCACGGCAAGACGACGCTCCTCGAGGCGCTCGAGCACGGCGTCTACGATCACGTCGCGGGCGACGGGCGCGAGTTCGTCATCACCGACGCAGGAGCCGTGAAGATTCGCGCCGAAGACGGGCGCAGCGTCGCCGACGTCGACATCTCGCCGCTCATCGGCACGCTTCCCCACGGGAAGAACACGGCGCGTTTCTCGACGGAGGACGCGAGCGGGAGCACCTCGCAGGCGGCGAATTTCGTCGAGATGATGGAGGCGGGCGCCACAGCGTTTCTCATCGACGAGGACACGAGCGCAACGAACCTCCTCGTCCGCGACGCGCGCATGCAGGCGCTGGTGGCGAAATCGGGCGAGCCCATTACGCCCTACATCGACAAGGCGAGGCAGTTGTTTGACGAATACGGCATCTCTACCGTGCTCGTCGTCGGAGGACTGGGCGATTACTTCGACATCGCCGATTGCGTCATCAAGATGGAGGCGTACGTGCCGCACGACGTCACCGCGGAAGCAAAGCGCATTGCGGCCGCCATGCCCACCGCTCGCCGACCCGAAGGCGGGGGCTCGTTCGGCGCCATCCGCCAGCGCGTGCCGCAGCCCGACAGCTTGAACAGCCAGCGTGGCCACAAGGCGAAGGTGGCGGCACGCGGGCGATATGCCATCCAGTATGGCGCCACGGACATCTCCCTGCACGCGCTGGAGCAGCTCGTCGACGACAGCCAAACGCGCGCCATCGCGGCGGCCCTGTTGTACATCGAGCGCAAAGGCTGGCTGGCAAAAGGGCTCACGGTCCGGGAGATCCTCGACGCCATGGAGGCGCAGTGGGATCAGCACGGCCTGAGTTCCATCTCGTTCCGCCAAGGCCATCCGGGCGATCTCGCCCGGCCACGCCGGTATGAACTCGCAGCCGCGCTGAATCGGCTGCGGACGCTGAGGTGTGAGCAGCGCGAGGGATGACGGATGGGTTTTGACCGGGGCGCCGGACCCAAGGCGAGTGTGAATTTCCTTTGCCGACGCGCCCCGCGCTGGGGTATAATAATGGCGCGATTCCGCATGTGCACCCGTAGCTCAGTAGGATAGAGCGGTGGTTTCCTAAACCGCGTCTTGCGCAGGTTCGAGTCCTGCCGGGTGCGCCAGAAAGTCCGTAACGGCGAGGGATCTAGACCCTCGCCGTTTTACTTCAGTCGTCGCCTTCTGCCCTCTTTCTGCAACAACATCACATGCATGAGCACGGGATTATGGAATCGTCTCTAAAGGAGGAAGTCGGACGGTACGCTATGCTTGAAAGGCCCGAGACATCTCGACAATCTCCGCCTGATTTCCGAAGGTGGGAAAGGCCACGCCATCGACTATGATCCACACGTCCCATCGGTTACGAGGAGAGTTGGTCCTTCTGAATGCCATAAAATCGGTGGATCAAAACGGCTCGGAGCTTCCTAGTGTTCTGCTTGCATGGAATCAGGTGGAGGAATCCTCTAATGCACGGAGAGGATGAGAGTGATGGACTGAGAACCGACTCGAATGACCACGCGCCAGTTGCCTGGGGAAGTGTGTGTGCCAACTCGCCAACGCCACGTGAGCGTCAAATAGCGCACACCTAGTCTCGGGTTCTGTTCTGCGAGATGATCCCTCTAGAATCCATTGACGGAGGGATCACCGTGACGAAGGCCGAACTCGAAAAACTTCGCGAGCTTTGGCGTGCCCGTGTAGCGGACTTCCGGGCCAGCGGGTTAACGGGCGCAGCCTGGTGCGCCGCGCATCAGGTTAAGGAACACCAACTGTGGTATTGGGTCAGCAAGTTGAAGACAGAAGGCCACTATGGTGATCATCAACATGGCGATACGGATCCGCGTTTCATCCCCGTGCGTGTGGGCGAACCTTCCGCTGAGGGGTCAGACAAGCCGCTGTCTGTCCGTGTAGGTCCTGTTGTCATCGAGGTCACGCCTGGTTACGACACTGAACTACTGCGCGATGTGGTGCGCACCCTGGCCTCGCTATGCTGAACATCGGTGCTGGACCGGGGGAATTGCGTGTGTACCTGGCCTGCGGCAGCACGGACATGCGCAAGTCTATCGACGGCTTGGCGGCGCTCGTGCAGGAGTCCTTTCACCTGGACCCATTTTCCTCTGCGGTCTTCGTGTTTTGTAACCGAAAGCGTGACAAACTGAAAATCCTGTACTGGGAGCACAACGGCTTCTGGCTGTATTATCGGCGGCTGGAGCGGGGGGCGCTTTCCATGGCCAGACACCAGCGACGGCAAGACCCTCGTCATCACTCGCCGGGAGCTGAACTGGCTGTTGGACGGACTGCCGTTGAACCAACCGAAGGCACACCGGAGGGTTACCGCGAAAAAAGTGGTGTGAGACCGATAAACACAGAAGGGTCTGTCAAGGGATTTCGGCAGGTGTGTCGAAATTCTTGTGCATGATGAACACGACGACGGACACCCTCAACCAACTGGAAACCCTGCAGGCACGCTGCGAAGCGCAAGAGAAGGAAATCGCGGAGCTAAAGAAGCAGGTGAAACTCCTGCTGGAACAGCTTCGTCTGGCCCGCCATCGACAATTCGGGAAGTCCAGCGAACGCACGACGGACGACCAATTGCGCTTGGACCTGGTGTTCAACGAGGCTGAGGCGGAGGCACAGCCTGAGGAAGAAGAACCTACCTTCGAGATGGTGACGTACCAGCGACGCAAGAAGCAGCCTGGACAACGGGACGCCATGCTTGCCGATCTTCCAGTGGAGCGGGTGGAGTACCGTCTGTCGGAAGAAGAACGGATCTGTCCGTGTTGCGGCGATGTCATGAGCGAGGCGGGTGTCGAGATCCGTCGCGAGCTCATCCACATCCCGGCGCAGACGAAGGTACGCGAACATGTCCAGCAACAATATGCATGCCGGACGTGTGACCAGCAGGGGACGGAAACGCCTATGGTCAAGGCGCAGATGCCCAAGCCACCCATTCCGGGCAGCCTGGCGTCCGCCTCGATGCTGGCGTATGTGATAGACAAGAAATACGTGGACGGTTTGCCGCTGTTCCGTCTGGAGCAGCAGTTTGCCCGGCAAGGCCTGCAGTTAACACGTCAGACCTTGGCGAACTGGGTGGTGTTGGGGACGACGCGGTGGCTCGAACTCATGTACAACCGGTTGCACGAGGAACTTCTGAAGCGCCGGTACCTCCATGCGGATGAGACAACGCTGCAGGTTCTGCATGAGCCGGGGCGATCGGCTGAAACAACCTCGTACATGTGGTTGTACCGAAGCGGTCAGGATGGGCCAGCGATTGTCCTGTTCGACTACCAGGAGACCCGTTCGAAGGAGCACCCAAGGCGATTTCTCGAGGGATTCGGGGGCTACCTGCACGTGGACGGGTACAGCGGGTACCACGACATTCCGGGTGTCAAGCTGGTCGGGTGTTGGGCACACGCCAGACGTAAGTTTCACGAGGCACACACCGCGCTCCCGGCAGAGGAGCGAAAGAAACCGACAGCGGCCAGGATAGGATTGGAATACTGCAATCGCTTATTTAAGATTGAACGCGCACTGAAGGACATGGATCCAGAACAACGTCACGCACAGCGGCAGAAGTTAAGTCGGCCGGTGCTGGACGAGTTGTGGCATGGCTCCGGGCGCAGAGCGAACAGGTACTGCCCAAGAGTACCTTGGGGGCAGGCGGTTTCGTATTGCCTCAACCAATGGCCGAAGCTGACGGTGTTCCTGGAGGACGGGCATCTGGAGTTGGACAACAATCGGAGCGAGCGGTCCATCAAGCGGTTCGTGATCGGCCGGAAGAATTTCTTGTTCGCGAACACGCCACGGGGTGCGAGGGCCAGCGCCATCGCGTACAGTCTGGTAGAGACGGCCAAGGAGAACGGCTTGGACCCGTACTTGTACCTGGAGTACCTGTTCGAACGGCTACCCAACATCCAGACTGACGACCAGACGGCGATGAACGACTTGCTGCCGTGGTCCGACCACCTGCCAGACGGCATCCGCAGACGGACGAAAAAAGCATAGTATGCACAACTGCCCCGCCGGCTTCCCGGCGGGGTTTGTCGTCATGTACGACTTTGATGCAGCGATGGCGGGAATGCAAGGTGGGCGGGATTTGACGCTCACAACGCCACGTAATTTTTCCAGACGCGTCAGCCGTCTTCGGCTCAAGCCCCTGAGCGTGACTTGGCCCGGTCTTATAATCCACTTCAATGGTTCCCGTTGCTCCGGGCGAAGTGTGGATGGTCACGTAGGCGTATTCACCAGGATAGACGCTGAGACGTTGTGACACCACGGTGATAGCGTTAAAGGAGGGGCCGGACCTCGCGCTAAAGACGTGTTTCAAATCCTTTCCGTCCGCGAGCGTCTTCGTTAGGTAGGACGTCGACTTTGCCATTACGCGAGTCGGTGCAATCTCACTTGCAGAGACCAAATCCGCGGTGGTAAGTGACAAACTTAACATCGTCCAAAAAGTCAGAATCATCAAGCGTCATAAGCCTTTCATAAATCGGTCACCTCCGACTCGTGAATGAAAAAAATTCAACTGAGAGATAAGACCCACATTTCGCGCCGAGCGACAGAAACTTAGCTGGAAACTCGAGCGAGGTAGCCATCTGAGCGTCCGACGACTGTGGGGCTGGAAGGGTGTAGGATATCGAAAGCGCGATCTTTTTGAGAAATGTTCAGTTTTGGAAACCCTGTGCACACGGCCCCAAACGTTGATCAAGCCGTCTTTTGCGCTTCCGTGTAGATGCTCAGGTCCATGTTCAGCAGCTTAAGAACCCTCATGATCTGAGGATTATGAGGCGTTGCAGGTACTCGCTGCCACGTGTCGCCGACCTGCATGTGCACGGTCGTCATTCCATCCAGCATCTCGAGGATGGCCAACCCTGTTGGACGAAAACTCTTTCGTTTGCCTGGCAGCATGAGCGGTTCCGTTTCCCGTTTCATCTTCTCTCGGATGAGATATTCCAATACACTATACAAGAGTAGGGATAACAGCATGACGAAACCGAACGCTTTCACCCGTGTCGGCTTATGCAGGTAGATGGGACCCACGTGATACGGGCTTTTCAGATATCGAAAACGCGCCTCCACCTCGTGTTGTTCCTTATACAGGCGGAGGATCTGTTCATCTGACACACGCTGATCATCGCGGATGTCGGTGATGAGCACAAACGTCGCTTCCTTCTCTCGCCACTGCTGAACCCGCTCCTCAGAAGGCGGTAAGATCTCCACTTCCACACGGTACTGTGTATGCACCGGCGGTGGCGGGTCATCTTTGCGCGGGCGACCGCGGCGCGCGCGTTTTTCCTGCACCTGCTCGGCACATATGCGGGCGGAGATGGGATGCAAAGTGGCACGGTGTTCGTGCATGAAGGTCTGCATGGCCATCTGTGCATCTTGTTCACAACTGTAGACGTTTTGGTTCATCGCCTTGGCCGCTTTCTCCAGCGCAGCCTTCTCACGCTTGAGCACCTCTTCGAGCTTGCGCTCCTTCCGGGTATCCAGGCTGGAGGAGCGCACCACCACGAATCGATACGTTCGCCCGTACAGCGTGCGACGGAAGGCCTGGATCCTGTAATGGGCGCTGTCTTCCGCCTCAGCGAGCCGACCGACTTCTTTCCAGCTGTTTTCTTTCTCCCATGCCGCTCTCTTCAGGTCCTCGGACAGCTTATACGTCCCCGGCAGTCGTGAGATGAAATGGATGTCTTCCTCCGCCAAAAGCTCAAGGTTGTCCTTCGTCACCAACGCCGCGTCCGCGACGTAGACGCTTCTCTTTCGCGTCTCCTCATCGAGCTGGCTCAGGAGTTGCTGGATGTTCTCGAAATTCCATGTGTGATCGTCCAAGTTCCCAGGGTTGACGTTCGCGCATAGCCCCAGACCATGGACGGTGCAAAGTCCAAACACAATTTGCTTGAGATCAGGCCGGTGGTCCTTGGAGAATCCCCGGTCAATGCGAAACGCTGTTTGGTCCAGGTACTCGCCTGTCACAGAGAGCGACGTGGTATCCGCATGGATGGGGATGAGTTCGTTGGAATCGCTGAGCACCCGGAGTCTGCGTAGCGTGTGTAGGGCGATACGCGCGTATAATGCCTCGAGACCTGCGTCGTACAAGGCATCCAGAGCCCGGGCCAAAGCGTCATCATGGAGATCGTCTGCGGAGACGCCGTTTCCAAGCAGGACTTCCACATCCCGTTGCGCGTAGAACTCCTCCACTCGGTAGAGGGCTTCGCGGTTCGTGCCGATATGAACTAGCAACGCCTTGGTACGCAACCCGATGGACAGTTTGCTATCCGGACGTGGCACGAACTCGTCGATGATCTCTACCCACTTCAATTCGTCGATCAGTCTGGCTAAAACGGGCGCAGGCCCCATGACATACGAGCGAACTGGACCGAACAACTGGAAAGCCTCCCGCACGAAGATACGACGGGCTATCCAATTCCACGTGTGGAATCAAAATTCCTGTCGAAAATGAACACAAGCCCAAAAAACGGGCGCGAAATAATGGGCCTGAATCCGTGACAGGGTCGATGGAAAGAGGCTGATGTGTGTTCTCGCAAGCCCCTTCACTGCGATTTCACGGATGTACATTCAATTTTCTTAGGGATTGTGAATATCGGTTGGAGCCAGTGCGGCGAAAAGGCAGATGTCCCCCCTGGACTCGTGAATGGTTGGGTTCGGTTTCCATGTCAGGTCATATGCAGTGTCTTTGCTCGACACAGTTCACGTTACGCAAAGGCCAAGTACAATCGCCGAAATGCCGGGAGCCATCGATTCCCGTACCCCAATTTCAGCTTGGTCTGTCTGGCGTGTCGCACCATCTTCGCAGCCAGTGTCATCAGGTTCTGAATCACAGTCCGGATCCGGCGACGTTCTGCCTTTTTTCGTAGCGGCGCATCATTTCGCTTCAGACTCTCCTGGCCGATCACTCGCAGCAGATTGTACGCCACGCATACAAAGTGCAATACCAAGTTGTTCGTGGCGAATTTACCCGAGGGCAGCCGCTCGGCGTCCAGATCCGTCTTGATTTCGCTGTGGAACTGTTCCATCACGGCGTGGTCGTGATACAGGTGAATGATCACAGCCGGGTCATCCGGCAGTGAGGTCCAGTAGGCGCTGACCTCAATGTCCGGTACCAATAAGATTTGGCCGTCGGCCGTCGTGGTCCGTTCGATAACTTCGAACACCATGCGAACCGGTTCGGATACACCCTTGACGGGACACATCAGCGAACCGTGATATACCTTCTTGCCGGGACGAGGTTCATGACATGTCCCGTGTCGCTGGGCAATCACAAGCCAGGCCTCGGGGCTCTCCTTTCGCAAGTTGCGCTTGATGATGAACTCGGCCCTGCTGTCCTGGGAGCGACACACGGCGATGTTTTCTGCACTGTCATTGCCGGCATCCAGACGAACCAGAAGCGGGAGGTCCGTCACCTGCCTTGCATACTGAATACTCTCCCGCAGGAAAGTCGACGTGCCCTTTTGTACGTGGGTACTGCCTTCACGCAACTGGACATTGACCACGTAGCCCTCTTGGCCAAGGTAAGCAAAGATGGGAGCATATCCGTCGTGCCCCTTGTATGTACGGGACACGCCTTCCTTCTTCGTGCCGGAATTATCAAAGGGACTGACGTCGATATCCAGCGGGATGTAAGTTCGACGCTCTGCAGGCACGCCCAGTTCAATCGGATGCAGAGTTACATCGAGGGCTCTCAGGAGCCTTGCGGACTCTTCCCGGAGAATGGACTCCCAGCCGGATTTTCCGGCAACCATGTCCAAACGCTGGCGCAGCGTCGGGCTCGAAGGCACGTTGTCTACTTGCAGTGCGATCATGAAAAACTCGTCATCTCGAAACGCTTCGATGTGGTCGAAGTCGGTCTTGCCTTGGCAAAGCAGCCCGATGTATGAGTATGCCACGTCCCGGTTTGAAATATCCGGTTTGCCCATACCAGGCAGGCGGGTCTGATTCAACCGCTCGCCGATTCTGGTTTTATCAAGCAACACGCCGACAAGGGTCATTCCCGAATGCGTGACGATGACTTCATCGGATTCTTCAATGATGAAACGCAAGTGGTTCACCCCGATGGTGAAGAGGGATTGAATACAGCCGATATCCGAACTATCTCAATTCTACAGGACCAACCACGAGCGCTTCAGCAATTTTCGCACCTACTCGTCACGGATTCAGGATGGGATAAGAGATATCGGATATTGTAAAAATGAGCATTAGAACTGGTCAAGAGCGCCAGTCAAACGGATGTTGAGCGCTAGTCAAAGGGATACAAATTTCTTCGTGCACTCCGCTTGAAAGAATTCGCAGTTATCGGGGATGAGGGCCTCCGGGTTTGTTTGAACCTTTTCGTAGCGCATCACCATTCCTTCCCACGAGGCAACGTCCCACGAGTCAACGAGGAGCGACGCGCGAACGAAGACCGTCCTCTGTCGCCGCTCCTCGCTCATATTCAATACTCCACCATCGCGCCGCCCCACACTAAGCCGCCGCCGAACGCCACCAGCATGAGCAGATCGCCGCGCTGAATGCGCCCGTCGCGGATGGCGGTGTCCACCGCGATGGGAATCGTCGCCGACGAGTTGTTGCCGACGTTCTGAATGGTACTCACGACCTTCTCCTCCGGGAAATCGAGGCTCTCCGCTACCGCGTCGATGATCCGCTGGTTGGCCTGGTGCGGGATGAGCCAGTCGATCTCGTCCTTCTGCCGCCCGGTCTTCTGCAGCAGTTCTTCGGCGGTGGCTGCCATCACGTTCACGGCGAGCTTGAAGATCTTCCGTCCGTCCATCACAATTTTGGCCTTTGCACCCTCGCCGTACGGCGTCCGGCTGCCTCCTCCGGGGATGTATAGATGTTCGAAGTAGGTGCCATCCGCGTGAATCGCGGTCGCGAGCACGCCGCCGGGTTCGTCTGGCTCGCCACGCGACACGACGAACGCGCCCGCTCCATCCGCAAACAGGATGCACGTGCTGCGGTCCGTGTAGTCCGTGAAGCGCGACAGCGTATCGGCGCCGACGATGAGCACATGCTGGTGCACGCCCGATTTCACGAACTGTTCCGCCACCTGAAGCGCAGACAGAAAGCCGGCGCACGTGGCATGGAGATCAAACGCGCCGATGTTGCGGCAGCCGAGCCTCGCCTGCACCTGACAGGCGACGGGCGGCAGCAGGTAGTCCGGGGTCTCCGTGGCGACAATCAGGAGATCGATTTCCTCCGGTTGCAGCCCGGCGTCCGCCAGGGCGGCCACGGCTGCGTGATAGGCGAGATCGGAAGTGGCTTCTTCAGGGCTGGCAATTCGCCGCTCGGCAATGCCTGTGCGGGTCTGAATCCACTCGTCAGAGGTCTCCACCATCTGTTCAATTTCGACATTGGTCAGGCGCGTCTCCGGCAGGTAGGAGCCCACGCCGCGAATGACGGCTTTATACAATCCATTCACCTCTCCGTCAGTATAACAGCCAACGACATGGCCCATGTGGGCCAAAGTGCGCCAGAATTCGTGACGAAATTGGCGATCTTACGCGGTTCGCTACCCAAACTGGATAGCGGTTACAATGGAGATCAACGCGGGGCTGAGCCCATTTGGGGGTGGCTGGATGATCGCACTGGAAGACAGGTTGCGCGGCGGCATGTGGGGGTTGCTTGTGGGTGATGCGTTCGGCGAGCCCTATGTCGGACTTCAACCCGAAGAGATGCCGCCTGAGGGCGAGATTGACATGCAGGGGCCGCCTGGGGAATGGGTGGCCGTGGTGCCACCGGGCACGTGGACCGACGATGGTGCGCAGGCGCTGTGTCTGCTCGACTCGCTTCTCACGTGCGGCCGGTTCGATCCGGCGGACTTCGCCACGCGGCTCATCGCGTGGCATGACGAAGGCCTTTGGACGGTGGACGGACAGGTATTTGGCATTGGGTGGCAGACCAAACTGGCCATTCAGGAGATGAAGCGCGGCGTGGAACCGGAACGCGCGGGGCTCGTGCTTCCGGAGGGGAAGGGCAACGGCGCGCTGATGAGGGTCCTGCCGCTCGCGCTATGGCATCGGGGCGCTGATGCGGCGCTTGTCGAAGATGCGCACCGGCAGGCGCGCGTGACGCACGGCCATGTCACTAATCAGGTGTGCTGCGCTGTGTACTGCTTGTGGGCGCGGCGCATGTTGGATGGTCAAGCGCCGGACGAGGCCTACGAGAACGCCATCGCGGCGCTGCGCGGCCTTTACGGGGAGGAATCGCCGTACCGCCGATCCCTCGAAGATGAGCTCTGTCCAGACGATCCGCCTGTCACGAACGGCGACGGCTACGTCGTGCACACACTTAACGCGGCTCGCCTGGCTCTGAACGAGACGAGCTACGAGCGGGTCGTCAGGCGCGCCATTCAGCTCGGTCGGGACACGGATACCAACGCAGCCGTGGCGGGCGGGCTTGCCGGGATCGCATTCGGTGCGTCGGGCATTCCGGAGAGGTGGCGCCGCCAGCTCAGGGGGAGGGACAAGGCGGAGCCGCTTGTGGAGTCGCTCGTGCGATGGCGCCTCGGCTCTTGATCAGCCGTTGACGGTCGGGTAGATGGCGGTCGGATCGCCCTTGAACTTCGTCTCCGTGTAGAGCGCCGGGTTGGTGAGCTCGTATCCGGATTGGCCCTGATATGTGAGACGCAGCGCGGGCTGAAAGTACACATTCCGGTAGGCGGACGGCTGGCGGAACGCGCAGTAAAGCGCCACAGTCTGACCGGGCGCAATGGCGATGGGCGCGCTGAGGTCCTTTGCCTGTTTCGGGATGGTGAGAAATACGTTCGACGGATTGACCACGTACGCGGTGCGCTCCAGCTCCACGCCGCCACCCACAGTGAAACCATCGAACGTCACGGCGTGCGGGAGCGGGTTTGCAACCACCATGGCGAAGACATGGGACGTCGTGAACGCGCCGCTCTCGCCAGCAAAGCTGCGCAACGGAAGCAGCCAATTCACGCGCTTCGGCACGAGGGTGACATCCATTTCCCCGAACGAGAAGGTATGCGTCCAATTCGGCGTCGCGATGGTGAGCGTGGGTTCGGCGCCGTGCATGGAGCGCGTCACTGTCGACGTGAAGTGCAGCTGAAACTCGATGGTGTTCTGGGTGAGGTGGAGTTCCTGCTGAGAGAAGCTGCGCGTGTGCAGGCCTGGGGTCTGGAGCTGCGCAGACGACACCACGCTCTGCGTCGTGGGATTCGCATCGATGAGCAGGCATTGCAGCGCAAGCGGGGCCTGCTTAGTGGTCACGGCGTCGATCATCCAGTGATTGACGAGCATCCACTGCGAGCTCGCGGCGGACGAGCCGCAGGCGGTGGACACCGCACAGACACCGACGAGGGCCGCAGAGGCGGCGGCGCGAGAGAACCATGCCTGGAGAGCCACGCTATCATCCTTGTCCATGAAAGGTCGGAGAAATTATAGCACGTGAGGCGCGAGGATGCTCGCGAGGGCTCGCGCCAGGGCGGGCCCTCGCACTGGACGAACGGCGCCGGGGCTTCCCATGGACAGGTACATCACCGTCACACGTCCCAGGACATGGACGACCAGGCGGTGGACTCGGTTTGGACCGCCGCCAGGACGTCGTCCATCAGGCGGGCGAGTTGCTGCGCCTGTGCTCGGCGGCTGTAGGCCGGATTCCACGTGCGCCGCTCGGTGGCAGGTTGCGCCATGAGATGGAGTATCGCCTGCGCGATGGCGTCAGGATGGTCCGGCGGCACGACGATGCCCGCTTGCTCGCGGCGGATGAGATCGGCGGCTTCGCCTTCGCGGAGCATGGCGAGGATGGGGCGGCCGGCGTATAGGTACTCATACAGCTTGCCGGGCACGTAGTCCTTGGCTTGCTCGGACTGATCGCCGATGAGGAGCGTCGCGTCGGCGGCCAGCATGCGAGTGAGTGCCTCGCGGCGCGGGAGGTAGCCGAGCGGCTCGATCACGGCCTCAAGCCCGAGCTCCCGGATGAGGCGCGTGTGGTGATGATGGCCGGGGTAGTCGAGGACACCCGCGAACTGAATGCGGAGGCGCTGGGGGGTGATGTGCCCGTTTTGCAGCAGTCGATGCACGGCCTGAAACAGGGCGTCCGCCGATCGCCCGGGGTACAGGATGCCACCATAGAAGAACGTGAACGGCTCTTCTTCGCCCTTGTGCCTAGCGGGCGCGGGCGGAAAATCCGCTTCGTCCACGCCGTTTCGGATGACGTGAATGTCGAGCGCGCGATGCGGGTACTTCGCCGCGAAGAGGCGCCAGAAGCCGTCGGTGACCGTCACGATGGCCGATGCGCGGGCGAAGACCATGCGCTCGAGCCGGCGCTCGAGGGAGGCTCGCCAGCCGCGATGGTGGAAGTGGAGGTTGTCCGTCCACGGATCCCGAAAATCCGCAATCCAGGGCGTCCGTGAAAACGCGGAAGCGATGAGACCTGCAAGCTGCGTGCTCTGCGGCCCCGAGGTGGTGTAGATGCAGTCGATAACGCGCTGCCGCACGATGCGCCGGGCCGCGAAGCCCGCCAGCATGGCCCACACCACGGATTCGTCCGGGATGAGCGCGTGCGCTTGGGCCCACTTCCACGCGCTCCAGGCGAGCCGCTTCCACAGCGGGCGCCGCGCCTGGGAGGACGCCTGCGGCGTGGACGTCGAGCCATCGCCGACGATGCGCCCCGACCAGCGCGCGAGCTGTTTCGACACCAGATCCGTGACGCGCACAATCTGAACGTCCTCCGGGATCTCGTCGAGAAGCGACGGATCGGGCGTGGCGCTGTAGACGTGATCGGCCGTGAGCACGGTGACCTTCCAGCCGAATTCCCCGAGATATTTCGCAAATTTGAGCGGGCGCTGCACGGCGATCCCGCCAACCGGCGGGAAGTCGTGGCAGATGACGAGGGCGTGGCGGCGCTTCATGGCACCATCTCCACCGCGCAGTCCCGCTCGGCGGATGCATGGGGTGCGGGCGTGGCGATGTAGGGCAGATGGCTGTCGCCGCGGATCTGCCACCCCGCCTCCTTGAGGCTAGGCACGAGGCGGCGCTTGAGATCCAACAAGACGAGCGGCTGACGCGCCACGGCGAGGAGGGCGGGCCACGGCGTTGTGTCAAACGCCGCCTGCCAGGCTGCGACAGCCACGGCATCCACGTCCACCAGGCAGTCTTCGAGCGACGCCGCCTGGAAGGGGAAGTACGGATCGACCGTGGGATCAAACGCCGTCACGGTGGCGCCGCGCTCGGCGAGGATTTCCGCGAAGTGGACGGCCGGGCTCTGGCGGATGTCGTTCGATCCGTCCTTCATGCCGAGGCCTAAAAGCGCCACGCGCGCACCCGACAGGCGCTTGCCGATCTGGCGCAGCGCGTCGTCGAGTTGGCGGGCGGCGCGATGCGGCGCCGTCAGGTTGATTTGGCGGGCCAGCGAAAAGAGCGGGATATGCTCCTCCGATGTGAGCGAAGCCGCGAGATACGCGTACGCGTTCGGGATGCAAAAGCCGCCGACGCCGATGTTCGGTTCGAGCAGGTGAACGCGCGGATGCGTGTTGGCCATGCGGATGAGCTCGTAGACATCGACACCGTGCTCTTCGGCCACTACTTTGAGCTCGTGGGCCAAGGCGATGTTGACGTCGCGCTGCGCGTTTTCCACGACTTTGGATAGCTCGGCGACGCGCAGGCTGGTCTTGTGCAGATGGCCGTCCGTGAGGCGGGCGAGCACGGCCATGGCGCGATGGGCACACGCGTCCGTGAGTCCCGCGACAATGACATCGAGGGTCTGGAACTCTTTCATCGCGCGGCCCTCGGCGACTCGCTCCGGCGCGTAGGCCACGTGGAAGTCCCGGCCCGGCACGAAGCCGCTCGCCGATGCGAGGCGGGGGACAATTTCGTCTTCCATCATGCCAGGGACAAGCGTGCTGCGGATGAGGACGAGATCGCCCGGGCGAAGGGCCTGACCAAGGTCGTTGACGCAGGCGAGAAGCGGCGACTTGTCCACGACGTCGCCCGCCACCGGAAGGCCGACGGTGACGATGAACGTGTCGGCGCGCTCGGCGGCTTCGGCTAGTGATGTCGTGGCGGTGAAGCGGCCGCTTTCGAGGTGCCGGCGCAGGATGCTTTCGAGGGATTCGCCGCGGTACGGCTCCATGACGTGCGTCACGCCGGTGCGGAGTTCGTTCACTTTGCGCTCGTCCACATCGACGCCGATGACCGTCTCGCCGCGCTCACAGAGCGCGAGGGAGAGCGGCAAGCCAATATAGCCAAGTCCAATGACTGCAATCTGCGTGCGCATGCGGTTCCTCCCCATAGGTTCGGATCTAGCATGAGAACGTGCGCGAGGCGTTTATGCGCAGTGTAGCAAGCGAGCATAAACCGACTGTGAGGAGTATGCAAAGATTTGGTGTACAAGTTGCAAGAAATCTTCCCGCAGAGAGAGGATGACTGCGACACTCGGCGAGCAAGCGGTTGTTTTCAGACTCGTCACAAATTTGTCACACAACCTGTATCAAAACACTATTCACAAACAAGGCATTGTTTTAATACAATTGTGCCAGAACAGAAGCCTCAGGCTGAGGGGAGATGAGAGAAACAGACGGAGATGAGCGAACCGCCTCGCATCTGTAACGCAGATTTCACGGACTTGTTCTCGGAATCTTGGCACAGCGTGAAGTGGCCCGGCATGAAACAGGAATGAGACAGGCGCAATGTCAAGGGCGCCGCAAATGGAACCTAGGGGGAATGGAAGATGACATACTTCAAAACGGCGGCGGAACTGGAGCAGCATTGGAAGACGGATCCTCGTTGGAAAGGCGTCGAGCGCGCCTATACGGCGGAAGACGTGATTCGGCTCAGGGGATCGGTGCACATTGAACATACACTCGCGCAGATGGGCGCGGAGAAGCTGTGGCGGCGCCTCCATGAAGACGGCTTCATCCGCGCGCTCGGTGCCCTGACTGGCAACCAGGCCGTGCAGCAGGTCAAGGCCGGCCTGAAGGCCATCTACGTCAGCGGCTGGCAGGTGGCAGCGGACGCCAACCTGGCCGAGCACATGTACCCGGATCAGAGCCTGTACCCGTCCAACAGTGTGCCGAGCCTGGTGCGGAGGATCAACAACGCGCTGTTGCGCGCGGATCAGATTCAGACCGCGGAAGGCAAGGGCGACATCGACTGGATGGTGCCGATTGTAGCCGACGCGGAGGCAGGATTTGGCGGGCCGCTGAACGTGTTCGAGCTCATGAAGATGATGATTGAAGCCGGCGCCGCGGGCGTGCACTTCGAGGATCAGCTGTCATCGGAGAAGAAATGCGGCCACATGGGCGGCAAGGTGCTCATCCCCACGTCGCACGCGGTGCGGAATCTGACGGCTGCGCGCCTCGCGGCCGACGTGCTCGGCGTGCCGACCATCATCGTGGCGCGCACGGACGCCAACGGCGCGTTCCTCATCACGAGCGATGTCGACGATCGCGACGCGCGGTTCATCACGGGCGAGCGCACGCCGGAAGGGTTCTACCGGTTCCGGGGCGGGCTGGAGGCCGCAATTGCCCGCGGACTCGCCTACGCGCCCTACGCGGACATGATCTGGTGCGAGACGTCCGAGCCCAACATCGAGGAAGCGAAGCGGTTTGCGGAGGCTATCAAGGCCGAATTCCCAGACAAACTCCTCGCCTACAACTGCTCGCCTTCCTTCAACTGGCGGAAGAAGCTCGATCCGAAGACCATCGAGGAGTTCCAGGAGATCATCGCGTCGTTCGGCTACAAGTTCCAGTTCGTGACCCTGGCGGGCTTCCACGCCCTCAATTACAGCATGTTCGAGCTCGCATATGGCTACAACCAGCGCGGCATGGGGGCGTACTCGGATCTCCAGCAGCAAGAGTTTGCTGCGGAAGCCCGCGGCTATACCGCGACACGCCATCAGCGGGAGGTGGGTACGGGCTACTTCGATGAAGTGGCGCAGGTGGTGTCGGGCGGACTTTCGTCCACGACGGCGCTCACCGGCTCCACGGAGGAGGAGCAGTTTGTGGAGGCGTGACGGCTCGACCCTGCGGGCGGATGAGCCCCACGATCTCGGCGCTCTGCGAGGATGGTTCCAACTCGGCATGGCACTCACTTTGGGGCCCGGTGTGGCCCCTTTTTTTGGTGCGTAGCTTCATGGGAGCAGGTGGGAGGATAAGGAGCGGGGGAATTCGGACGGCCCCGTTCGCAGACGCGGTCCGGGGCGAAACGGGGCGTGTGGTGCCGTGGATCACCGCAGTGATGGAGAAGCGGCGGGGGTAAGGAGCGCGAACCTGAATCGATGGCGAAAACCCGGGGGGTTCGCGAAATGCGAGAATTCCGCATGGGGGCTGGATTTTTGAGGACAGACAGGGTATGATGATAGCGGTTGGAAGGCGCGTGAAGGACGCGCGTTGCACAGGTTCGCGATTTTTCGCCGGAAAGCCGCGCCAGGAGCGGGCTCAGGAGAGTAGAGTTGCTCCGCCGAGATCGTCGGCGGCCCCATTGAAGCGCGAGGACTCAAGGCGAAGGAGGTGGCGGAGGCCATGTTGCTCCGCCGAGATCGTCGGCGGCCCCATTGAAGCCTCTGCGTTCTTGATAGGGTCATCGATAAGGAGAAGACGTTGCTCCGCCGAGATCGTCGGCGGCCCCATTGAAGCACAAATCCCATCAACAAAACCAGCAACGATTATATGTTGCTCCGCCGAGATCGTCGGCGGCCCCATTGAAGCCCCAATGGTTCCTACTCAGTTAGCTGAACACTGGAAGTTGCTCCGCCGAGATCGTCGGCGGCCCCATTGAAGCACCCTCACCGACTGATTTCGAGATGTTCAATAATGGTTGCTCCGCCGAGATCGTCGGCGGCCCCATTGAAGCGGCGTAAAACCGGCCTCTTCCCATTCACGGGCGGCGCGGGTTGCTCCGCCGAGATCGTCGGCGGCCCCATTGAAGCTTATCACCCACGCTCACCCTGTCCGTGTCGCTCTCGTTGCTCCGCCGAGATCGTCGGCGGCCCCATTGAAGCTACACGCTATACGCTACGCCGGATCGCTTGCGGCTCGTTGCTCCGCCGAGATCGTCGGCGGCCCCATTGAAGCAAGACGCGGCGGCTCCACGGCATCCGCGACATTGCGTTGCTCCGCCGAGATCGTCGGCGGCCCCATTGAAGCTCGTATGAGGTGAGACAGCATGGCGAGCGTGCAACAAGTTGCTCCGCCGAGATCGTCGGCGGCCCCATTGAAGCACTAACCTAAACTGATTCGCTTGACGATTCCCGTTTGGTTGCTCCGCCGAGATCGTCGGCGGCCCCATTGAAGCCATATCCACGCGCATACGACCGATCCGAATATGGTCGTTGCTCCGCCGAGATCGTCGGCGGCCCCATTGAAGCGGTAACAGGGACGGATGCGTGATGACAGAGCATGAGTTGCTCCGCCGAGATCGTCGGCGGCCCCATTGAAGCATTTTCGTCTCCGACCAGATACCACGTGAGCTGCGAAGTTGCTCCGCCGAGATCGTCGGCGGCCCCATTGAAGCCATACCCGCTCTCGCCGTGTCATTCGGTGTTGGCGGTGTTGCTCCGCCGAGATCGTCGGCGGCCCCATTGAAGCTTCGCCATCGTCGTCGGTTACGGTCGGTGCGGGAGAGTGTTGCTCCGCCGAGATCGTCGGCGGCCCCATTGAAGCCTCAATGGGCCGAGAGACGTGGACAAAGGTTAGGTGGTTGCTCCGCCGAGATCGTCGGCGGCCCCATTGAAGCCAGCGCAAGGCCAGGACTTCGCCGACGCGCATGCCGTTGCTCCGCCGAGATCGTCGGCGGCCCCATTGAAGCGTCGATCAAGCCAAGTTACAAGGGATCGGTCGCTCAGTGTTGCTCCGCCGAGATCGTCGGCGGCCCCATTGAAGCCTGAACTATTTGGTGTCGTGGCTGAACCGCTTTGAAGTTGCTCCGCCGAGATCGTCGGCGGCCCCAATCACGACAAAGAGGGCGGTAATCACCCGCCCTCTTCGAAGATCTTTAATCGTGGTGACGCATTCCGCTTTTAAGCTTCTATCCTCCAAAAGTCACCGTTCTGCAATTCATGGACAAATGTCCACTTCTCGCTTCCTGCTTCCACGACCCATGACTAGCAGCCCAAGGCCGCCCCGCCAGAGGGATCTCCACAGGCGTCACTTCCCGCGGAACTCGCGGTACCAATTCTCAAAAGATTTTTCGCTGCGTTGATGTCGCGGTCATGCCGCGTGCTGCACGCCGGGCACGTCCACTCCCGCACCGACAATGGCAGCTCGCTTATCACGTACCCGCACGCCGAGCACGTCTTGCTGCTCGCGTAAAACCGTGGTGCCACGATGAGTTCCGAGCCGTACCACGTACACTTGTACGTCAACATTCGCCGAAACTCGCCAAAACCCACGTCCGAAATGGCTCGCGCCAACGTTCGATTCTGCACCATGCCTCGCACATGCAGGTCTTCGATGACGATCACTCGCTTGGTTTTCGCGAGCTCCGTCGTCACTTTGTGCAAAAAGTCCTGACGTATGTTGCGGATCTTCCGGTGCAGCCGAGCAAGCGCCAGCGCCGACTTCCGCCGATTTCGCGAGCCTGGTTTCTTTCGGCTATGCCGCTTCGATAACCGCCTTAAGCGGCGAAGGTATCGGGCGAGCGGCTTTGGCGCCTCGATTTTCGTCCCGTCAGACAACGTCAAAAACCACGAGACCCCCAGATCCACATCCACCGGCTCGCCCGAAGGTGGAACAGGGTCCGGAATCTCCGTTTCTGCCGACAAACTCACATACCATCGGTCCGCCTCCCGCTTGACCGTCGCCGACAGGATTCGGCCTTCGACATGCGGTTTTTCTTTCAGCCGAATCCGCCCGAGCCGAGGCAGTTGTATGGCGTTGTCCAAGACGCGAATCGAACCCGTCAGGCGAAATGAATCGTCGCGCCCTTTTTTCTTGAAGCGAGGGAATCCGACCCTGCGTCCCTCCTTCAACCCGCGAAAAAAGTGTTGAAACGCGCGATCCAAGTCCCGCAGCGCTTCCTGCGGGGCGCATTTGGAGACCTCGTACATCCACGGGAAGTCGGTTTTCTTCAGGCGGTTGAGTTCCCGATGCTGTTCGATGGCGTTCGTGCTTTGCCCCGTCTCTTCATAGAGCGCGATGCGTCTGGCAAGCCCCCAATTGTACGCAAATCGGGCCGCACCTGCGTGCTTGGCAAGCAGGCTCCGTTGCATCCGATTCGGCGCCAACTCATACCGATACGCCCGATGAATCTTCACGTTTGAAAACCTCCAAAGCGCGCTTGGCGCGGTGACGAGCGGAACGTCGCCCGTACAACCGCGCGCAAAACGACGTGAGGACTTCGATCATGTCTTGCACCAAGTCGTCCTTGACCTCGCCTGGCTCCACGACGAGGATTCGTCGGCCTTGAGCCGCCAAAGCCGCCTCGACGTATTCAAACCCGAACCGCATGAGCCGATCTCGATGCTCCACCACAATCGTATGCGCATCTGGATTGGACAGTAGTTTCATGAGCTTCGGTCGATGTCCGTTGAGTCCCGAGCCGATTTCCGTGACCGCCTTGACCACGACAAGCTTCTGTTCCGTTGCAAATTCCATGAGTCGTGCGATTTGGCGATCCAAATCGGCTTTTTGATCGGCGCTTGACACGCGGGCATACAAGGCCACGGCATTCTCCGTGGAAGACTCGGGTTCGTGAACAAGAATGGTGCCCGAAGGAGTTTGCTCAAAAGGCACGGGCATCCGGCCTTCTTTGACCCAACGCCAGGCGGTCTTGTACGTAATTCCGTTCTTTCTTGCCCAATCACTGAGTTTCATAGAAATGAAATACATCAAATGTACATGATTGTCCATCATTCAATGAGCAGTTCTCGGCCCCGTGAGCCAAGCCAGCATCCGAGTGCGACAACGGCCATGCCGACCAGGGCGATGGCGTCGGACGGACTGAGCCATCTATCCAACACGCCACCGACCCATGAGCCGAGCGGCGGGCCAAGTGCAATCAGTGAGCCCCGTAGGCCCATGATGCGTCCCATGACCTGCGACGGCACAGAGCGCTGGACGACGGTACGCGCCAGCGGTGGATACCCGCCAAACAAGAGTCCAGCGCAGGCCAGGAACACGTAGGTGAGCGTGAAGGCGTGGGTCCAGAACAGCGGTGCGAACGCTGCACCCCATCCGACGATCATCATCGTCATGACGACGCCGATCCTGCGCCTCTTGGAGATCCAGCCACTGAACGCCGCTCCAGCAATGGAGCTAATGGCATAGGTGGTCCAAAGGCTGCCTAGGATCCAGGCACCTCGACCAAACTGTCGGTGTGTCAGGAGAGGTAACTCGATGTCAAGCGCGCCGTACGCCAGATTGAGCACCCACGCGCCGATGGTGATCCACCAGACCGGGCGCAGCGCGTACAACGTCTTCATGGCCTCGAGGGTGTTTTGCACAAACAATCGCGCCGATTCAGGCAGGGTTATCGGCGCATGCATCGACTGCGCGGGTACCTTCGCCATTCCAACACATAGCGCCGCGAGCCAAAACGAAATTGCATCGGCGAACAAGGCCGCGGAGCTACCTACGCGCGCGATGGCGAATCCGCCAAGGGCCGGTCCTAGGATGGATGCGCCGTTCCATAGGATCTCCATGAGCGCATTGACGGAGCCAAGCTCATCATCCGCTATGATGTTGGGGATGACGACGCTCCAGCCAATGGTCGAAAACGGAGTAAGGCAGCCTGCCGCAATCGCAAACATCAGAAGCGCCCACACAGGAAGCGCGTGCATACGTTGCAGCACGGCGATGGATGCGAACAAAGCGCCGAGCATGACTTGGGATGTGATGAGCACCCGCTTGTGCGATGTGTGGTCCAGGACATGCCCAACGGTGGGGCCGAGCGCGACGGTGGGCAGGCCGAAGGCAAGGCCCAGCCATCCCATGATCTGCGCGCTCTTGGTCAGAGTCATCGTGGACCACAAAAGCTCCATCCAGCCCACCTGATCGCCCAAGACCGAAATCCCATCCGCCACCATCAACAGTGCCAGACTGCGGCGTTGGAACCACCCGTACGTTCTCATGTTCAGTTGTCACCTCGTCAGGAGCCCCCTGCTGGAAGCTCGCAAATGGTTACAGACGGGGCTTCCCCCGACGAGATGCATCAAATGGGCCTGTGCATCCGAACGGCTCCCTTCCGCCAATCTCCACAATATTGTAATACGCGCCACAACAAAAGCGCGCTCGCGTGGAGCGACGCCTCTCCTTGATTGTCCGCATTATCTCCGCGGTTCGTACGGGATGCCATCCGCCGCTGGGGGCGTGGATCGGCCAATGAGCCCGGTCAGCGCGAGAATGGTCAGCGCGTACGGGATCATCTGCAGAATGTTGGACGACACGCCATGGCCTTGCAGCACGATGCCGAGCGCGGTGGAAAAGCCGAAGATGAGCGCCGCGCCGAACGATCCGAGCGGCGTCCACTTGCCGAAAATCATCGCGGCGAGCGCGATGTAGCCGCGGCCGCTTGTCATATTGGACGTGAACCCGTTCAGGATGCCGATGGACAAATACGCCCCGCCGATGGCGGAAAACACGCCGCTCAAGACCACACCGAGATACCGCAGCCGCCACACCGGGATGCCGAGCGTGTCCGCCGCGAGCGGATTCTCGCCGACGGATCGCATCCTGAGGCCGAGTCGCGTGGAGAACAGGAACCAATGGGACAGGAAAATCAGGACGATCCCGATGTACACGAGCACGCTCTGATTCGTGAAAATCACGCCGATGTACGGAATTCTATCCAGGCCCGGGATGCTCACCGACGGCAGCTTCGGCGTGTTCACGGGGGTGCCGTTGTATCCGAAGAGCGTGTTGAGCAAGAACGTCGTCAGGCCCGCTGCGAAGATGTTGATGCCCATGCCGAGCACCGTCTGGTCGGCGGAGACGTGAATCGCGCCCCAGGCGAGCGCGAGCGCGGTGAGTGCGCCGCACACGATGGCGGCCAGAAGCCCAATCCACGCGTTTCCGGTCCAGTACGAGAATGCGACGCCAAAAAAGGCGCCGATGAGCATGATGCCTTCCATCGCGATGTTGACGACGCCCGTGCGCTCTGAGAACGTGCCGCCGACGGCCGGGAGCGCGAGCGGGATCGCCATGGACAAGGTCAGCGCCCAAATTTCGGGGTTGGAGAAGACCATCCGTGCGCCTCCTTTCACAATCCGGGAATCGGCTCGTCAGCTTGCGGGCGTCTGGGCTCTCGCGGAGCGGCGCCGCCGATACCAACCGATGACCTGCGGGATGATGCGCTCACATCCGACAAAGAAGATGATGAGTCCGGTCAGCACATTCGTGAGCGAAGCCGGGACGTTGGAGACAATCTGCATGTTTTGCCCGCCTGTGGTTAGCGCGCCGAAAAAGAGGCCCGAGATGACGACCGCGAGCGGGTTGTTGCGCGCGAGAAGCGCCACCACGATGGCCGTGTAGCCGTAATTCGACGAAAAGCCATCGAGCAGCTGGTGATCGACGCCGAGCATTTGCACCGCCCCCGCCAGGCCGGCGAAGAGCCCCGACAGCGCGAGCGCAATGACGATATGCAGCTTGACGCGGATGCCGGCGTATTTCGCCGCGCGCGCGTTCAGTCCGACGGATCGCAGGGAAAATCCGAGCGTCGTCTTGTAGAGCAGGAACCACGCGACGATCACGGCCAGCGCCGCGATGAGGATGGAGATGGGCGAGAGCTGGGATCGCGCAAACCCTTGCGTGAAATAAGGAAATTGGGTGTTCGACGCGATGAGCGGCGACTGGGGGATGTACCCCTTCTCCTGCATCGGTCCGCCCTCAATCAGGTAGCGTGCGAACAAAATCGCGATGTAACTCATCATCATGGTGGTGATGACCTCGTGTGCGCCGACGAACGCCTTCGTGAGCCCGGGCACGATGCCTGCCCACAGCGCGCCCGCAATCATGCCGGCGGCGAGGCAGAAGAGCATGTGCAGCCAGCCGGGCAGGGACGTGAAGTGGTAACCCACCCAGACCGCCGCCGTCGCACCGATCCAGTACTGGCCGTCCGCACCGATGTTGAACAGCCCGCTCTGAAACGACAGGGCAATGCCAAGCCCGATGATGATGAGCGGCAGGCTCGCCGTGAGCGTGTTGCCCAAGTTGCCGAGACTACCGAACGCGCCCGAGATGAGCGATCCATATACGGACACCGGATTGTACCCGAGCGCCGCCACTAGGATGGCGCCAATGACGATGGCCACCAGGCTCGCGGCCACGGGCAAGAGAATCGACTGCAGCGCCTTCACGCCGTCCCCTCCTTCGCGCGCCGTCCCGTCATCATGAGGCCGAGCTGCTCGCGCGTGGCCTCCGTCCCATCCACCACGCCGACGATCTCGCCGTCATGCATCACGGCGATGCGATCCGACAGGCTCAGGATCTCGTCCAGTTCAAGTGAAATGAGCAACACCGCCTTGCCTTCGTTGCGCAGCCGGACCAGTTGGCGGTGCACGCCTTCGATGGCGCCAACGTCCAGCCCTCGCGTCGGCTGAGCCGCAATCAGGACGAGCGGATCTCTCGATACTTCGCGGGCGAGGATCACCTTCTGCTGGTTTCCGCCCGAGAGCTCCGAGGCCTTGCGCCGGAAATCGGGCGGGCGCACGTCGAACGCCTCAATCAGCCGCTTGGCGTACGATTCGGCCGCGCGTCGGTTCAAGATGCCGCGCCGCGAAAACGGAGGCCGCCGAAAGTCGCGGAGAATGATGTTGTCGGCGAGATCGAACGAAAGAACGAGGCCGTCGAGCTGCCGATCCTGCGGCACATACGCGATGCCGAGTTGTGTCCTCTCGGCGGGAGAGAGGTGCGTAATGTCGCGCCCGTCGAGCACAATCTGCCCCGCCTCCGCGCGCAACAGCCCCGCGATGGCGTCCGCCAGTTCAAACTGTCCGTTTCCGTCGATGCCCGCGATGCCAAGAATTTCGCCGCGCCGGACGGTCAGGCTCACGCCTTTCACGCGCTCGTGCCGATCCGCCGAGCGCACCCGCAGATTTCGCACTTCCAGAACGAGCGATCCGGCCTCGATGGGCGGCTTCTCGACGCGCAGCACGACCTCCCGGCCGACCATGAGGTTGGCGAGCATCTGCGGCGTCGCGCCCTTCGTTTCGAGCGTTTCCACCGTCTTTCCGGCGCGCATGACGGTGACGCGATCGCTGATTTCCAGAACCTCGTCCAGCTTGTGGCTGATGAAGAGCATGGGCACGCCTTCCGCCTTCAGCGCGCGGATGATGTTGAACAACTCCCGCGTCTCCTGAGGCGTGAGGAGTGCCGTCGGCTCGTCGAGGATGAGCACGCGCGCTTTGCGGTAGAATGCCTTGAGAATCTCGACGCGCTGCTGCAGGCCGACCGTGAGATCGCCCACTTTCGCGTTGGGATCAATGGCGAGGCCATACCGCTCGGACAGCTCCCGCACTCGCCGCACCGCTTCTCGCCGGTCAAAGCGGATGCCGCCCGGTTCGTCTCCCAGGACGACGTTCTCGGCGACGGTGAGCGCCGGGATGAGCATGAAGTGCTGGTGCACCATGCCGATGCCGGCGAGAATGGCGTCGCGCGGGCTTCGGAAATGGACAGGCTGGCCAAACAGCCGGATCTCGCCGGACGTGGGCTCCAGCAGGCCGTAGATGACCTTCATCAGGGTGGACTTGCCGGCGCCGTTTTCGCCGAGGATGGCGTGCACTTCCCCTGCTTGGACGGTCAGGTTCACGCCATCGTTGGCCTTGACGCCTGGAAACCATTTTTGAGGTCCACGACTTCCAACACGGGTTCCAAAGCCGGGATCGCCTCCAAAGAGAAAAGCTCCAAATCGTGGGAAGAGCGGCGCGCGAAAGCGCCGCCCTCCCGCTGTTCACTTCTGCACGGTGGTGGATACCTGGATCTTGCCGCTCAGGATCTCCTGCTTCGCCTGGTTGACCGCGTCCGTCACCGACTTCGGCAGGCCCGAGATGAGCGGCGCGATGCCGACGCCGTTGTTCGAGAGGTCGAAGTTGTTGACGCCGCTCTTGAAGGTGCCGTCCTGCACGGCCTTGATGGTGTCAAACACGGACGTGTCCACCCGCTTGATGGCGCTCGTGATGACCGTGCCGGGCGCGAGGTACGACTGGTCCGTGTCCACGCCGATGGCGTAGACCTTCGCGCTCTGCGCGGCTTTGATGGAGCCGATGCCGGTGCCGCCCGCCACTGGGAAGATGATGTCGGCGCCCTGCGAAATCTCGTTCTGCGCGTACTGGCTGCCGGCCGCCTCGTCGTTGAACGAGTTGGTGTATTCGACGATGACCTTGCCTGTCGGATCCACGCTGTGGAAGCCCTGCTGGAAGCCTGCAATGTACGTGTCCACGGGCGGGATCTCCTGGCCACCCACCACGCCGACGGTGTTGTGGTTGTTGATGTTCTTCAGGAGATGATCTTTCTGCACCATGCCGGCGACGACGCCCGCGAGATAACCGGCTTGCTGCGACTGGAAGATGGCGCTCGCGACGTTCGGGATGCCGGTGATGCTGTCGTCGATGATCAGGAAGTGCGTCTTGGGATACTCTTTCGCCACCTGTTGGACGGCGTCTGCCATCAGGTAGCCGACGGCGATGACGAGATTATATCCATCCTGCGCGAAGTGGCTGAGGTTCGGGACGTAATCCGATTCGGACTGGGATTGGACGACGCTCGTCTGGATGTTGGGCAGCTCTTTCTGCGCCTCCTGCATGCCGACGTACGCCAGATGGTTGAAGCTGTTGTCGTTGAGACCGCCGGTGTCGGTGACGAGGCCGACCTTGATAGTCTTGCCGCTCGTCGACGTGGTATTGCCCGTGCCGCCGCTGTTCGCGGTGTTGGTGGTGCCGGACGACGAGTTGTTGGTGCCGCACCCCACGACGAGGGCGGCCGCGGCCAGGATGGAGAGGCCGCTCTGCCAAATCCGTTTCTGCATGTGATGAACCCCCTTGAGAATGGATCCGATCAACGCAAGCATTTGCTGCTGAGCGCATTTCCATGCTCGGAACCATTCGACGCTCATTCGACACTCGTCGACGAATCTCCTGTGTCAATTTGCTGGATCTCAACTTGGATTCGAGTCCATGTTGCACAAAGGAATTGAAGACGAAAGAGTTCGAAAGGACAGGGAGTTTTGAGGGGGATGGTGCTCACGCGAGGGGGGCCGCCGTGCGGCGGTTCTGTGCTTGGCGCCACCCCTCGGGCGAGGCAAACCTGAGGAAATCGCCGGAGTCGCACACCACGGCTAGAGGACAGCGCGGGTTCGCCCGACTGCCCGAGATGTGAACTGGCGCAGCGGCTGCGACGACACGTGGCGTGGTTACGTGTCCAATTCGCCTGAGGCCACGTCGAGGCTGGTACCCTTGCCGGTTTCGTATCCGCCAATCCACCACGCGACGGCCCCGGCGAGCCCGATGGCCCAGACGAGTGCGTTGAACATGGTATACGCCGTGATCCCGAAGTTTTGCGTGATGTAAATGGTGGCGATGTATAGGCCGATGCTGATAAACCGAACCAGCGCAGTGTATGTGCCACGTAGCTGCGTCGGCCACACCTCGCCTTTCAAGGTATCCTCGGTCAGATACCCGATGTTCACGAACACGTTCAGCACGACGAGCAACAACCAGAAGAGCGCCAGGCTCTTTGACCAAGCTGGGATGGTAGCCCAGATGACAAGCGTCATGACGAATGAACCCAAATATCCTATCAGGAGCAGCGACTTGCGGCTCCATCGGTCAGCCCAAAGGCCGAAGAAGCCAGAGACGAAGCCCGTGCCGGTCGCCACCAGAATGATAGCCGCGTTCATTTTTGGGAAGAAGTGGGGTCCGAGCACATAGGTCATGAGACCGAAACCGGCCGATCCTGCAAACGAGATGGTGAGCGTCGTGAACAGTTTCAGACCCACGCGCTTGGCGCGCGAAGCATCCGACGCCTGCGCCGCCTGCGTGGAGCGCCGAGCCGCCTCTTGTCGCGCCTGATACTCCTCAAAGCCATAAAACTTTTCGATCTCGGCACGCGCGCGATCGTGCTGACCTGTTCTTTCGAGCCAACGGATGGACTCGGGGGTGTTGCGGCGAGCGAAGAACAGGATGACGAGCACCACGAGGAGCGTCAAGGCGATCATCGCGCGCTGGAAGGCGACGTGTTGATATGCAGTTGAAAGCGCCACGAGGCCGAGAATGACGCCACCCAGGTTGATGAAGTTGAGTTCGAGCATCATGGTCTTGCCCCTGTGTTTGTGCGGCATCATCTCGTGTGATACGGCCATGATGGTGTTCATTTCACCACCTGCGGCAAACAGGAGCATGGCGAGAAACAAAAGGATGAGGGCGTACTGGTTGCTGAAGACGAGTCCTATGGCGCCAAGGCCATAGAGCGCCATGGTGGTGTAGAAGGTGTTCTTCCGCCCGACGCGATCGGCCAATGGCCCGGCGACAGCAATGCCGATGATGAGCCAGATGGGTGACCACGCCAAGAGAAGCGACTGAAGCGACTTCGGCATCGGCACCCACTGCGTGGCGACGCTGGAGAGGCTGAAGATGTAGTTCTCGAGCAGCATGCCGAGCCCGAACGACCAGAACAGCCAGCTGTCGGTTCGCGTCCAGTGTTCGTCGCGAACCGTTTGTGGTGCGCTTGACATCGCTTTCATCTCCCTTCAATTTGAGGACGCTTGAAAACATCCTTCATTGTACGCTTTTCTACGCGAGTGGACGCGCCTATTTGGGATTCCACCTCGTTTGGGCGTATGATGACCTTGAACGATTTGGCGGTGCGTTCGGGAGGCGGCCGTCGTCGCAAGGAAGGGGACATGGGCATGACGGTGGATGTGAAACACACGGCGCTTTTGGTGATGGACGTCCAGAACGGCATTGTTTCGCGGTACATTCAGGATGCATCGGCCATGCGTCCGTTTCAGCAGGCCGTGTCGGCTGCGCGCAAGGCGGGCATGCAGGTCATCTTCGTGCGCGTGGCGTTCAGCGAAGGTTTCCCTGAGGCGAGCCCGCGCAACAAGATGTTTGCGCACCTCGCGCAGGCCGGCAACATGACGGTGAGCGCCGACACCACCCAAATTCACGAGTCGGTGCGGCCAGAGCCGGGAGAGCCGGTGGTCACGAAGTACCGCGTCAGCGCATTTGCCGGCAGCAACCTGGAGGTCATCCTGCGCGCCAAGGACATCACGCATCTTGTGCTCTGCGGCATCGCCACATCGGGCGTGGTGCTCTCCACGCTGCGGGAGGCCGCGGACAAGGACTACGCGCTGACCGTGCTGAAGGACGCCTGCCTGGACGCCGATCCGGAGGTGCACCGGGTGCTCGTGGAGAAGGTGTTCCCGCGGCAGGCTGACGTGATGACGGTCGAGGAGTGGGCGAAGACGCTCGCCTGACGCGGGGAGGCGTGAGGCGTGGAAATCGCGCCGAAGATTCACCTGTTGGAATGTACCAAAGGAAGCTACAGCTATCTTGTGCTGGGCGACGAGCCCGTGCTGGTCGATACCAGCATGCCCGGGCGTGCGGACGAGATCGTGAAGGCACTTGCGTCTCTCGGTCTGAAGCCGGGCCACCTCGCCCACATCGTCCTGACGCACCTGGACGTGGATCACATCGGCAATGCCAAGCGGCTGAAGGAGCTCTCCGGCGCAACACTCTGGGCGCCCGCGCCGGACATTCCGTACATTGAGGGCACCGCGAAGCCAAAGGGCGTGCGCCGCGCGATTGCCGGGCTGATGCGCGTGGAGCGTCCGAAGGTGGACCGCGCGCTCGAGCCGGGCGCACACGTGGGCGGCCTGGAGGTGGTACCCGCGCCCGGTCATACGCCCGGCCACGTCTGCCTCATCGCGCGCGACACGCTTCTGGCGGGCGATCTCGTCACGACCCGCGGGGGCCGACTGAAGAAGTCGCCGTCCTTCCTCACCTGGGACAAGGCGGCCCTGAAGAAATCGCTCGCGGACGTGGGCAGGTTGTCGTTTGACTGGGTCTGCCCCGCGCATGGCGATCCCGTCCGGCGCGGATCCCTGTGGGAGGCGCTGCTGGAGTAGTCGGGGGTTCTGGGCTCGTGAAGGCGAGGCGCGGGTGACGCGCCTCGTTCCGCTCACACGCCGACGTTCGATTCCTCGCGCTCGCGGACGTAGGGCAGGAGCTTTTCGCGCGCCCAGTCCGGAAGCGGGGCGGATTTACGCTTCTCGAAGTCGTAGTGGACGACCACCGCAGTGCCTTCGCACATCACCTCGCCGCGGACGCTTACGATTTGACAGAAGAATTCGAAGCTTGATCTCCCGAGCCGCGTGAGCCACGTCCGCGCAATGACGTCCGTGTGCTCGGGGTAGCGCGTCTCCTGGCGGAAGTCGATGTGGAGCGAGGCGATGACGAGCGGCAGACGCTGGCCGGGGAACACCTCCTGCAGGAAGGAGATGCGGGACTCCTCCATATAGGTGGCGTAGACCGCATTGTTTACGTGGCCATTCAAATCGGTGTCGCTGTAACGGATATGAATCGGCGTTTCATGGATCAAACTGCATTCCCCCTGTCGGTTGTGTCGCGTTTCTCTGCAATCCATTGTAAACGAAGTCCACAGGAAACGAGGAATGCCTGTGGGCCGAATTCGCCGGATATGCATGGCAGTTGTCATTGTCGCCTCCGGTCTCGCTCGTGTTTGTTCCCGTTGATTCCTAAACGAGGGATAGGCTGAATATGCCCGCCTGCCCACCACGCGTGACCCGGGGAGATACGCATGGCAGTTGTGACCGACGTCCTTTCAGGGCTGTTGATGCTATCGTTTAGCCTCTTGTTCATAGGAATCAACCGGTTCTGCGGGAGAATCAATCGGATGAAAGGCTTCGACGTTATGACGAGGCATTCGGTGACAATGTGTACTTGCTTCCCAAATCCGACAGGAGGACTGTGCCGGACGCTTATCACACGGTGCAACACGTTTTGATGGCGCAGAACACAATCGCGGTCTTCGCCATGTTGCGTTGAGGCTTCGAAGCATGCGCGAGTGCGCAGGGCCCGCTGCCCTGCGCGCTCATCCTTCCATCACGCAGGCGCGCCGCACTTTCCATCCCACGCGCTGCCCTTCCTGGTATTGCGGCGGGCCCACGTGGCTCGCCAAGAGCCTCCCGGCAAGGGACTCGAGTTCGTACAGTGTTCGATGACCCACGTACTGTACGCGGACCACGCGGCAAGGCAGCGACGCCTCATCGTCGGTGGTGAGTTCACACCACTCCGGCCGCATCATGAGCGTCCTGCGGCCGAGATCGACCGAGGGGCGCGCGGACGTCAGTCGAACCGTCTGCTCGCTGTCCGCGATTTGCACAAGCGCCTGTCCGCTCCCGTTCGCCTCGCGCACCACGCCCGTCGCGCACGCGGCCGGCCCCAAAAGCCGGGCGATCTCGGCCGTGCGCGGGTTCTCGTACACCTCTGCGGGAGATCCGATCTGCAGGATCTCCCCGTGCATCATGACGGCCACGCGGTGGGCCAGAGACAGCGCCTCGTCCACCTGGTGGCTCACGTACAGCGCGGCCGCCCCCGTCTGTCGAATCCGCTCCCGCACCTCGTGCATGAAGGTTTCGCGGTTAGCCGGATCGAGGCTCGCAGTGGGCTCGTCAAACAGGTACAGCTCCGGCCTCGACGCGAGCGCCCGCGCCAGGCCGACCCGCTGGCGCTGGCCGCCCGAGAGTTCCGACGGATAACGCGCGGCAAACGCGTCCATGCCCACCGCGGCGAGCACCGATTCCGCCTCGCGCCGCGCCAGAAGCCGCGCCATGCCCCGCCTGCGGAGCGGATAGGCCACGTTGTCCACCACCATCCACTGCGGCCAGAGCGCGTGCGACTGAAATACCACGCCCACGCGCCTCTTCTCCGGCGGAAGCGAAAGCGTCGGCGAGGCCACCATCTCTTCGCCTATCCAGATGGCCCCCGATTGAATGGGATAAAACCCCGCGATGGCGCCGAGAAGCGTGCTCTTGCCCGATCCAGACGGCCCGACAAGCGCGACAATTTCGCCCGCCTCTATGGTCAGCGACGCGCGTCTGACCGCCACCTGCTGGCCGTGCGCCACGGTGACGCCTGCCACGGAGAGGCGATGCGCTTTCGAATCCTTCATCCGAGTTTCACCTCCTCGAGGGGGGCGGCCGGCACGGCCATGCGAAGCTGCGACAGGCCCTGGCTTCGCCGCCCCCTCGGCTCGCGCAGCGCCAAGAGGCCCAGGGCGAAGCTCGCGGCCGTCATCCACACGGCCAAGACCGCGACCGTACGGACATCGCCGCCTTCGCTCGCGGACAGCACGGCCACGGCGATGGTCTCGGTATTCGGGCCGTAAAGCAGGCTCGCGAGTGTCACCTCGTACAAGCCAGACATGAGCGCCTGCAGCGCCGCCTGGCGCACCGCGGGCCGGATGGCGGGCCAAATCGCCGCACCATACGCCCCCGCAGGCCCCGCGCCAAACGATCTCGCCGCGCGCCACGGTTCGAGTGGCGCATTGCCACGCGCCGCCACGATGGCGTCGGCGAGGCCGTAGAACTTCGCCACGTAGGCAAGCCCCAGGATCCACCAGGTGCCGTATAGGGCGTGCCCGAAGGCCACCAGGATGCCGACGGCCACGGCCGTTCCAGGCGCCGCGTACAGCAGCCATAAGGCGAGATGGGCCGCCCGCGCCACCGCGGAGGCTGGCACGGCTTCTGCGGCGACAAGACCAAGCAGGGCGATCACGGCGGCGGCCAAAACCGCGAGGACGACTGTGTGCACGAGCGCCGGCCACGCGCTGACGAGCGGCGAGAACAGCCCCGCCACGTCCCAGTTCCTGGGCGTGGGTGGCAGGCCGTAGGCTCGCGTGAGGGCTGTGAGCACAAGGGCGGCGAGCGGAAGGCCGCTCGTCGTCGCCACGTGCAGCCCGTATGCGGCGAGCGAAATCGCGCGAACCCGCTTGGGGAACAGGGGCAGCGGTGTTGCGCCGGGGGCAGACGTGCCGAGGCCGGGATCGAACCGTATGGCCGCGCGGCTCACGGTCACCGCCAGCGCGCCGACGGCCATGAGTTCAAACGCCTGCCATGTGGCGGCCGTGAAACCCTGCGTGCCGCCCGTGGACAGGTTGGCGAAGATGGAGGTGGCCGCCGTGCGAAACCCGCTCGGCTCGCCGAGTTCGTACGGGACGCCAAAGTCGCCCAGGGAAAACGCGAACGACAGCGCGCAGGCCGCCACAAGCGGGCGCAGCGCCACCGGCCGGAACGCGGCCCAGAAGGCGCGCCAAAGCCCGGCCCCGCAGGAGCGCGCGGCCCACATGGGTTCGACGTTCATGGCCGCAACGGCGGTCAGTCCACTCAGATAGCCGATGGGGGCCGCGTGGATGGCGAGGGCCGCCGTAACGCCCCATGGCCCGTACAAAAAGCTCACGTGGACGTGCGCCAACTGGTCCAAAAGGCCCGCCCGGGCGTAGGCGTCGCCGAGCGCGAACGCGCCGATGAACGGCGGCGTCCACAGCGGCAGGAGGCTGATGGCGTGAAGGGCCGCTCGCCCCCGGCGCACGGCGCCAGAGAGCATGACGGCCCAGGCCATGCCGACAAGGCTCGCGATGGCGCTCGATACGGCGCTCGTCCACAGTGAGTTCCAGAGTGGGCCGAGGGTCGAGGCGATGCCCGCCGCTGACGGGAGTTCGAGGGCGAGATGGAACACGGGGTAACCGCATAGAACCGCGGCGGCCGCGGCGAGCACCAGCGTGCCAACCGCGGCGATCCACGAGATGCGCGATGTCATCGGAAGATCTGGGCGAACTGGTGGAGGATGTTCGCCCGGTCTCGTTCCAACTGCGCCCAGGGCACCTGCATCAGCGCCGCGCCCTTCGGCACCGTGGGGGACGCGCCGACGACCGGGGACAGGCCGACGGACGCCACCACCTTCTGACCGGCCGGGCTCAAAAGCCAGTTGGCAAACGCCTTGGCTACCGGCGTCTCGTGCCCTTTGACGAACGCCAGAGGCCCTGGCACCACGATGGCGCCGTCCTCTGGCCACACCACGGCGATGGGGGATCCTTGCTTCACAAGCGTGAACGCGGCGCTGTCGTTGGTCATGCCCACGTCCACCTTGCCGCTCGCGACATCATCCGCCACGGTCTTCACCGACGACTGCACCGCCGCGCCGTTCTGCTTCAGCGTCTCAAAGTAATTCCAGCCGTACCGCGTCTCCATCATGCCGACAAACGCCATGGTGGTGCCGGAATAGGACGGATCGCCGATTTCCACTTCGCCCTTGTACGCGGCGCTGGTGAGGTCGCGCCACGAGTGGGGCACAGGCAGGGACATGCCTTTGTGGTACACGATCACGTCGTGAAACACGTACGCCCCCACCCAGTTCGCGCCCTGATCCGCGCTCGGCAGATGGCTTGCGGCAGACGGCTTCTCGCGCGAGAGAATGCCCTGGGCGGCTAAGGTGTCCGCCGCGGTCGGATCGGCCAAGAGCACCATATCCGCGCCGATGGCGTGCGCCTTCGCCTCCGACTCGAGCCGCGTCACGAGCGCGCCCGTGCCCGTGGTCACCATCTGCACGCGCGCGGCCGGATCGTACGCCTCAAACGCCTGTGCGAGTGCCTGCGCGTTTTGCTGGGTCAGCGCGGCGTAGACCGTGACGGTGCCGGCGGGCTTTGCTCCTTGTGCAGATGCCGTGGCCTGCGCGGGGGCCTTCGATGGTGGCGCAGCGTGCCAAGTGGCGACGCTCGCCGCAACGACCACCGCCGCCGCGGCGACACTCAATCCCTTCATGAGCATGCGTTTCACCCTCCATTCGTCTCCTTGCTCCGATGGTACCGAGCGTGTGTGGAGATTCGATGAAGGGGAGCGCACGCAACGGTAAAAGATTGGGAACTTTGTGTTGAGATTTCGTCACGCTTTGCGCATGTACATCCGCACCGCGAGCGGGGCAAAGACGAGCATGATGGCCGCGGCGCCGGCGAGCGAGATGGCGATGTCCGGCGTTGCCTGGCCCTGATTGGCGAGCGACCGCACGGCGGCAATCAGGTGGGAGAGCGGATTGACGTTGACGAACACCCGCAGCCACTTGGGCATGGTGTTGACCGGCGCGAACGCGTTCGACAGGAACGTAAGCGGGAACAGGATGAGCATCGAGATGCCCTGCACGCTTGCCGCCGTCCGCGCCACGACGCCGAAGAACGCGAAGATCCAGCTGAGCGCGAACGCGCACACGATGACGAGCAGCGCGGCGATGGCGACGCGGGCAAGGCCCCCACGTGGGTGATAGCCCATGAGGTATCCCACGGCGAAGATGAGGACCGTGGCCAAAAGGTACCTCACCATGTCGGCGAGGAGCGCGCCCGCAAGCGGCGCGATGCGGGCGATGGGCAGGGCGCGGAAGCGATCGAACACGCCCTTGTCCATGTCTTCGCGCAGCTGGACGCCGGTGACGACGGACGCGGTGATGACCGTCTGCACGAGGATGCCTGGGATAACGAGCGGCAAATAGTTCTGTGAGTTGCCGGAGATGGCGCCCCCGAAGATGTAGGTGAACATGAGTGTGAAGATGATGGGTTGCAGCGTGACGTCGAACAGTTGCTCTGGCGTCCGGCGCATCTTCAACAGGCCTCGGTAGGCCATGGTGAGCGACTGGCGCAGCGCAATCGCCATGGAGGGGCGCGCCGGGATGGCTTCAAACGATGTCTGTTGCATCAGGCACTCTCTCCTTCGTCGGCGGTTTCGGCCTCGTGGCCGGTGAGGGCGAGGAACACCTCGTCCAGCGTCGGCTTTTGCAAGCCGAGTTCGGTGATGTCGATGCCGGCCGCCTTCAGCGCCACGAGCAGATCCGGCACGACGCTCGTGTCGGCCACGGGCGCGATGATCCGGCGCCCCTCGGGCGATGGCGTGGCCTGCGCGCCAAGCGCCGCTTCCACGATGGCGCGAGCCCGCGGCACATCCTCCGGGTTGGCGAAGGTGAGGTGCAGGGACGACCGGCCCACCGACGACTTCAGCTCGTCCGGCGTGCCTTCCGCAATCACGCGGCCGCGATCGATCACGGCGATTCGGTTCGCCAGCTGGTCCGCCTCATCTAAATATTGCGTGGTCAGGAGCACGGTTGTGCCTTCGCGCACGAGCTGGCGGATGGTGTCCCACATCTGGGCGCGCGTGCGCGGATCGAGCCCGGTGGTGGGTTCGTCGAGGAAGATGAGCGGCGGCGTGGCGATGAGGCTGGCCGCGAGATCCAGGCGGCGCCGCATGCCGCCGGAAAAGTGCTTCAGCGGGCGATTGCGCGCCTCGGTGAGGCCGAACTGCTCGAGCAGGCGCTCTGCCGTCGCTCGCGCCTCGCGGCGGCTCTGTCCGAGGAGGCGCGCGAAGAGCACCAGGTTTTCCGCGGCGGTGAGCGTCTCGTCGACGGAGGCGTACTGACCAGTCACGCCGATGAGCTGGCGCACGCGGTGCGCGTCCTTCACGACGTCGTGGCCGAAGATGCGCGCCTGGCCTGCGTCTGGGCGGATGAGCGTCGCGAGCATGCGCACGGTGGTGGTCTTGCCGGCGCCATTGGGGCCGAGCAGGCCGTACACCGTGCCGGCCTGCACGGACAGGCTGATGCCGTCGACGGCGCGATGGGGGCCAAAGGCCTTGACGAGATCGACCGCTTCGATGGCGACGGAGGTTCGCTGTGCGGCGGCCGAGGTCTGGGCTTGTGTAACCATCAGGGACATGCGAAAAAACCTCCTTTCGCGCTCATCGTAGCGGCAGAAGATGAACAGACGATGAACGGAAAGGAGGTCGGTTTTTCGCGTCAGCGCGCGGGTGCGTCGAGCGCGCCGACCACCGGATGCGGCACGTACGGTTCTTCCAAGTAGCGCATCTCGTCGTCCGAGAGCTTGACGTCGATGGCGGCCACCGCGTCCTCGAGGTGGTGCATCTTGGTGGCCCCGACAATCGGGGCGGTGACGCCCGGCTTGTGCAGGAGCCAGGCCAGCGCAATCTGGGCGCGCGGAACGCCGTGGCGCTCCGCGAGCTCGCCGACGCGATCCAAAATGGCCTGATCGACCGATGCCATGCGGTCGTACTTGGCGCGCTGCACCTCGTCGGTCTCGGATCGACGCGTCGTCTCAGACGGCCTCCGCGCCAGACGGCCACCTGCGAGCGGGCTGTAGGGGATGACGCCGATGCCCTCCTCGCGGCAGAGCGGCATCATCTCGCGCTCCTCCTCGCGGTAGATGAGGGTGTAGTGGTTCTGCATGGAGACGAACCGGGTGAGCTCGCGCCGATCCGCCACGGCCAGCGCCTTCATGAACTGCCACGCGTACATGGCCGACGCGCCGATGTAGCGGACCTTGCCAGCCTTGACGAGATCGTGCAGGGCCTCGAGCGTCTCCTCGATGGGCGTCTGGTGGTCCCAGCGGTGGATCTGGTACAAATCCACGTAGTCCGTGCCGAGCCGCTTCAGGCTTTGGTCGATGGCCTCCATGATAGCCTTGCGCGACAGGCCGCCGGCGTTCGGCCCTTCGCGGAGCGGGAAAAACACTTTGGTGGCGATCACGACCTGATCCCTCGGCACCGCTTCCTTGAGGATCTTGCCGACGATTTCCTCGCTCGTGCCGATGGAGTAGACGTTCGCCGTGTCGAAGAAGTTGATGCCGAGATCGAGCGCGCGGTGGATGATGGGCCGCGCGTCCGCCTCGTCGAGCACCCAGGGATGGTGCCAGGTGCCGGGCTTGCCAAAGCCCATGCAGCCGAGGCAGATGCGAGAGACCTCAAGGCCAGTTCGGCCGAGTTTGACGTATTCCATCGCTGAAACCTCCTCGTATGAATTGATTTAGACCAAGCTCTTACGTCAACTACAAACACGCAGGGTTCAAGGGTTGAGTCGCTGGGGTATCCCCAGAGACAATGACCTTAAGCGTAGGGTCCGGGGCAGTTCTGGTTCCTCCTGTCGTCACCGCCTGGGTGAACTTCTCGCAAAGACTGTCTCCCCGATGCGGGTGTGTGATCTTTGACTCGCAGGCGGTCCCCCGTCCGTCTTTTGTGCCGTGGGTGTGAGTCCTCCTGGTGCGCGGATGGCTTGGCCTCAGACGTCCAGGTGGCGCGAGCACATCCACTTGACGATCTCGGGGTCGGTATGGGAGAAAAACAGGCTCTTGCCCGTGTCGAGCGCCCGGATTTTGTCCATCTCTTCCGCGGAGAGCTCGAAGTCGAACACGTTGAAGTTCTCCTGAATGCGCTCGGGGCGAACGGACTTGGGGATGACGACGACACCCCGCTGAATGAGCCAGCGCAGGACCACCTGGGCGACCGACTTTCCGTGCCGCTTGCCGATCTCGGCGAGCACGGGGTTTTCAAACAACCCGTTTCTCCCCTCCGCAAACGGGCCCCAAGATTCGATTTGCACACCATACGCCTGCATGATCTTGTGAGCCTCAATTTGTTGGCAGAAGGGGTGCGTTTCCACCTGATTCACCGCGGGCGTGATCTCGTGATGCATGATGAGATCGATCAGCCGATCCGGCGCGAAGTTGCTCACGCCGATGGCGCGGATCTTCCCGGCTTTGTACAATTCTTGCATGGCGCGCCACGCGCCGTACACGTCGCCGAACGGCTGGTGGATCAGATACAGATCCACGTAGTCGAGCTGCAACCGGTCGAGCGATCGCTGAAAGGCCGCCAACGTCGATTCGTAGCCCGCGTGCTCGACCCAAAGCTTGGTGGTGACAAAGAGTTCTTCCCGCGGGACTCCGCTCTTGCGGATGGCTTCGCCAACGGCTTGTTCGTTTTGGTACGATGCCGCGGTGTCAATCAGGCGATAGTCTACGCGGATGGCGTGGAGGACCGAGCGCTCGCACAGGTCCAAATCCGTAATCTGGTACGTCCCGAAGCCCAGCATCGGCATGCGAACGCCGTTGTTCAACGTCACATACTCCATGGGCGGACCTCCTTTCCGTCTATGGAGATTGTCCCACACAGACCGCATCCCGGCGACGCACATTCTCGCGCGGGCTTGCCAGATCCTCGCGCGTGTGAGTAGGAACCGAGCGGCGGAGGTCGAATGCTCATAACAGCAGGTGAGGTGAAGATTATGCAGGAGGTCACCCAACGAGGCGCGAGCGCGCCTGGAAGCTCCGAGCTCCTGGGCCGCATCAGGGCGGTCATGGCAGAAGCTCTCTGCGAAGACGGCGTCCATTCGACGCCTGTGCCGGGTCTCACGCTGTACCGCTGGTCCGAGACGTCCTCCCCGCGGCACGGGGTGTATCGCCCGTCGCTTTGCGTGGTCGCCCAGGGCGAGAAGCAGGTGTGGCTCGGTCAGCAGGTCCTCACGTACAATTCGGCCACGTACCTCATCTCTTCCATCCACGTGCCGGCGCAATCGCGCGTGAGCCGCGCGTCTGCCGCACAGCCCTATCTGGCGCTTCGCATCGAGTTTGATCCGCAGGAGTGGCTGGACCTGTTCGAAGGGGGCGCGTTGGGCCGCGAAGACGAAGTCGAGCCCGAGGCGGGTCTCTGGGTTGCGCGCATGGAGGAACATCTCCTCGATGCCATCGCTCGCTACGTCGATCTGGTGCGCCACCCTGAGGACGTGCCGTATCTCGCGCCCCTCTGGCGCCGCGAAATCTTTTATCGCGTCATTCGCGGCGAAGGCGGCCAGCGGTGGGCGCGCCTCCTCGCTGCGGCCGGCCAGGCCAACCCCGCGCACCGCGCCGTTCGCTATCTCGCGGAGCATTTTCGCGATCACGTCCGCATCGACGATCTCGCCGCTCTGGTGAACATGAGCCCTTCCACCTTGCACCGCCACTTCAAAGCGCTCACGCACATGACGCCCATCCAGTATCAGAAGCGGCTGCGATTGCTGGAGGCCCGCAGGCTCCTCCTCGGCGGCGCGCAATCGGTGACGGAGGCGGCGCTCTCCGTCGGCTATGAGAGCGTGTCACAGTTCACCCGCGAGTACGCGCGCCTCTTTGGCTTGCCGCCGAGCAAGGACGTGGAGCGCCTCCGCCTCGCGCCGTGACGGACAGGCCCGCTTTTCAACAGGCCCGCCGTTCACGCGGCGTTCATCTTGGCGAGGTATCCTCGCGCGTGAGGTGATGAACATGGCGACCATCCTTGTGGCCGACGACGAGCCTCACATCCGCGAACTCGTGCGCAGCACGCTCGAGCGGGAAGGGCATCGGGTGGTGGAGGCGGCGGACGGGCGCGAGGCGGCGGATGCACTGGCCCGTGAGCCCGTGCAGCTCGCCGTGATCGACGTGATGATGCCCGAGGTGGACGGGTTCGAGCTGACGCAATGGTTGCGCGAAGAGCGCGATGTGCCGATTCTGCTCCTGACCGCGCTCGGGGAGACAAGCCACAAGGTGCGCGGCCTTCGGCTCGGCGCGGACGACTACCTCGTCAAGCCCTTCGCCCCCGAGGAGCTTGTGGCGCGCGTCGAGGCGCTTCTGCGCCGTTACCGCATGCGGGCGGACGGCGCGCTCGATCTCGCCGGACTCCGCCTCCTCTCGGACACGTATGAAGTCGAGGCGAACGGGGAGCGCATGGCCCTTCCGCCGAAGGAGTTTCAGCTTCTGTTCACGCTGGCCGCGTCGGCGGGCAAGACGCTCTCCCGCGACAAGCTGATTGAAGAGGTGTGGGGGTACGACTACGCGGGGGACGAGCGGACGGTGGACGTGCACATTAAGCGGTTGCGCGACAAATTCCCCGAGGACATCTACCCGTTTCGCATCCGCACCGTGCGCGGGTTGGGGTATCGCCTGGAGGTGAACGCGTGAAGGAGCGAGCCGCCTCGCGGGGGTATGACGACTTCCGCGCCCGTCACGTGCGCTGGCAGTGGCGCGAAGCGTTGGATAGGCTTATCTGGATGTCGTGTTGGTCGTTCATATTGCTGAGCGCCTCGTACGGCGTCGTGCGCCTCATCGGGCGCGCATTCGGGTGGCGGCCCGTGCCGTACGGCCAGCTGATGATGATTGGCGGCGTGGGCGTGGTGATGCTCGCGCTCGTCGCGCTTCTCTGGAATGCGCTTGGGTTTGATCGCGATGATCGCCTCTTTTTCCGCATTCTCGACTCCTTGCGCGAGATTGGCCGCGGGAATTTCAGCGCTCGCGCCATGCTGGAGGTCCGGCGTGGCTTTCCGGATCACCCCATGAACCAGCTGGTGCTGCACGTTCGCGAGATGGCGGAGGGGCTCGAGCGCATCGAACAGATGCGCCAGGAGTTTGTGGCGAACGTTTCCCACGAGATGCAGACGCCGCTCACGTCCATCCTCGGTTTCGTGAAGGCGCTCAAATCGGAAGGGCTGTCGGAAGGCGAACGGCGCCACTATCTCGACATCATTGAGGCGGAGAGCGAGCGGTTGTCCCGCCTGGCGGACAACCTGCTCAAACTCACCTCGCTCGAATCTGGCCATCACCCGGTGACGCTCAAGCGCTTCCGTCTCGACCGCCAGCTGCGCGAGGTGGCGATTGCGTGCGAGCCGCTCTGGACGGAGAAGGGTCTCCTTCTCGACATGCAGGTGGAGCCCGTCGAGTTGGAAGGCGATGAGGACCTCCTCGGCCAGGTGTGGATGAATCTCCTGTCCAACGCCATCAAGTTCACGGAGCCGGGCGGCCGAATTCAAGTGCGCCTCGAGAAGGAAGACACAGGCGTCTGCGCCTTGGTTGCGGACACGGGCATCGGCATCCGTCCGGAGGATATGAGCCGCGTATTCACTCGCTTCTTCAAGGCGGATAGGTCGCGCGGCAAGCCGGGCAATGGGCTTGGCCTTGCCATCGCCAAGCGCATTGTGGAGATGCACCACGGGGACATCTCGGTCGAAAGCGAGCCAGGGCGTGGGTCGACATTCAAGGTGCACCTGCCGTATACTCAGGGTGGAAGATGAGGATTGGCGTTCCATCGCCGAAGCTCATGAATTCGGGTGTCCTTCGGGGAGGCGTGATGCGTGCTCGCCACCGAAATTCTCCTTCTTCTCCTGTACGCGGCGATTGAATTCGCCGTCGGACTGTTCTTTGCCTGGGCGTTTGCGCGCATGTTTCAGGTGAAGTTGTCGAAAAGGAAGAGGCTGTGGATAGCGACCGCCTGGGCTGTTCTCGGCGTGATTCCCACTGTGCTTGGAATCAACGGAGGATTATGAATCGGTTGAACGAACGCCGGAAAGGAGTTTCGCATGGTCGGCGCGTTTTGGCACGGCCTGATTTTGGCGTTCGCGCTCATCCTGCCGATTGGCATGCAGAACGGATTTCTCCTCAGCCAAGGCGCGCTGCACCGGCGATGGCTGGCGGCCCTGCCGGCCGTGGTAACGGCGGCTCTCTGTGACACGTTTCTCGTGGCGCTCGCGGTCTTTGGGGTGTCGGGCGCCGTCTTTCACATCGTTTGGCTGCGCGTCGCGCTTGGCATCGTGGGCGTGGCCTTTCTGTTGTACATGGGCTTTCAGACGTGGCGCGAGAATCCTGACCATGACGCCGTCACATCCGAGGTCTGGTCGCCGCGTCGGCAGATGGGCTTCGCGATGTCGGTCTCCCTTCTGAATCCGCACGCGCTCATGGATACGCTCGCCGTGATCGGCGGGAGCGCGGCCGTGTACGGCACTTGGGGCGAGAGGGCGTCGTTCGCGGCGGCGTGCGCACTTGTCTCGTGGGTTTGGTTTTTCTTCCTCATGACGCTCGGCCATGTGGCGGGCCGCGCCGCGGCGGGGGTGGGGCTGAAGCGGGTCATCAACCGCATCTCCGCCCTCATGATGTGGTTCTCCGCGGGGCTCCTCATCCACATCCTGCTCACGTTCCGCTGACAGAAGGTCCGGTCTTCGCCCGTCGCGGCGAGCGCATGCCCGTGGGCGACGGGCCCGATGCGCGCATTCGCGCGACGGCAGGAAGCCCGGACGCGCAGATGGCGCCCTTGCGGGCGCCATCCGGCAATGGCCGGGGCGAGCGGGTCAGCTCACGACAAAGTTGACCACGCCGCCGTTGGTGAAGTAGCAGTTGCCCGTCCAGTTGCTCGTGTCAAACGCCTGGAAGTTGAGCGGATACGTGCCTGCGGTCACCGACGACGGCACCTGCCAGGTGGCCGTCACGGTCTGGGTCTGGCCGGGAAGGAGCGTGGTGCTCGGCCAGTACTTTTGGAAGATGGCGCCGCTCTGTCCGTCCACCTCCACGTCGATGAGCCCGTTCTGGAGCGCGTCGGTCGACGAGACGTTCGCGAACGTGGTCTGGATGGTCACCGTGTCACCCGGCGCAATGGAGATGTTGGTTCCTGACGGATAGTGGCCGTTCGCGTCCGGCGCCGGCACGGTGTACGTTGTGCCGTTCACCGTGATGACCGTGTTCTGCGTGACAATGTCGCCGTACTTGGCCGCGGGCGGCTGATTCACGGTCAAGGTTGCGCCCGCCGTATCGGCGTCGTACGTGGCGCCTGTGGCCGGATCGAAGGCGAACGCCTCGACGCTGTAGGTCCCGTTGGCGGATGGGGCCGCGAAGCTCCAGGATTCGCTCGCGGGCGCGCCTGGCGCGATATCCACTCCTGTCACCTGGTGGCTCGCGACGAGATCGCCCGTCGAGTCGTACAGCTCAAGTTCCACCGTCGCGCCGTGCACGGGCCTATCCGAGTTGAACGACGCGGTCACGGTCTCCGAGCCGCCGGCGGTCACGGTGGGCGAGGAGAGCGCCAGGGTGTCCGTCACCGACGCAGCGGCGTGCGGCGCGGGGATGAGCGGATGCAGGACGAGATCCATGCCACTGTACGGCATGAGTTTGACCGAGTGGGCGGTTGGCAGCGTCAGCGCTGGGGTGACGGCACTCGATCCTTCGCCGTACACGAGTGCCTTCGTGATGGCGTAGGGCCCCACGCCGAGCACGTTCAGATTTGCGCTGTAGATGGTCGAAGGGCTGCGGTTGACGAGCATCAGGGAGATGTCGCCGTTTGGTTCCCGCACCGCGTGCACGTCGATGTCGCTCTGGGACGATGCGGAGCCCAGGAAGGTGTCGCCCGGCCGTGCGAAGTCGGACACGAGCTGGAAGCCGTAGTACGGCGGCAGCGGGGTGTACTCAGGCGGCTCCTGAACGCCCTTGGGCGTGGTCTGCCCGGACGACAGCAGCCCGTAATCGCCGAACAGGTTCTGCCCGTAGAGGCTCGGACTTGTGTAGTTGTCCTCGGCGCCGTTCAGGAGGTCCCACCAGTCGACGTTGGCCGCGCCCGCCTGCACGAAGCCGGCGAGATCGTCCGCTAGGAACAGCGCCTCGGGCAGGTTCGTCGACTGCTGCCCCGGATTGTAGGACACGCTGTTGGTCTCGGTCACGAAGATTTGGATATTTTTGCGTTCGATCCGGCGTATGCGTTGATCTCGCGATTGAGTTCCGCCACCATGGCGGGGATCTGATCCGTGTCGGCGAGGAGCCCGGGCGTCGGTCTCCTGGCCGGGGGTCTCAGGGTACCAGTGGACGTCGACGAAGTCGATGTACGGGCCGAGCGCCTTGAGCACGACGGTGTTCCAGTCGTCGTTGCCGTTCACGGTGGCGCCCCAGGGCCAGTTGTACGGCATGGTGAGCACCGCGCCAATTTTGATGTTGGGATCGACGGCGCGCATGGCCTGGATGAACTGCAGGGCGTTCTGGGCGTAGGCCTCCGGGCTCAGGCCAGGGTTGCCCTTCTGCGGCTCGTTCGGGACGGCGTGATCGTCCGCCTCCCAGCCGTTGCCGTTGTAGTAGCCGTTCCCGTAGACCTCGTTGCCGAGCTCCCAATAAAGGACGTTGTCGTGATGGGTGACGTCGGCGTACTTGACCCAGTCGGCTGCGAGTTGGGGCGTGCCGGTGCCGTAGTTGACGGTGATGATGGGTGTGGAACCTACGGCGTTCACGAACTGCATGAAGTTGTCAAAGGTGTCGTTGGGGTTGACGTAGCCGCCGTCGTTGCGCGTGTTGGTCTCCCAGTTGTACACGTCCGAGATGGAGCCGCCGGGCCAGCGGATGAGTGCGGGATGGAGCGCCTGCACCTCGGAGATGACGGTCTGTGAGTTGAGCCCGCTGTCCCACACGGCCGCGTTCAAGCCAAAGGCGGTGGCGGGGACGGTCCGGAGGCGGGCGGCTGCGTTCACGGTGATGTTGGCGCTCGCGGTGGGCGCGCCGAAGCCGAGCGCGTTCGTGCAGATGCGGGTCATGAGCGCGGTCTGCGCGGCGCCCTGCGGATCGACCTGCGTTTCAAAGCTCGACCAAGTGCGGGCGAGATCGGACGGAGACAGCCCATTCTGGCGCAGGTAGGCGGAGATGGTGGGGGACAAGGACGCGGCTTGCGCGAGCGCGTTGCCCACGGTCGAGCTTGAGGCTTGGCCGGCCAAGATGGCTTTGGACGATTGGCCGATCACGGTCAAAAACGATTGATAGAAGAGGCCGACGGCGGGCGACGAGAGCAAGGGAGAAATCGACTGAAGCGTCTGTAAAATCTGTGCGGCGTTGCTCCCGCGAGTCGACACGGCGCCGTACGTGGCCAGGTTGAACAGGTTGGCGACGGCCTGCGCAGCCTGGGACTGCGCGCTCGTCGCCGGGGACGCATTCGGATACAGCCATTGGAGCCACTGCGACGTCGACAGGTTGGACGCTGCCTGCGCTGCGGCCTGGACGGCGTCGAGCTCGGGCACCGTGAGCGCGTCGTGAATGACCTGCATCTCCATGGTCATGGACGTCGACGCGAGGTCGTCGGCGCGCACGCGAGAGGCGAGGCTCGGGCGATGTTGCGAGGCCAGATGGGCCGTGGGATGGGCCGCGGCCCATGTGGGTGACGCCCCGGTCCACAGCGTGATGACGGCGGCGAGCGAAGCGGACCAAGTCTTCTTCAACGTGATCCCTCCATGGACGAAAGCGGTTTCACCAAGATCAAAACGATTTAGTAAAATCGATTTACTTTCGTTATAGCTTCGGTTGTCTATAATGTCAATGAGCATCTTTTTCGCGATTCCAACAGCAGCGGTTTCCGCATTGCATCGCATTCGAGCACCGGGAGGGATTGAATGTGGCCACGGTGAAGGACATCGCGCGGCTGGCCGGGGTCTCGCCCACGACGGTATCCTGGGCGCTGAACGGCAAGCGCGTGAGCGAGGAGTCGCTGCGCAAAGTGCTGGAAGCCGCGCGCGAACTCAACTATCACCCGAAGATGAGCGCTCGAAGTCTGCGCGCGGGCAAGGTCTTTTCCATCGGATTCTACATCGTCAACCCAAGCCTGGATCCGCGCTTGAACGGGTATTTGTTTCCCATGCTCGCAGGCATTTCGAAGGTGCTTGCCGAGGACAACTATGCAATGCAGTTTGACATCGTCACACCCGAGACACTCGATATTTTAGCGAAGAAAGCGCTCGAACATTCTGTCGACGGGATGCTCGTGCTGCCCCAGTTTAGCGGCGTGACGGAGCGGTTGTTGAAGGAACTGCCCGAGAAATTCCCTGTGGTCTATATGCAACAGGACCCGGCGGCGAGCCCCGGGCACTGCGTCGTGATCGATCAAGCCGCGGGCGTGGAATTGGCCATTCGGCACCTGCATCATCTCGGCCATCGCGCCATCGGCGTCATCGCAGGCCCGGCGGAACACGTGGACAACGTGCTTCGCTTACAGGCGGTGCAGGCGGTGTTTCGCGATCTCGGCCTCAGCTGGCGCGAGGAGTGGGTGGCGCACGGGCAGTTCGACATGGAGAGCGGCGAGGCGGGCATGCGCCGGATCTTGGAGGCGCCGGATCGCCCCACGGCGGTCCTTTGCTTCAACGACTATATGGCCATCGGCGCGCTGCGAGCGGCGGCGAGTGCGGGTCTACGGGTCCCAGACGATATCTCCATCCTGGGTTTCGACGACACGGACGTGGCCGAGGCGAGCACGCCCGCGCTGACGACCATTCAGCAACCGGTATTTCAGCAGGGCCAGCAGGCGGCCGCCATGCTCATGCGGCTCATCAAGGGAGAGGAGTTGCCCAAGCAGGTGAAGCGCATCCGGCCTGTGGTGATTGAGCGGTCGTCCGCGGAGCGGAGGCGGGCATGAATCCGTTCGAGGGCCGGCGCGTGCTTCCTGCGGTGCGCAGCCCAAAGGATTTCGAGGAGCTGATGCAGGGGCCGCATCCGGTGGTGGTGCTCTTGGAGACGAATCTCACCGCGCTTCCGAGCCTGATGCGCCTGGCGAACAAGGCGGGAAAGCGTCTCATCCTCCATGCGGACCTGATTCAAGGGTTGAAGCACGACGAAGCGGGGACCCAGTTTCTGTGCCAGATGATCCGGCCGTACGGCATCATCTCCACGCATGCGAGCGTGATTGCGACGGCGAAGAAGCAGGGCGTGATCGCCATCCAGCGCGTGTTTCTCATCGACTCGCACAGCCTGCGCACGAGTTACCGCGTTCTGCAGCAGGCGAAGCCGGATTACCTGGAGGTCCTGCCGGGCGTGGTGCCGCAGCTCATTGCGGAGATTCGCGAGCAGACGGGCCTGCCGGTGCTTGCGGGAGGGTTTGTGCGGACGAAGGAGGACGTGGAGCGGGCCGTCGCGGCTGGCGCGACGGCGGTGACCACCTCCGTGAAGGAACTGTGGCAGATGTAGGTGGGTTGTACGTCGGCCTCACTTGGCGATGCGCTCCGCTTCGCGCGTCGGCATGGCCTGCGGCTCTTGGTACGTGCCTCGAAATATCGAGGCCACTGCGCCAATCACCATGAGGATGGCGGAGATGACAAACGCGAGCGCGAGGCCGGTGTGAAACGGCGACGAGATGAGCGTCGGGAAGAAGTACTTGCCCGTGATCACGGCGGCCTGGGACGCGGGCAGCTTGTTCAGGATGTTGAGGCCGCTTGGGCCGAGCAGGGACTCGAGTGGATTGTACCCGAGGAGCGCCGCGAACAGCGACGAGGTGGGTGGAAGTTTCGCGATGGCCTCCGCCGCCTTGACGGGCACGCCGTGCGCCGTGAGCCCCGACACGAGCGCCTGTGGCAGCTTCGCCGCGAGCCCGGCCACCACGATGGAGAAAAAGATCCCCATGCTCATCATTTGCCCCGCATTGTTGAAGGTGGAGCGCATGCCGGACGCCACGCCCCGGTACTGCGCCGGTACGGAGCTCATGATGGAGGCGTTGTTCGGCGACGCAAACAGCCCCATCCCCACGCCGATGACGAAGATGTCCGCCCAGAACGCAAAGCGGTTGAAATCGATGGGAAGTGCGGCGAGCAGCAAAAATCCCACTGCACTCACCAAGAGGCCGCCCGTCGCGAAGGCGCGCTGCCCGAACTTGTCGGACAAGTAACCGCTAAGTGGCCCCGCGGCAAGAAATCCCACCATCTGTGGCAGCGTGTAAAGCCCCGCGATAAGCGGTGTGTTCTCATACGACACGCCATGCAATGGCAGGTAGATCCCCTGCAGCCAGATGATCAGCATAAAGCTCAGGCCGCCTCGCGCGAGCGATCCCATGAACAGCGCCACGTTACCCAGCGTGAACGGCCGGATCCGGAACAGCTCGAGGCGAAACAGCGGATCTGGCATACGCCGCTCGATCACGGCGAACACGCCGAGCATCACGACGCCACCGACAAGGAGCGCAATGACCATCGGCGACGACCAGCCCATGCTGTGTCCCCCGTACGGCATAATGCCATAGGTCAGCGCGAGCATGAGGGCCAGGACGCCGAGGGCCAAGGTCGCGTTACCCGGGATGTCGAGTTTCGCGTCGCGCTGCGGTTTGGCAATCTCCTTCAGCATCAGGTACGCCCACACGGTCCCGACGATCCCGATGGGCACATTGACGAGGAACACGTAACGCCAATGCCCGGTCGAGGCCAGGATCCCACCCAGCACAAGGCCCACGACGCTGCCCGCCACTGCGGCGATTTGGTTCAGGCCAAGCGCAAGACCGCGTTGGTTGTTGGGGAACGCGTCGGTCAGAATGGCGGCACTGTTGGAAAAGAGGAATGCACCGCCGATGCCCTGGATCATGCGGAAGATGATGAGCTCCAGTTCTCCCGCCCTGCCGTGGCTCCACGTCAGCGAGCAGAGCACCGAGCCGACGGTGAACACCAGGAATCCCAGGTTGTACAGGCGAACGCGGCCGAACATGTCGGAAAGTCGGCCGAACGTCACGAGTAACACCGTCGTCGCAACGTTGAAGCCCATCAGGACCCAGAGCAACAAACTCGTCTGCCCGCTCTGCAGCGGATTGACCTGAATCCCCGCAAAGATGACCGGGAGCGCGATGATGAGAATGGTACCATTGATGGAAGCCATCAACACGCCAAGCGTGGTGTTGGAGAGCGCAATCCACTTGTATGCGGAGCTTCGCGCGTCCAAGGCCATCACCGCCTTTCTTCATCTTCTTGTGCCGCTTGGAGCGCCGATTGTTCGCGCTGAAGGCGATCCCGAATGCGCGTCAACCGATCGACGTAACGCTCGCGCATCGCCGCGAGGCGCGCCATCTTCTCGTCGATGTGGCGGACGACGTCTTCAAGCAGGCGCACCGATTCAGTGAGCATGTGCAAGTTGCATTCGGGCTCGTGTCCTGAAGCGATGCGTTCCCGGTATGCCTTCAGTTGGTCTTCGGTCGCAAGGATGGATCGGATCTCCTGAAGCGAGTAACCGAGGGCGTCCTTGAGGCGAAGAATGTGTTCCATGCGCTCGATGGTTTCCTCGTCGTAGAGCCGGTGGCCTCCCGGGGTGCGGCGGACCTCCGGGATGAGGCCCATCTCCTCGTAATAGTGCAGTGTGCGTGGCGTGACGCCGAGTCGCTCCGCCGCGGCCTCCACGGTCCACAGTTTGTCGCGATCCATCTTCCACCTCCTCGCACCTTGCCGTTCACCAGTCTACGCCGTTTAAAATCTAACGTCAACGTGAGGATTGGATTTGGGGGCGGACTCGAGAACGGACGGGGCGTGGGAGAGGTTCGAGGCTTCCATGCAGACGAAGGGCCAGCTTTGCGCTGGCCCTGTCGCTCACTTCGACATCCAGATGTAATTGTAGAGCGGAACGCCTACCACAGGGTTCATCACGTCGTCGGTGACGTTGTGCACGTTCTTGGCGACGACGCGGATGCCAGCCGGGACGTTGACCCAGAGGACCGGGAGGTCCTTCGCCGCCAACTCCTCGTAGGCGTAGAAGTCGTTCAGCGTTGCCTGCAGCGAGGGTTCGGGACTTGTCGTCTTGTCGATCAGTTTGTCGAGCTGCGGATCGTCAAACCCGAAGTTGTCCAGTCCTCCGGGTTTGAAGAGCAACTCGCCGGATGGGTACGAGCCGCCGTAAATGATGCCCGTGCCGGACGCGGCCTCCCACTTCTTCGGATCGGAGCTCGCCATGACGCTGAACTCTTCGGAGAGCGGCATCTCCTTCAGGTTGGCGATCACGCCGATGCTCTTCCAGTCCTCTTGGATGAGCTCGGCCTCCAGCAGCGCCGTTTGTTCGCCGGACGGCACCAGCATGTCGAACGACAACTGCACCCCGTCCTTGGTGCGAACGCCATTTTGCAGCTTCCAGCCCGCCTGATCCAGGAGTTGAGCTGCCTTCGTGAGATTGAACGGATACAAAGGCTTGGACAGCTTCGGATCGAAGAACTGCGTCCTTGGCGTCGACGGGATGGGTCCGTAGAGCGGAGGCGCGTAGCCGTGGTAGATGTCTTTGTTGATGCTGTCTTGGTCGATGGCCATCTCGAGCGCCTGCCGCACGCGCAGATCCGAGAACGCGCTGTAGAGAGGCGATCCCTTCAGCATGTTCAACTCGATAAAGTCATAGGCAAACGAATAGGCGGGTTGCACCGTGTACCCCTGCTGGATGAGCTGCTGCCTGGCGTTCCACATGCTCCAGTCGAGGTAGCCAATGCCAATGGTGCCCGAGCGGAGGCCGGCGAACTCGGCCGCGGTCGACGCCTCGTACTGGAAGATCAACTTATCCAGTGTGCTCTTGTGGCCCGCGAACGTGGGGTTGGGCACGAGCGTCCAGGCCTGATTTTGTTTCGCGCTCTGCAACATGAACGGTCCGTCGACGACCTTGACAAAGTTCGGATTCTGTGCTTCTTTGCCGAGGTACGTGATCTCGGCGGTCATGTCGTTCGGATACTTGTCCCAGGCGTGCTTTGGAATCGGTCCGAACAGTCCTATGCCGTTGTAAATGAACCACTGCTGGTTGACCGGCTTCTTCAGTGTAATTTGAATGGTGTAGTTGTTCAGCTTCTTCACGCTCTTGATGTTATCCGGAACTCCGCCAGAACCTGCCGCAGTGTTGGGCCAAGGCTTCGGCGCGTTCGGTGCGCTGGTCGCCGCAAACACGTCGTAATCGAAGATCACGTCGTCGGCCGTGACCGGTGTGCCGTCCGACCACTTCCAGTTCTTTTTCAGGTAGATGGTGTAGACCGTGCCGGCAGCGTTGTACGTGATCCGGTCCGCAAACGAATCCTGCCAGTCAATTTTGTATTGGTCGTTGATGTAAAGGAGCCCCGGGTATAGGCAGCTGATGAGCCGAGAGTTGTACAGGCTGTTGTTCGACGCGTTGACGATAGGAATGTACCATGTGATGGAGGCTCCTGCCGGAAGTGCAATGATTAATGTTCCGCCCTTTTGTGGTGCAACCGTGTCAGCGGCAGCCCGAGCAGAAGTCTCGGATGCGGAAGCATTGCCTGCAGAATGCGGGCTTGAACCCGCCACGCCGCAGCCCGCTGCGAGGCCTGCAGCAGTCACTACAGATAGCGCGGAGACCCCCCATGAAAACCGTCTCTTTTTGGACACCTACCAACGACCTCCCTTTGAGATGTTTTTGAGATGACCTCAACGCCATGATAATTATGGTTCATAGTCTTGTAAAGATACTGAAAAAAATAAGATTTCAGCTGGAATTGGCGAGATCGCAGAAATGTAGCGGGATCTCAGGCGCTTGTTCCAAAGTTAAGAAAGATCTTAGAAATGCAGGCGGCATGACCGAGTCGGGGTTGCACCATCTCGAAAAAACCCACGTATCAACTCACGAAAAAACCTTACCGAACGGACGGGCGATCACTCATCATAGAATCTAACTTTCTCCCTTTCTCCTTTCCCAGGAGTGGGAGGGGTGAATGGCCGAAGGCCCGAGGGGAGGAGCGAAGCGGCTTCCCCTCATCGAGCCTGTGGAGTTGTGGGCAACCCGTAGGGTTGTCCATCAAATCCACAGGCCAACTCCGATGGGCAGCGCGGAGGCTCTGGCGTGATCAGAGCCCCATCGGGCCCTTGCGCGACCAGCGTCACGCACCCTTCGGTAAGATTTCGAGATGAGTGATTCAGACCCCTTTCGGTTAGATTTTAGGCGAGTGATTGCGACATGTTCTCAAGTTCACCATGGCGCGCTATAATGTATCTTCTACTCCCAGTCTCAACGTCGTGAGATCTAAGGGGGTGGCCAATGGGTGAGTGTTCTCGTGGTATACGCGCTCGTAGCGGTTTTTGCGGCGCTCTCGGGATTGAATGATGGAGGAAATTTGCTCGCGGTGCTCGCGAGTTCACGAATCCTGCCAGTGGCGGTCGTGATCGCCGAGATGGGCACGTGCATGGCGGCTGCTCCTTTCCTCGTCGGCACGCGCGTGGCTCATACCATTGGCGCTGGCATCCTGCCGCTTCCAGAACTGAGCCTACCGGTGGTGACGGCGGCACTATTGGCGACGCTCCTGACGCTTGCCGCGTGTTACGTGTCAGGGCTGCCGACCAGCATCACGTTTGCGCTCGTAGGCGCAATGGGCGGAGTGGGAGCTGTGATGCTGGGGATGGATCGGGTTCACTGGTTGAGCGTCGGGCGCGTGGCAGGATGGCTCGTCTTGAGCGTGGTCCTGGCAGGGGGTGCGGGATATGCAGTTCACTATGTCGCCAAGGTCCTCCTGGGACGTGTGTCCGCGCGAGCGGGCCGGGCGGCGCTGTGGACGGAGATTGCGACATCGGCTTGCGTATGCATAGGATACGGCGCGAACGATGCGGAGAAGACGCTGGGCCTTTTGGCGCTCGTGACGGGCGTGTCGAATCATCACGTGACTTTTCGCGTGGCGCCGTGGATGGTCGGATTCTCGACCGCAGCCTTTCTGGGGGGGCTTCTCGTGGGCGGCTGGCGCGTGGCTCGCACCATCCAAGGTCACGTCTTTCGTATCCGCCCTATCCACGCGGTCATGAACGAGTTGGCCACTGCGGCGGTCGTGATCGCGGCCTCAAGCCTGGGCGGGCCGGTGAGCACGACGCAGGCGCTCGACAGCTCGCTCGTGGGTGTGGGGGCGAGCGCGCACGCGCGGCGGGTGCGGTGGCGCGTGGTGCGGAAGATGGCCGGGGTGTGGCTCATGACCATGCCGCTGGCATTTCTCGTCGGGTGTGTGACGGGACAACTGTTTGTTTGGGGGGGATACCGATGAGCAAACTGGCGCAGTGGCTTCGCCCGCATGAGTCGAGGTTCTTCGCGCTTCTGGAGGCGCAGGCGCGGCAGGCACAACGAGGCGTGCATTTGCTCGGCGAGATCGTGGAGATGAAGCCGGGTGAGGCCGAGCTGCGCCGGTATGCGGAGCGGATGCGCGCGCTGGAGCAGGAGGGAGACGCCATTCGGCGGAACGTCATTGAGGAACTCATCCGCAGCTTCATGACGCCGATGGATCGGGAGGATATTTACGATCTCTCCCGCAGCCTGGACGACATTCTCGACTATGCGCACACGACGGTGCAGGAGTTTCTGGTGTACGCGATTCCGTTTGAGCCCGCCATTCATGAGATGGCCGAAGCGCTGAAGGAAGGCGTGGATGCCTTGGCCGAGGCGGTGGCCGGGCTCGTGAAGCCGGGGCCGTCTGTGCACGCGGCGATTGTGCGCGCGAAGAAGATGGAGAATCGGATGGAGGAACTGTATCGGGAGTCGAACGCCGAGCTGTTCATGAGCCAGGACGTGCACCACATCTTCCGCATGCGCGAGGTGTACCGGCACCTGAGCAATGCTGCGGATAGGCTCGATAGGGCCGCGGACATGGTGGGGAGCATCTTGATCAAGGGGCTGGGGTGAGGGGGTGGCGCGCGACGGCCCGCAGTCCAACTGAAACCCTTTACAGAATGCGTGCGGCACGGTACAGTGGAGGCAAGTTGAAAGGTTAGCCTCTGAGCGTCTGAGACGGCGGCAATGACGCGTGGTTCGCCATGCGGGCTTTGTCCGCCGTCTGTTTGTATCGACCGCAGACTCGTTTCTTGTGGAGGGTATTATGGGCGCACGAACGTTCATCCTCGCCTTCGATCAAGGCACAACCAGTTCCCGCGCGATTTTGTTCGATCGCGCCGGGCGCATTCACAGCATCGCCCAGAAGGAGTTCACCCAGATCTATCCGAAGCTCGGCTGGGTCGAACATGACCCGATGGAGATCTGGGGAACGCAGAGCGGCGTCGCGCGCGAGGTGCTCGAAAAGGCGGCCGTGTCCCCGGAACAGGTGGCGGCCATCGGGATCACCAACCAGCGCGAGACCACTGTGGTATGGGAAAAGGAGACCGGCAAACCCGTCTACAACGCCATCGTATGGCAAGATCGCCGCACGGCCGACATTTGCGACCAACTGAAGGTGGCCGGGCACGCCGATTTGATCCGCGACAAGACGGGCCTAGTCATCGATGCCTACTTCTCCGGCACGAAGATCAAGTGGATTCTCGATCACGTCGAGGGTGCTCGCGAGCGCGCTGAACGCGGCGAGTTGCTTTTCGGCACCATCGACACCTGGCTTGTGTGGAACCTGACGCGCGGCAAGGTTCACGTAACGGACTACACGAACGCGTCCCGCACCATGCTCTTCAACATTCACACGCTCGACTGGGACGATGATCTCCTGAAGCTCCTCGGCATCCCGCGCGCCATGCTGCCCGAGGTCCGCCCTTCCTCGTCCATCTACGGCCACACCGACGAGCACACGTTTGGCGGCGCGAACATCCCCATCGCTGGCATTGCAGGAGATCAGCAGGCGGCGCTCTTTGGACAGACGTGCTTCGAACCGGGGATGGTCAAGAACACGTACGGAACGGGCTGCTTCATGCTCATGAACACAGGCGAGAAACCCGTGGCATCGCCGTCTGGGCTGTTGACGACCATCGCCTGGGGGCTCGAGGACAAAGTCACGTATGCGCTCGAGGGAAGCGTCTTCATCGCGGGCGCGGCGATTCAGTGGTTGCGCGACGGGCTGCGCTTCTTCGACTCGGCGGCCGACTCGGAATACTTTGCGAGCAAAGTGGAGGACACTGGCGGCGTGTACGTCGTGCCGGCGTTCGCGGGGCTCGGTGCCCCGTACTGGGACATGTACGCTCGCGGCGCCATCTTCGGACTGACGCGCGGAACTCGCAAGGAGCACATCATTCGAGCCACGCTTGAGTCGCTCGCGTATCAGACGAAAGACATCCTGGACGCGATGCAGCGGGATTCCGGTATTGAGCTGAAGTCGCTGCGGGTGGATGGCGGTGCAGTCGCGAACAACCTGCTCATGCAGTTCCAGGCGGACATTCTCGGCGTGCCGGTCGAGCGCCCGCAGATCGCGGAGTCCACGGCTCTTGGCGCCGCGTATCTCGCGGGGCTAGCCGTGGGATTTTGGACAAAGGACGAGATCGCCCGCAGTGGAGACCTCGACCGCAGGTTCGACCCGCAGATGGACTCCGAAACCCGGGCGCGCCTGTATCGAGGATGGCAGCGCGCCGTGGAGCGCACGATGGGATGGGCGCAGGAGGACGTGTGACGGCTCGTAGATCCGCGCCTTCGCGTAAGATATAATAAACTTGACAAGTTCATCAAGCATGGTTGAGACGATGAGAAAACCACAGGTCAGGTGCCTGAGAGAGGCGCTTGGTTTGTGGTTTTTCTCTTGTTCGGAGGTAAAGGAGGCATACAACATGGCGGAGGCGCGGTTTTCGACGATGGCGAGATCGGTCATCAAAGCGGAGATGGCTGGCGAGCCGTTTGATTTGCTCATCATCGGCGGGGGCATCACGGGGGCGGGCATCCTGCTCGACGCGACGGCGCGGGGCATGAAGGCGGCGCTCGTCGAAATGCAAGACTTCGCTGCGGGCACATCCAACCGGTCGACGAAGCTCGTGCACGGCGGCTTGCGGTATCTGAAGCAGTTTGAGATAGGGCTCGTTGCCGAGGTCGGGAAGGAGCGCGCTATCGTCTACGAGAACGGCCCGCACATCACGACCCCCGTGTGGATGCTGTTGCCCATCATCGAGGGCGGCACGTACGGCTGGCTGGCGACGAGCGTGGGCATCTACGTCTACGACAAGCTCGCGGGCGTCAAGCGCTCCGAGCGGCGCAAGATGCTCACCGCCGAGCAGGCGCTTGAGATCGAGCCGCTGCTCCGCCGCGATGGCCTGAAGGGCGCCGGCTATTATGTCGAATACCGGACAGACGACGCCCGCCTCACGCTCGAGATTCTGAAAAAGGCGGTAGAGATGGGCGGTATCGCGCTGAACTACGCGAAGGCCACCGGTTTTCTCTACCATGAGGGCCGCGTCGCGGGTGCCGAAGTCGAGGACGTGCTCACCGGCGAAACGTTCGCCGTCCGAGCGAAGAAGGTCGTCAACGCCACCGGCCCCTGGGTCGATGAGCTCCGGGAGAAGGACGGGTCGAAGTCCGGCAAAACCCTGCATCACACCAAAGGCGTGCACATCGTGGTGGACGGCAAGCGGTTTCCGCTCCGAAATTCCGTGTACTTCGACGTGCCCGACGGGCGCATGGTCTTCGCCATTCCACGAGACGGCAAGACCTACATCGGCACTACCGACACGGATTACCACGGCGATCTCGTCCATCCCCGCATGACCAAGGCGGATCGCGACTATCTCATCGACTGCGTCAACTTCATGTTCCCAAGCGTCAAGCTGACGGCGGCGGACATCGAGAGCAGTTGGGCGGGCGTTCGGCCGCTCATCCACGAAGAAGGCAAAGATCCGTCCGAGATCTCGCGCAAGGACGAGGTGTTCGTCTCGCCGTCTGGGCTTCTCACCATCGCGGGCGGCAAGCTCACCGGCTACCGCAAGATGGCGGAGAAGGTCGTTGACATGGTGGCGAGCCATCTCGCCCACGAAGGGCAGCGCTTCGGACCGTGCACCACGGACAAAATCCCTTATTCGGGCGGGGATTTCGGCGGATCAGACAAGATGCCGGCGTTTGTCGAGGATCGCGTGCAGCGCGGCGTGAAGCTCGGCCTGGCGGAGGAGGATGCGCGGCGCCTCGCCCGCCGCTATGGCACCAACGTGGATGTCGTCTTCAACCTGCTGGTGTCCGGGCGGGATCGCGCAGAGGCGTATGGGCTCAGGCCCGATGTGTACGCGGAATTGGAGTACGGCCTGCGGCACGAGATGGTGGTGACGCCGTCGGATTTCTTCGTCCGGCGAACGGGCGCGCTTTACTTCGACATCGACTGGGTGAAGGAGAATCAGGATTCCGTCATCCGTTACATGGCTGCGGCATGCGGCTGGAGCGATGAAGAGACCGAGCGGCACGCGCGGGAACTTCAGGCGCGCGTCATGGAGGCAACCACGGTGGAAGAAGACATTCCCGCATCGGGCAACCTCGTGGGGGCGTGAGGTTGGTTTGGCGAGTTTTCGCCTAGATCCTCGGCGAGATGGGACGGCGGCGCAAAGTCGAGCGAGTTGCGACTTGCGCCGCTTTCCTGCTTTTTCTACAAAAATCGATGCATTTCGTGGCAGGAATCTTGGCAGGCGTTGCCGAATCCATCCCGCGCAAGCTTCGATTCGGATGTCAGGGGGCGTTCTCGTGGGACTGTGGAAACAACTTGCTTTCGGGCTGCCTGCCGCGCTCGGCATGCTGGCCGTCGGGGTGCCGACCATGGACGCGGACGCTGTGCAGGCGGCGCCGCTCGCCAATCCGTCGACGGAAAACGCGCAGGATCTGGGGCCCGCCAACGCGAGCCAGACCGTCACGGCGTCGGTCATTCTGCGCGTGCAGAACCCGACGGCTTTGCAGAACTATATCCAGCAGACAGAGACGCCGGGCAGCGCGCAGTATCACAAGTTTTTGACGACGAGCCAATTCGCCGCGCAGTTCGCGCCCTCGTCTCAGACCATTCAGCAAATCGAGCAGGAGCTTCAGCAGTACGGCCTGCAGGTGGTGAACGTCAGCGCGGATCATCTGGATCTCCAGGTGCAGGGGACCATCCAGCAGTTTGATCACGCGTTCAACACCGTGATCGACTTGTTCAAGGCAAACGGCCAGGTGTTCCGCGCGCCGAAGAAGCCGCCGCAGATTCCGGTGGCGCTCCTCACCAACGTGCTCGCGGTGGTGGGCCTCGATACGGCGAACGCGGCGCAGTCGCTCACCGTAAAGACGCCGAATGTGTCGGGGATGCCGTCTCCTAAAGCGGTGCTGCCGCAAGGAGGCAGCACGGCGACGGGCACGCCGGGGAGCTACACCGTCGGCGACACGGCGAATCGCTACGACATCAATCCACTCTATCAACAGGGCATCACGGGCAAGGGCGAGACGGTCGGCATTGTGACGCTGTCGAGCTTTAACCCACAGGACGCCTACACCTACTGGAAGGGCATTGGCCTGCACGTGGCGCAGAACCGCATTCAGATGGTGAACGTTGACGGCGGTGGCCAGATGGACGACGGCTCTGTCGAGACGGCGCTCGACGTGGAGCAGGCGGGCGGCATCGCACCGAGCTCCAACGTTGTGGTGTATGATGCGCCAAACACGGATCAGGGCTTTATCGATGCGTTTTACCAGGCCGTTTCCGACAACCAGGTGGACTCGCTGTCGGTAAGTTGGGGGCAGCCGGAGATCGACTATTTGCCTCAGATGAACCAGGGACAGTCGTACGTCGATGAGTTACTCGCATTCACGCAGGCGTTCATGGAGGCGGCGGCTCAAGGCATCTCCGTCTATGCGGCAGCCGGGGATTCTGGTGCGTACGATACGGCTCGGGACTTCCCGCCCTCGCAAGGGTTTTCGACGCCGCTGACGGTCGACTTCCCGGCGTCGGATCCGTTCGTCACGGCGGCGGGTGGCACGACGGTGCCGTTTTCCGCCACCTTCTCGCTCGGCACGGTCAACATCACGCAGGAGCAGCCGTGGTCGTGGCAATACCTGCAGAACCTCGGCTACCAAGGGCTTTTCCCCATCGGTACAGGGGGCGGCGTAAGCGTTATTTTTCCGCGCCCATGGTATCAGTTCGGCGTGAGTGGCGTGCAGAACAGCGCGGCGAATCAGGCCTTCACCGACTCGCAGGGCATATTATACGGTTCTCCTTTCACCTACAACCTGCCGAGAAACTATCCGGGCCGGAATCTGCCGGACCTCTCGATGGACGCGGATCCGGAGACGGGTTATCTCGTGTATTGGAGCGCAGGGGGCGGCTGGCTGGCGGGCTACGGTGGCACGAGTTTTGTGGCGCCGCAGCTGAACGGCATCACGGCGCTCATCGATCAGTACGTCGGCGGCCGCGTCGGCTTCCTCGACCCGGTCTTCTATCGACTCATGCAGCAGAACGGGTATGGTGCGAATCAGCCGTTCAACGACTTGACGACCGGGAACAACTGGTATTGGTCCGCGGTGCCCGGGTACGATCCGGCCTCCGGAATTGGTACGCCGAATGTCGCCAACCTGGCGCAGGCCATCAAGTCGATGGGTTGAGATGGATCACCTCGGGGGCGCCGCTGGCTCCGGAGTCGGCGGCGCACCGCACCGGAGGGTGAGCTATGCGGCGTTTGCTAGGGTATACAAGTATACGATACAATGTCGATCGACTTGAGACTGCGAGGAGGTGGAGGCGTGATCGCGGGTGTGACCTACGGTGTGGCCAAGAAGACGCTCGGAGAACAGGCGTATGAGGCCATCCGCGAGGAGATTTTGTCGCTTCGGCTGCATCCGGGGCAGACGGTCTACGAGTCGGATTTCACGCGCATGTTGAACATGAGCCGCACGCCGGTGCGCGAAGCGGTGCGCGCGCTTGCGATGGAGCGGCTGATTGAGGTGCTGCCCCAGCGGGGCATGAAGGTGGCCCTGATTTCGGAACGGCAGGTGGAAGAGACCCGATTCGTTCGGGAGAGCCTGGAGCTCGCGGTCGTCCGCCGCGTCGCCGAGGACGTCTCGCGGGACGCGTCGGTGCGTGCCCGGCTGGAGAGGGAGATGGCGAGATCGCTCCAGGACCAGCGGGAGGCGGCCGAGGCGGGGGATGCGCTCCAATTTATGCACGCGGACGATGCGTTTCACCAGATCTTTCTGCAGCACTTCGACAACGAGACGCTCTCGGCCATCGTGGCGCAGATGCGGGGGCATCTGAACCGGGTGCGGATGCTTTCGCTCTTCGAGCCGGAGCGGATGAAGCGGCTCGTCGGAGAGCACGAGCGGGTCGCCGAGGCGGTGCTTTCGGGCGACGCCGATAAGTCTGCGGAGGCGATGCACCATCACCTGGCGAAGCTGATGGAGGATCTGCCTGGGATTAAAGCTCGCCATCCGGCGTTCTTTGGCCCCTGACCGGCGCGTGAGGAGGTTTGAACATGCGGTTACAAGATAAGGTGGCGCTCGTGACGGGCGGCGGGCGGGGTATTGGCGCCGCGATTGCGCGCCGATTCGCGCAGGAGGGCGCCGACGTCTGCCTCGTCAGCCGGACGGAGGCCGAGCTCGAGGCACAGGCGCAGTGGATTGCGTCGCAAACGGGGCGCGCCGCGTTGCCTGTGGTGTGCGATGTGTCAAATCCGGCGGACGTCGAGCGCGCGGTGGCGGCCGCCGAGGAGCGCTTTGGCCGGATCGACATTCTGGTCAACGCGGCGGGCATCTCCGTCGCGGCCCCTTCCACGGATCTCTCCTTCGAGCGATGGAAGGCGTGCTTGAACATCAATCTCGACGGGACGTTTCTGTTCTGTCAGGTGGTGGGGCGCGGGATGATTGCGCGCGGGCAGGGCGGAAAGATCATCAACATCACGTCGATTGTGGCGCACGCAGGGATCCCGGAGCGGGCGACGTATGCGGCGAGCAAGGGCGGCGTGCGGCAGCTCACGCAGGCGCTCGCGGTGGAGTGGGCGAAGCACAACATCCAGGTGAACGCCATCAGTCCGGGCTTCATCATGACGGAGATTGTGCGCGATTACATCCAGCGCGGCATTCACAAGCCCGAGAAGCTCGTCGCGCGCATCCCAGCCGGCCGTATGGGCCAACCCGACGACATCGCGGGCCCAGCGGTGTTTCTTGCCTCAAACGATTCCGACTACGTCACGGGCACCATTCTTATCGCCGACGGCGGGTTTCTCGCCAACGGCTACGTGTGAGGTGACGCACCTTGACGAACACCTCTCAGGGCGATCTCGACTACTGCGCTTGGTTGCAGGAGAGCCCTCTGACCCACGGTGTGCCGGAGGCGGCGCGGCGGATGGCGGTGTACGGCCCAGCCGATGATCCGGTGCTTCGCATCGCGGCGGCAGAGTGGGCGCGCGCGGTTCGCGCGGCGTTTGGAGAAAGCCTGGCGCCCTTGGCGGCAGATCCAGGTGGTGTGCCGAGTGCCCCCTGCGTCGCCATAGGGCTTTTGTCGGCGATGCCGCGCGGGCTTCGCGAAGCCGCGCAGGCTGCGCTCGCCGGCGTGCCTTCGGACGAGGCCTACGCCATCTTGCCGGTGGACGGGCAGGGCACCGCAGTCGTGTCGCGGACGCCCGCCGGTGTGCTGTACGGCGTGTTCCACCTGATTCGCCGCCTACGGCTTTGTGAATCGCTCCACGAGCCTTGCGTCTCCTCACCCAAGAACGCCTGGCGGATGCTGGACCACTGGGACAACGCCGACGGCACGATTGAGCGCGGATACGCGGGGAAATCGCTGTTTTTTCGCGGAGGACAAATCGATTTTGACGGGGCGCGCGTGCGGGACTACGCGCGGCTTTTGGCGTCCATCGGTGTGAACGCCATCGCCATCAACAACGTCAACGTGCACGAGACCGAGACGCGCTTCCTCACGGAAGCGCATCTGCCGAGCGTCGCGCGGCTGGCCGACGTGTTTCGTCCGTACGGCATCCGGCTGTTCCTCAGCATCAACTTCGCGAGCCCCGTCGATCTCGGCGACCTGCCGATCGCAGATCCGCTCGATCCGCGTGTCCAGGACTGGTGGTCTGCGGCGGCGGATCGCATCTATCAGCACATCCCGGACTTCGGCGGCTTCCTCGTGAAAGCGGACTCCGAGTTCCGCCCCGGTCCCTTCACCTACGGGCGCGATCACGCCGATGGCGCGAACATGCTCGCCCGAGCGCTGGCGCCTCACGGCGGCGTGGTCATCTGGCGTGCTTTCGTGTACAACTGCCTCATGGACTGGCGGGACAGGCGCGCCGACCGCGCCCGGGCGGCGTACGATCACTTCGTGCCGCTCGACGGCCGCTTTCTGGACAACGTCCTGATTCAGATCAAAAACGGGCCGATGGACTTTCAAGTGCGCGAGCCGGTCTCGCCGCTCGTCGGCGGGCTTTCGGCGACGAACGTGATGCTCGAATTTCAGATCACGCAGGAGTACACCGGCCAGCAGCGCCACGTGTGCTATCTCGCGCCGATGTGGAAAGAGGTGCTCGACTTCGATACGCACGCGCGCGGACCGGGATCGACCGTGGCTGAGATTGCGAGCGGCAGGCTGTTCGGGCGGCCGCACGGGGGCGTGGCGGGCGTCGCGAACGTGGGCGACGATGTCAACTGGACGGGACACTCGCTGGCGCAGGCCAACCTGTACGCGTTTGGCCGCCTCGCCTGGGATCCGTCGCTTGACCCGGCCGAGATCGCGCACGAGTGGGCGCGGCTCACGTACGGCGACGATCCGGATGTCGTCCGCGCGGTGGTGGGCATCCTCATGGCCTCCTGGCCGGCGTACGAGGCGTACACGGCGCCGCTCGGCGTGGGCTGGATGGTAAACCCAGGCCACCACGACGGGCCCAATCCGGAGGGGTATGAGTACTCGAAGTGGGGCACGTACCATTACGCGGATTGGCAGGGCGTCGGCGTGGATCGGACGATGGCCACGGGCACGGGCTACACCGGCCAGTACCACGAGCCGGTGCGAAGCCTGTACGAGCACCTGGAGACGTGTCCCGACGAGCTGCTCCTCTTCTTTCACCACGTGCCGTATACGCACGTGCTGCACTCGGGGAAGACGGTCATTCAGCACATCTACGATGCGCACTTCGACGGCGTCGAGGCGGTGGCCTGGATGATGGAGGCGTGGCGGCGGCTTCAGGGGCGGATCGATCCCGTCCGCTTCGAGCGCGTCCTCGCGCGGCTCGAGGATCAGATGCAGCGCGCCATCGAGTGGCGGGACGTGATCAACACCTATTTTTATCGAAAGTGTGGCATTCCTGACGAACGGGGGCGCCACATCTACCCGTGAGCAGGGATTCAAGCCATCGGCCGAGAAGGATACGGCGGATCTTGGCCGATGGAGGGGTTCTGTGGCGTCGTCTCGAATGAGGAAGAGGTTTGGGTGGGTTGGTGGAGCGGTCTTCTTGGCGGCCGCGCTGTACGTGGTGTACATGGCCTACGAGAGCTTCATCGCGGATCCGGGGGATGTGTCGTTCCTCGCGCACAAGACGGGCCTTCACCGCCATCTGTCGCACGGGGCGTGGCTCGTCGCCCTTCATGTTCACGTCGCGAGCGCACTCGTCGCCATCCTGGCTGGCGCGCTGAATTTCGGCTGGACGCGGGCCCGCGCGCACCCGGTGCTGCATCGCGCCTTGGGCTATGTGTACCTCGCCGGTGTCCTCGGCGTAGACGGGACGAGCGGTTATCTCGCGCCCGAGGCGACGGGCGGAGAGGTGGTCACCGTCGCCTTCAATTTGCTGAACGTGTACTGGTTGGTGACGGCGTTTCTGGTGTACTGGATGGCCCGAAAGCGCCGCCCTGACGCGCACAGGCGATGGACTGTAAGGAGCTACGTGTTTCTCGACACCAACGCGCTGAACCGCGGATTCACCTGGCTCGGCGTGCACGCCGCGGGGCTTTCGTTTGGTGCGGCGTACACCATGGCCGTCTGCCTGAGCATTGTGGTGAACGTTGCACTGGGCGAGGTTCTCGCCCGAACGCTGTATCCCTGCACTTCCACGCGGCGCGTATGAGTTTTGCACTTGCAGAACGAAACGGGGCCCAATGCGGGCCCCGTTTTGCGTGGTGGGTTGTGGCCACCCGATCACGCGGACGCATCCACGTCCAGGCGGTAGTCGGACGGGCTCGTCTCGTCTTCGCCGTTCGACAGGCCCATGGCCCGGAAGATGGCGCTGAGAACGATCACCACGATGACGTTGGCGATGAGCGCCCAGATGCCAGCGTAAGCGGTCACGCCGCCCACCGCGTAGCTTGTGGACTGGTACCCGGTGCTCGCCCACATGAGGAAGCCGAGCACGATGCCCACCAGCCAGCCGAGGAAGAGCCCACGGCGGTGGAACCAGCGCGTGAACAGGCCAAACACGACGGCCGGCAGCGTCTGTAAGATGAGGATGCCGCCCACTTGCTGCATGCTGATGGCGTACTGCTGCGGGAACCCGAGGATGAACACGAGCGCCAAGAGAATGATGATGAGCGACACAATCTTCGCCACGCGTGCCTCGTTTTCATGCGAGGCGTTCGGCGCGAAGAACGCCTTGTAGATGTTGCGCGTGAACAAGTTGGCCGACGCAATGGACATGATGGCCGCCGGAACCAGCGCGCCGATGCCGATGGCGGCAAAGCCAAAGCCTGCGAACCAGGTCGGGAACTCCTTCAGGAACAGGAGCGGAACGGCCTCGCTCGTCGATTTGGTGTGAACGCCCGCGGCGAGCGCCATGTAGCCAAGCAGCGCGATAATGCCGAGCGCAAACGAGTAGGCCGGCAACAGCGCCATGTTCCGCTTCACGACGCGGCGGCTGGACGCGCTGAACACGCCGGTGACCGCGTGTGGGTAGAGGAACAGCGCGAGCGCGGAGCCCAGTGCGAGCGTCCCGTACGTCGCATATAGCTTCGGCGACAGCGCGATGGACCCCGGCGGATGGTGCTTGGCGAGCGCCGCGGCCGACGCGTGGAAGATAGGCCCGAAGCCGCCCAGCTTGATGGGGATGAGGATGACCGCCACGATGATGGTGATGTAGATCATGAGGTCCTTCACGATGGCGATCATCGCCGGCGCGCGCAGGCCGCTCGTATAGGCGAACAGGGCCAGGATGATGAACGCGATGATGAGCGGCCAACTGCCTGGGATGCCCATGGCCGTAATGACGGCCTGCATGCCCGTGAGCTGCAGGGCGATGTACGGAATGGTCGCGACAATGCCCGTCAGCGCTACGACAAACGACAGCAGGCGATCTCCGTAGCGCCCTTGTACGAAGTCGGAGGCGGTGACGTAGCCTTTGGATCTGGCGACGGACCAGAATCTCGGGAGAATCAACAGGAAGATAGGATAGACGACGGTGGTATACGGCACGGCGTAAAAGCCTAGCGCGCCCTTGCCATACATGAGTCCCGGCACAGCGATGAAGGTATAGGCCGTGTACAGATCTCCACCGACGAGGAACCACGTGATGAGCGTGCCAAACCGGCGCCCCGCGAGTCCCCATTCTTCTAGGTGAGACAAATCGCCACGCCGCCATCTTGCCGCGACAAAGCCGAGAACGGCGACAAAGAGAAAGAAAATAATAAAAATAGAGAATGCAGTCCAGTTGATCTGCATGAATTCACCCCCCTACCCTCAGTCGTCTTTCAGGATGTTGTACAGAAATGCGGTGATGATGGCCGCGATGATGATCCAGAGCATCTGGTACCAGTAGAAGTACGGGATGCCCCACAGCTCCGGCTTGAGCGATCCGTACAGGCCCGGAAACAGCGATCCGATGACGGGTGCGAGGATGAGCAGGTACCACCACCGCTTCGCTTTGGTGGACGGCTTCTGGGTGTCGTTCACCGTGTGCACCTCCCTTCCGAATGGCTGGCGCTTGCCCATGTAAACAACCGATTGTTTTGTCTCTCCGGCTGTCAGCGCTTACAGATGGGCAGTGCGACACTATTTATAAGCTACGACAGGCTTGTTTGTCAAAGACATGCATTGGAAAGATGGCGGCAGCCGTGCACGCAAGGTGTGCTCGGCATCCGGGCCACGCGCCTTGCCCAATGTGCGGAAAAGGCGCGTGGCAAAGCGAGTCATCTCCGGAGCGTCGGAAGGTGCACTTCCACCACTGTGCCCGTGGGCGCCTCGGTGCGGCGCAAGTGGATCTGGCCGCCGTGCAGTTGCACGATGCGATGCGCCACCATCAGCCCGAGGCCTGTCCCCTTTTCCCTCGTGTGGTACAGCGGCTCGCCCAGGTGCTCGAGCACGGAGTCCGGAATGCCGGGCCCCGTGTCCTGGATGTGCACGATGGCCTCGGCCTCCGTCGCCGTGACCCACAGAACCACCCGTCCTCGCGTTTCTGCGGCCGCCTCGATGGCGTTTCGCAGGAGGTGAACCATCATTTGCCGCAATTGGCCTGGGTGGCCGAAAACCTGGGCCGGCGGCAGCGGCCCGAGATCGACCGGCACGCCTCGTTCGAGGGCGAGCGGTTCGCACACGCCGGCGGCGGTGCGGGCCATCTCGGCGAGATTGCACGGAATGGGTTTGACGGCCTCGGGTCTGGCGAGCACCATCAGGGCGTCGATCACGTCCTTCATCCGCTCGAGTTCGCCCCAGATGGCCTCGTATGCGCCAGGCGCAAGCTCGTCGAACTGTGAGCGAAACAATTGCACAAAACCCATCACGGTCGTCAAAGGGTTGCGAAACTCGTGCGCGATGCTCGCGGCGAGCTGGCCGACGGCTTCGAGCCGCTCCTCACGACGGCGGGCGGCTTCCCTGCGCAGGCGCGGCGAAAGGTCGCGGGCCTGGAGGATGTAGCTCGCGGAATGGGACGTGCCCGAACGGATGAGGGTGAGGCGCAGCGCGACGTCGACGCGCACACCGTCAATCTCGAGCGCCAAATCGTGCTCCTGGCCGTTTGCGCCGGCCGGCGTGAACAGCTCGTCGAAGCGGGCGAAGTCTTCGGGCGCGACGAGATCGAACACGGAGCGGCCGACGAAGGATTCGCGGCTGAAGCCGGCGGCGGCGAGGAAGCCGGGAGACGCGAAGGTGATTTCGCCGCTCGACGCGGCGATGAGGACGAGATCGGCCGAGTGTTCCGCGATGACGCGGTACGTTTGGCGCGCCGACTCGCATTCGTCGGCGAGGCGCGCGTGGGCGCGGGATAGCCAGAGGAAGCTGAACAAGAGCGCCGCGGTGGGAAGCGTGACGGCCCAATCCGCTTCGTGCGCGGAGAGAAGCGAGGCGAGCGACGCGGGAATGATGAGCGCGACTAGGTGAAGGCTGCGAAGCGCCGCGATCGCCGAGCCGAGTCGGCGCATGGCGCCTTGACCGCACGCGAGCGCGGCGAAGCGAACGAGCTCGAACAGGACGGCGGCGAGGGCGGATCGAATCAGGTAGGGCAGGGAAAGCGCGTCGTGAAGCACGGCGTAAGCTGGGACGAGCGCGAGTTGGCGCGCGCCGAGCGAGATGAGAAGGTGTCTCAAGTGCGTGCCTGTGAGCTTGCCTTCGACAGAACGAAGGAATGCGGCGATGACGCTGAACAAGATGGTGGTGCTCGCCGCCCAGAAGCCAAACTGATGGGCCGCCCACACGTAACAGAAGACAGACGTGGACCACTGCCGCCCGCCGGGAAGATGAAGGGGAAAAAGTTCGAGCGCGCACGCGGCGGCGATGAGCATCCAGATAAGGCTGTGGGTTTGCCCGTACAGGCCCCAGGCTGCGCAAAAAGGCACCGTCATCCCGATGATGAGTAGGGCATAGGGATAGGCGCGGCGAAAGACGTGGTTCAACGCAACAAGCGCTCCTTTGCGCGACGAGAGATTGGGCGCATGGGCGGGTTGTCGACAAGCCCCTGAAAAGCACAGAAAGAATCGGGACGAAGCCCCGATTCTTCCGCGCCGGCCAAGATGTCGAGTGATGCCAATCCCCCATGCATGTCGAAGTGTAGCGCATGGCGGCTGCATTGGAAAGCGAAACATGTCGAAACAAAGGGACAGGCGTCGAGATGAGGTGCAGACGTTCGGGTGGGAACGCCGCCTATGCGGGGTTCAGGCGCCGCGCGGCAGTCTCCACAAGAGCCTGAGCGCGAGCGCAATGGCGCAGCCGAGCAGCGTGTCCCATAGCCGAGCCTGGACGATGGCAGGCGCGCCGAGGCTGGCGTGTCCCGTCTCGGCAATGAGAATGGCGAGCGGCGTGATCAAGATGACCGCGAGGCCGTAGTTTCGCGGAATGAGGAGTTCAGCAACGGTCTGGAGTGCGAAGAGCACGAGCGCCAACTCCATCGGGCGGGGATGGGCGCGCAAGATGGCACCTGCGAGGACGACGCCGAGCGCGCTGCCCAAAGCGCGCTGGATGGCGCGGTGCAACGTGCCCATCACCGTCATGCCGACGAGGGTCGCCGCGCACCCGACGGCCGCCCAATAACTACGAGGACTGCCGATGGCGTGCGCAATCACGGCAGAGGCGAAGAGGCCGACCGCCATCCGGAGGGCGCCCATGAACGCCGTATCGCGGACTCGAAGATGCTTTCTCAACATTGGGGCGATCCGCCGCGCGCTCACGCGGCGAAACCGGCTCGCGTGCACTGGCACATGGCGAGGCCACGTGATGGCGAGGAGGACGGAGAGCAACCAGGCCACGGCCGCTCCGGCGAGGACGAGCGCTATGGACGGGGCTATGGCATGTCCCAGCGGCTGTCCACTCGCGATGGCGGCCGCCATCACAAAAAGAAAGGCCCCGGTGGCGCCATGGCGAGGGCGACGGCGACGTAAGTCGCGACAGCTCCTACGCACGCGAGTGCAGCGGCGCCCCCGTACGGGCTGAAGCTTGTCGCGGCGCCAATGGCAAAGGAGGCTGTGAGCCCCAGGCCGACGGCGGCCAGTTTGGCGGCAAGTCGAACGGCGGGCAAATCCGTCGCATAGATGCCGGTGAAGGCTCCAATGGACGCCAGGAGCCCATCCGCTGGGTGGTGGAACAGCGCGCCGAGCGCCACCACGGCAAACAGGCTGAGGCCGGCGGAGAGCGCTCGCCGCCATGGCCAAGGTGCCTTGCGCAGGAGAAAGGCGTGGTACACGCGCGCTTCGCCCGCATTCCGCGCTTCTGTCGCAAGCTGGGGCGGTGTGCCCCGGCGGATAGGTTGCCGAGCGTCCAACGCGGTCCTCTCCTTTCCCGTCCGGCGCTATGGCGCCGAACGCGTGATGCATCTCGCGCGATGAGACTCTCTTTCAATTTTCGCCCAGGGGCGGAGAGAGCGGCGCATGGTGAAAGCGGTTTGAGGTTGACATTTCGATGAACATCTCTTATGGGCGGCGCATTTCGTACGGCCGCCCCTTCCAGTGATCTCCTGTATGGAACCAGAACCGCCTGGCGGAATCGAGCGTCATGAGCGTGTACAGGAAGCCTGCCACGGGAAGCAGGGCGGATCGCGCCGGCGACAGGTGGTACCAGCGGAGCATCGGCACGAAGGTCGCGGCGAGAATGGCGTATGCGATTCCGCCAAGGCACAAAGCGTCGAGTCCCCCCTGCGCGCCCGCCAGAAGACCTGCGAGGCCGGCGATAAGAGCTATGGGGGGCACGGCGTACAAGAGCAGCATGCCGAGGGCGGTGCCCACGAGCAGCCAGGCGGAAAACCGCAGCTGCACGAACGCGGTGCGCGCAATCATCCGCCAGATCTCGCCGAGGCTTCCGTAGGCACGCACGCTCACCACGTCGTCGCCAAGCCCGAGCCAGAGGCGCCCGCCGCCATCCGCCACGAGCCGAGCGAGCGCACAGTCGTCGATCACGGCATTGCGAATGGGCTCAAGGCCCGGGGGCATGGGCAACAGGCGGCGCCGGACGAGCACGCATCCGCCCGCCGCGGCCGCGGTCCTTCGCCTAGGGTGGGACACCCACGCGAACGGGTACAGCTTCGCGAAGAAGTACACGAAGGCCGGAATGAGGAGCTTTTCCCATGGGCTCTCGGCCCTGAGCCGGACCATGAGCGAGACGAGGTCCAACCCGTCTCGCTCGGCCCGCGCCACGAGGGCCTGGACGCTCGTCGGTGCATGCGAGATGTCCGCGTCCGTGAACAGCACGTACGCCGCATCGTCCGGCACGTGCCTGAGCCCATTCTGCATGGCCCACACCTTGCCCGCCCACCCGGGCGGAAGCGCATCCGCGCGCACCACGCGCAGCCGGTCCGCCAGGCCAAGCTCCGCCGCAATGCGCTCGGCCACCTCCGCCGTGCCGTCTGTGCTGTGATCGTCCACGAGCACGACGTGGAACTCACCGGGATACGCCTGCGAGAGAAGCGTCGGAAGCGTCCTCGACAGGACGTCCGCCTCGTTGCGCGCGGGCACCACGGCCCACACGGCCGGCCACGCGTCGGGCGCCCTCGCCTCGGCCGCCATTCTTGCGGTATTCATGGAGAGCGCCGTGCGCCAATAGAAGCCGCGTCCGACAAGCAGAAAGATCCACGCCACGAGACTTACGGCCGCGGCCCAAGCCAGCGCCGTCATGGGGCAACGCTCCTTCCTTCGCGGCGCCTATCGCCGCGTTGTCCAACGATGCCTGTACAATTGCTTCTGAACTCAGTATACTGATTAGAAACTTGCGTGCGGGGACGGATGCCCGTGAGTCAAATTCGCTTTCACCTGGATCGGCTCCTGTCTGAGCGAAACTGGAAAGTTCCCGACCTGGTGAAACGGTCCGGTGTCAACAAGAACACGCTTTACGCCATGAAGAAAAACGCCATCACCCGCGTGGATCTCCGGGTGTTAGAACGAATTTGCGACGCGCTCGCGTGCAAGCTGTCCGATCTCATGACCTACGAACCAGAGGGGGAGACGCATACGAAGGGCCTGCTCTTCATCCTGTCCGGGCCGTCCGGAGCAGGAAAAAACACGCTCATCAACGCGCTCCGGGATCGGTACGATCTCGGCCTTACGTTCATCCCGTCGTTTTCGACGAGGCCGATGCGGCCGGGTGAGACGAACGGCAATCCCTACTACTTCGTGTCCCGCGAAGAGTTCATGCGCATGGCCGAGCGGGGCGAATTCCTCGAGTACGAAACCATCCATGGGAACTTGTACGGCACGCACCTGTTGAGTTACGAGCGGGCCCTCAACGAGGGCCGCATGATCATCAAGGACATCGACGTAAACGGCGCGCTCAACATGAAGCGCGTGTTTGGCGATCGCGTCATCCTGATCTACGTCCGCCCGACGTGCCTCGACGATCTCGAAGGAAGGCTTCACCACCGCGGCGACAAAGAGGAAGACATACGCATCCGCATGCAGCGTCTCAAGTACGAGGAGTCGCTGTCGGATCAGTTCGATTTCCTCATCTTCAACGATGACGTCGCCACCGCCACGGCGGAACTCGCCCACATCATTCGCACCTGCACGAGAAAGCACGCGTAAAGGCGGGACAGCATGCAGGTCAACGTTCATCCCCGCGTGCGCTTTTCGCTGCGCTACAAGATCATCGCCATCCTCTTTGGCGCCATGCTCGTGGTCCTCGCGCTCGGCGGGACGCTGTTTTACAGCGTCGCCAGGCAGCAGATGCTCAAGAGCGCGGACAAGCAGGCGCAGCTCCTCGCGCAACAGATTGAGCTCGAGGTCGAGTCGAGCGAGGCCGGGCAAGCCTACATCGACAACCTCCTCGGCAACGAGCTGCGCATCGCCTCCATCGCGATTGAAAAGCAACTCCGGCCCCACTGGCGGGACGTGACCAACGCTCAGTTGCGCCAGTTATCCGCAGAGCTCGGCGTGAGCGGCATCACGCTTCTCGCGCCCACGGCCGACGACATCGTGGGCGTGCGCTCGTCGGATCCGCGCGAGATTGGCCTTTCCACGCGCGGCATGGGCAAATGGTACATCGCTTTCCGCGATCTTCTCGCCGGAAGGCCCCAAGCGTCCACGTACGGCACCGCAGAGAAAAACTACTGGTCCGGGCCCTTCGCCAACGCCGCCTCCGATCCGTCCAAGGTCGACAAGTGGGGCTACTACTACGACGGCACGACGGACTACATCATCGATCCGTTTTACGTCCAGACGTCCATCCCCGGCTACGAACAGGTGGTCAGCGTCAACAGCACCATCCGCCACATCCTGGCGACCGAGCCTGACATCCTGTCCATCGCCGTGCTGAACAAGACCTTTGACGAAAAGCCGATTCGTTACTCGTACAAGGGCCTCTCCTGGATCGATATCGCCAATCAGCCCGTCATGTACGGCGCCTATCGGTATGCCGATCACGACCTCGACGTCAAGCTCAAAGACCGCGCTTTGTCCACGGGCCACATGCAGACGGCCCTCGATCACATCGACGGCACGACGGTGATGAAGGCGTTCATCCCCGAGTCGGAGCAGGGGAGTCGATACGTCGTCGAGATCGTGATGAACTACCACCTCATCACGGCACAACTGGCGGATCTTCTGCACGACATGGCCATTCTGGGCGGGGCGCTCCTCGTGCTGACTGGCGTGCTCTCGTTCGTCGGCGCGGAGCTCATCACGCGCCCGCTCAAGCGCATCACCGAGGCGGTGGACGAAATTGCCGACCGGAATTTCGCGGCGCACGTCGAGGTGGCGCGATCGGACGAGATTGGCGTGCTCGCCGCGCACGTGAACGAGATGTCGGAGAAGCTGGTGGAATATTTGCGCGAACTCACGCGCCGGGAGCGCGGCAGGGGCGTCGATTACCTCGTGATGGCTACCCAGGCGCTGGTGCACGAGCTCGGCACGCCGCTCGCCGCCATGCGGCAGATGGCGGAGCTCTTGCCGAGGATCGAGCCGAACCTCGGAGAGAAGGCGCGCGAGATCCTCGAGCGGATGCGATCCGCTTCTGAATACGCGAATCGAATCGCACGAGACTTCACGGCGTTCTTGCGCAACGGCATGCTGACCGTGAGGCGCCGCGACGTGGTGCGGCTGGTGTCGGACGCCGTTGGCCTGTGTTCGTCCATGGCCCAGGCCCGCCATGTGAAGCTCTCGTTTCGAAACGAGACCGGACATCGGCACGTGTACCTCGATGTGGATGAAGACAAGCTGTTTGGCGCCATCGTGAACCTCGTGAGAAACGCCATTGACGCCATTCCGGACGATCGCGCCCGGCGCGAGGTGGACGTGACGGTGAGAATAGAAGCCGAAGAGCTGCACATCGACGTGATCGACAGCGGCGTCGGGATCCCGCGGGACCGCTGGGACCGGATTTTTGTTCCGTACAGTTCCACGAAAAAGGGCGGGCTGGGCCTTGGGCTCACGTTCTGCGGCCTCATCGCCATCGCGCACGGCGGGACGGTGGGCGTGGTCCAGTCCAGCCCTCAGGGCACGCACATCCGCATGCGCCTGCCCCTCAAGCACGAGCCGATTCAGGTGGACGCGTAGATGGTGATGCGCGTGGTGAGCTTGTGCGTCTCGTCGAACAGGGTGGGCGGCACGTCAAACCACGCGTCCTGGGCGGAGCCCCAGGTGGGGTCCACCAGGATGTACCGGTCTTGGTTCGGAATCCACACCTCGTTCCACGCGTGGGACCCTTCCACCCCGCCGGTCACCGCCACGCCCTCGTCGATGCGCACGGTCAGACCCACGGCATGCGCCATGTCCGCATAGAGGAGCGCGTAGTCGGCGCACACGCCCTTTCCGGTCTCGAGCGTGGTGAGCGGGGACTGAGCGTCCCATTTGCCATCGTAGACATAGTCGTCATATTTCTTCCAGTCGTAGTGGATGTGGTGGATCTCCCACTCGTACAAGGCGCGCGCCTTGGCGTACGGAGAGGTTAAGCCGCGCGTGATGGCAAGGGCTTTTTCGGCCACCGGCTTTGGAACGACCAGGATGCCTGTCTCCTCGCCGGGGCCCGTGGGCACGACGAACAGAGAGATATCGGCTGCCACGGTCTGCGCCGCACCTTTGGCCAAAATCGGCATTTCCCGCTCCGCGACGGGCCGAAGCCATGGCGTGTAGACGTGATGCGAAAGCCAGCGGTACGCGGGCGACGCCTGGGCGGCTCGCGCGAGGGCCGGCGCCGAGACGTACTGGAGAACGAGAAACACGCAAGCGCCGGCGGCCGCGGCGCGAACGGCGCCGAGCGCGCCGCCGACCACGAGCCCGCCGGCGCGGCTCAAGGCGCGGACGCGTCCCCGCGGCCGGATCCACCTGGCGAAAAGTGGCGCGAGCAGCGCTCCGATGGCGGACGAGACGATGAGATACGCGGCGAGAAACGCTATCCAGTTGCACAGCCTCGGAGATTGCTGCCAAAACGCGGCGAGATGCGCTAGCCAGCCTGGCACAAAAGCGCGCTGGCCATCCTCCAGGACGAAGTTGCGGATGGAGCGGCTCGCCGCAAAGGCGGATGCGGACGAGGCGACCACCTCGGCGACAAATGCCGCGGTCTGTACAAGCCTCCGCGACTCTCGTTCAAATCCGCGCCGCAAGCCCGACAAGGCCGAAACCGCCACAATCGCCCACAACACCCACTCTAGCCAGTCGTTCACCGGAACACCTCCAGGTCTTCAGTCTATCCCGATTCCCGCCGATGGAGTAGTATGAGGGATAGACATCGGCTGGCGCGGGGGGATGCGTGTGGCATGGACGGCGGATCAGATTCCGAATCTCAAGGGGAAGTGGGCCGTCATCACGGGATCGAATAGCGGCATCGGTTGGCAGGCGGCGCGTTGGCTGGCGAAGCGCGGCGCGCGGGTCACGCTTGCGGTCCGCAACCGCGGGCGCGGCGAAGACGCCAAGGCCCGCATCCTGGCGGAGGTGCCGAGCGCGGAGGTGGACGTGCGCCTGTTGGATCTGGCCGATCTCGACAGCGTTCGGTCGTTCGCGGAGGCGCTCGTGGCGGACGGCCGGCCGCTCGACCTGCTGATCAACAATGCGGGCGTGATGGCCACCTCATACGGCACCACGCGCCAGGGCTATGAGCTTCAGTTCGGTACCAATCACCTCGGCCACTTCGCGCTCACGCTTCAGTTGCTCCCGATTCTCGCCGGGACCACGGGCGCGCGCGTGGTGACCGTAAGCAGCATGGCGCATCAGATGGCGAAGCGCCTCGATCTCGCGTACGTGCGCGGGAGTGGGCGCTATAGGCGATTCCAGAGCTACGCGCAGAGCAAACTCGCGAATCTCCTCTTTGCCTACGAGCTTGACCGGCGCCTCAAGCGCCGCGGACTCCCCTTGAAGAGCATCGCGTGCCATCCCGGGTTTGCCGCAACGTCCCTCGTGGAAAACGGCATGCTGAAGAGTTCCTGGGCCAAGCCGCTGGCTCGGGTGGTGAACCGCTTTGCTCAGCCGAGCGAGATGGGCGCGCTTCCTACGCTGTACGCCGCTACGCATCCGGACCTCGAGGGCGGCGAGTACGTCGGTCCTGACCGGGGATCTCGGGGATATCCCGTCGTCATGAATTCGTCCCCGGCTTCTCGCGATCTCGCCGCAGCGCGCGAGCTTTGGAGCGCCTCGCTCGACATGGCCGGCATTCCGCGCGATGCCTGGTACGCGCTCGAGGACGAATGAATCCGCGCCATCCTGTGCTCCCGGGAGCCAGAAAGAGGGATACACGTGGCGAAGTTGTACTTTCGCTTTGGGCAGATGAACGCCAGCAAGTCCATCCAACTGTTGACCGTTGCGCACAGCTACGAGGAGCAGGGCAAAAGGTGGCGCTTTTACGCCTGCCATCGACGACCGGTACGGGCGCGGCGTCATCGCATCCCGGGTGGGCATTTCGAAGCAGGCCCTCGTCGTCGAGGAGGACACTGACCTCTTCGAGAGCGTGCGCGCGCAGATGCCCGACTGTGTGCTGGTGGACGAGGTTCAGTTTCTCCGCGCCTATCACGTGCAGCAGCTGGCGCGCGTGGCGGACGATCTCGACATTCCCGTGATCATGTACGGCCTGCTCAAGGACTACCGCAACCGCCTATTCGAGGGCAGTGAGGCGGCCATCCTGTGGGCGGACCGGATAGAAGAGATCAAGACCATCTGCGCGCATCCCGGCTGCGACCGCAAGGCGACGATGATTCTCAAGGTCAAGGACGGGCGCCCGGTGTACGAGGGCGAGCAGATTGAAGTCGGCGGGAACGATCTCTACAAATCCGTCTGCCGCAAGCACTACTTTCACCCGGACGTGGAGGGCCTGATGCGCGCCACGGGCCCGTGAGGCAAGCGTTCAGCGGCGCAGTGCTCCGCCCCGGCGCCTCGGTGTCACAGTTCGAGCGAAAGCTGGATGGCGGGCGCCTTCGCCAGGTCCTCTTCCGCCGCGCGAAGACAAGCGGTAAGCGTATAGACGGGCATGTTCAATTGGCATGCCACGTACACTTCCAGTCGGGCGCCGCGCGAGCGTTCCCATCCGGGAAGGGTCACGACGGCGTCCGCATCCATGAGCATGCGGATGTCGCGGCGCATGGCGGCATACCAATCGTCTTCGGGCGAACCATACTCGGCCGGGTTGATGACCTCAAGGCCCCGCGCTCGGAGCGCCTTTGCTGCCTCCAGGAACGCCGGACGATTCCCGTGCGGGAGCCCTGTCATGGGACCGGACAGATAGACGCGCTTCACGTGATCTCGCCTCCCCAGCATCTTGAGTCCAGAATATGCGAACATGTGTTCGGTGTCAAGAGGGTGGCGCAATCTCCTTGGCGAACGTTTTGTCTTTATATACAATGAACGTTCGGATCACGGGGGGCGAAACGGTTCGCCTCAGGCCGCGATAACGAGGAGGATTTCGCATGGCTGAGCACTACGACGTGATCATCGTGGGCGCGGGGCCCGCCGGACTCTACGCCGCCTACGAGTTGGTGGAGAAGGCGCCGAAGCTCAAGGTGCTGCTCATCGACAAGGGCGTGGAGGCGCGGTTTCGCCACTGCCCCATCATGGAGGGGCGGATCGACAAGTGCCCGCCGCCCAACAAGATCAAGACGTACGCGAGCTGCTGGCCCGCGTGCGGCGTCATCAACGGCGCGGGCGGCGCGGGGAGCTTTTCGGACGGCAAGTTCAACATTACCGCCGAATACGGCGGCTACCTGACGGAGTACCTGCCCGCGAGCGAGGTGCTCGGGCTCATCGAGTATGTGGACGCCATCAACCTTCGGCACGGGGCACCCGACGCCGTGACGGATCCGTCCACGCCCGCCGTGGCTGCCATCGAGCGGCGGGCCATGGCTGCCGGGCTCAAGTTGCTTCGCGCGCGAGTCCGCCACATCGGCACCGACAAGAACCTGGAGCTCATCCAGTCGCTGTTCGAGCACCTCGGCCGTCACATCGATCTCCGGTTTCGCACCTTCGTCGAGGACATTGTGGTGGAGGGCGATCGCGTCGGCGGCGTGATCCTGCGCGGGGGCGAGATGGTCCGAAGCCGGTACGTGCTGCTCGCGCCGGGGCGGGACGGGGCGACGTGGCTGTCCGACTTGTTCCGTCGCCACAAGCTCAAGATGACCAACAACCAGGTGGACATCGGCGTGCGCGTGGAGACGTCGAACGTGGTCATGCAGGAGTTGAACGAGCACCTGTACGAGGCCAAGTTCCTGTTCCAGTCGCCTGCGACCGGCCTCATGGTGCGGACGTTCTGCGCGAACCCGTCCGGCCACGTCGTGATTGAAAACCACACGGGCGTCATGGCGGCCAACGGCCACGCGTATCACGATCCGGCGCTGGGATCGCAGAACACGAACTTTGCGCTTCTCGTCAGCCATCGGTTCACCGAGCCGTTCGACAAGCCGAACGAGTTCGCCAAGAGCATCTGCCGGCACGCGAACGAGCTGTCGAACGGGTCCATCATCCTGCAGAAATACGGCGATCTGCGCAAGGGCCGCCGATCCACCCCTCAGCGCATTCGCGAAGGGTTTGTGGAGCCGACGCTCAAGGAGGCCGTACCGGGCGATCTCGGCCTGGTGCTGCCGTACAAGACGATGGTCGCGCTGATGGAGATGATGGAGGCGCTCGACAAGGTGGCGCCTGGCGTCGCGAGCGATCACACGCTGTTCTACGGCGTGGAGGCGAAGTTCTACGCTGCGCGCGCCGAGGTGGGGCCGGATCTGCAGACGAAGATCGACGGGTTGTACTGCGCGGGCGACGGTCCGGGCATCTCGCGCGGAATCTCGCAGGCGGCCTCGTGCGGCGTGCACGTGGCGCGGCAGATCGCAAAGCGCGAGGCGTGATGGGCAGGCGGCGCGTGCCTGACGCGCAAGGGAAAGGCCCAGGGTTGTCTAGGGTCCTGGGCCTTTTCGCCGTGCGCCGGTGTCATCGCGAGACGTGCACCAGCTTGCCGTCCTGGAAGTACAGCCGCGCGCCGTTCGGATACGTCCAGACGGTCTCGGGCCTGCCGTGGTACGTGGTGGACGAGATGGACGACGGCGGTCCCCACTTCGCCCGCGCCTCCGACTCGGAAATCCCGAGCGGCAAGTAGGGATATGTCCTGCCTGAGCTCGCGGACTTCCCGCTTCCGGATGTCCAGGTGTCGGACGTCCCGGATGCGCTCGACAACGGCTGTGCCTTCTGCCAATAATGGGAAAACCATGCCTCTGCCTGCGCACGCACGAGGGGCTGGGTGACGACCATGCCGACCTCCCGGTTGTCGTTGAGCGAGTTGGCGGAGAGGTTCTCGCTGCCGACGAAGACGGCCTCCGTGCCCGCAATGAGTTTCGCGTGCACGTAAGGCGACGACAGAAGGCGCACCTGCACGCCGTGGTTCGCGAGCATGCGCGCGTTCGCCATCTCCTCGCTGTCGATGGAGGACGGGAGCAAGAGCTCGAGCTGGCGGCCTTTCGCCTCCATGGCTGCCATGACGTCCGGGGCGTCGTACAGCTCCTCCTCGGCCATCATGACCGGGCCGGGCTGGCGGATCTGATTGGCGAGCGCCTCAGCCGATCCCGGCGACACAATGAGCGCGGGCGGGAGGCTCGGCCGTGGGCGGCCCGACCAGTCCGCCTGGAACAGGGCGTCGAGATCGGCTGGGAGGATGCCGCCGTCGATCTCGACGTTGTCCTCGAGGTTGGCGCCGCCATCGAGAGCCGAATACGTGGCGTTGGCCGAGCCGACAATGGCGACGCGCCCGTCCACGACCAGGTACTTGGCGTGATCGTAGCTCGTCGCGGAGGGCGACCACGTCTTCACCTGCACCTTCGAGCCGCGGAACATCGCGAGTTCCTTCGAGACAGCGTCCGGGAAGTCGTAGGGGTGGCTGTCCAGGATGACGCGCACCGCCACGCCGCGCGCGGCGGCCTGCTTGAGCGCGTTGGCGATGTTTTCGTCGGTGAGCAGATAGACGTTGTAATCCACGCGCTGGCGCGCCCGACTAATCGCCTTCACCCACGGCGCCGATCCGGCCCCGGGCTCCCCAATCCAGGTGAATTGGCTGGCGGACGCCGCGATGGAAGCGACGCCTTTCGAGGGCGCGGCGCCTGTCGACTTGCCATGGGCAGGTGCGCTGTTCACCGCGTTTTGGGGCGCGACGTTTGCCGGGCCGCACGCCGTCAAGAAAAGCAGGGCGGGTGCCAGCGTGGCGGTCAGCCTGAGCCGAAGCCGACCTTTGTTCACGCGCATCGCTCCCTCTGTGAAATGGTGATCCGATTGTAACAAATCTCTCCCCTGCCATCACGCGGAGGGCGGCGTGGGCGACGGGACAGCCTTGGTGACGGTTTGCCTCAGCCGGAGATCGTCCAGAATGATGCCAGACACCCGGCACGCAAGCGCCCGGTTCACGGCCATCTCGTCCTTCGCGGTCCACGCGTACACGGCGAGGTGGTGGGCTTTGGCCTCGGCCACAAACAGCGGATCCAGGTGTTCGATGTCGGGGTGGAGGCTCTGCGCGCCGAGGCGCTCCGCGAGCTGAATGGGCTCGAGCAGGCGCCCGGTAAAGAGCACGCCGAGGGCGATGTCGCGGTCGAAGCGGCGGATTTCGGCCAGCGCGGCGTGATCGAAGGAGGAGAGGAGGACGCGATCCCGCGCGTTGTGGCGGTAGATAGCGCCAAGCACGCGGCGGATGAGCTGGCGGGTGTGCGCGACGGGACTCGTCTTCAGTTCGATGTTCAGGCACATGTTCGGCACGGTCGCGAACACCTCGTCGAGCGTGGGGATGAGCGTGCCGCGAAAGCGGGCGTCAAACCACGATCCGGCGTCGAGCTTGCGCAAATCTGAGAGCCGCATGTCGGCTATCAGGCCGCTGCCGTCGGTCGTCCGGTCGACCGTCGGATCGTGCAGGACCACGACGCCGCCGTCGCCCGTCAGGCGGACGTCGAGCTCAATCATGTCGGCGCCCAACTCCGCCGCCCGCACGAAGGCGGGCAGCGTGTTCTCCGGGCACTCGGCGGACGCGCCGCGGTGGGCGATATAGAGCGTGTCGTCGCGCATCAGGAGTTCTCGGATCATGCGAAAACCTCCTTGCCATCCAGCGCGGTCATCATCCGAGATTTTGATCGGCGGCTTCTGCGGCCTGATGCATGGTGGCTGCGACGGGCTTACCCTCGTCGAAGATGCCTTGCAGCGCCTGTTGCACCGGCTGCAACACGGCCAGGTACGCGGGGGACGCCGGCGAAGGATGCTCGTACTGAAGCTCCTCGATGGCGGTCCGGTACTGCGGGTGCTGCTTCAGATATGCCTGGTAGACGGGATCCTTCAAGTCCGCCTTTTGCACAGGCAGGTAGCCGGTCTCGGTGGACCATTGGACCGACTGCTTGGGCGAGGTCCACCACTGAATGAACGTCCACGCGGCTTTCTGCTGCGCAGGTGTGGCGTCCTTGAAGATGGCGAGATCGCCACCGCCCGGCGGGACCGCGAGCGTCTTGCTGCGCGGCAGGAGCGCGGTGCCCCACTGGAACTTGTCGCCCACGCCCTTGGTCACCTTGCCCGCGCTGCCGATGGAGTCGATGTCCATGGCCACCTGGCCGTTGATGAAGTCCTGCGTCATGAGGTCCCAGTAGTTCGGCCCCGTCTCCACCTTCGCGTAGCCCTGCTTCACGAGCGACTGCTCCGTCTCCAGGATGGAGAGCGCGGGCGGCTGGTCGAACGTGGCGCGCTTCAAATCGGCCGACAGAATGGAGCCGCCGCCGGACTCCACCGCGTACTCCCACGGCCACCAGTCGACGAGCGGCTCGAAGCCGTAGATTTTGTTCGATCCGGCCCCGCTCGTGAGCTTCTTCGCGTCCGCCGCGAGTTCGGTCCAGTTGGAAGGCGGCGAGGCGATGTGCGCCTTCGCGAAGAGCGTCTTGTTGTAGTAGAGCACCGGAACGCTCCGATTGAACGGCACCCCATAGTACCGGCCCTGGTACTGCGTCGAGACGAGGATACCCGGCAGGAAGTTGGACGGCTTGTCGATGCTCGACGACTGCATTAGGTTGGTGAGATCGAGCAATTGCCCGCTCGCCGCGAACACCGGCATCGCGTGCACTTCAATCTGCGCGATGGTGGGCGGATCGCCCGCCTTGATGGCCGCGAGCAGCTTCTGCTGTTCCTCGCCGCCGCCGGAGTAGCTGCCCTGGTACGTGGCCACGACCTTGATGCCGGGGTGGGTCTTGTTGAACTGCTGCACCATCTGCTGAATGTCTTGGCTGAGCGTCGTGCCGACGCCGTACCAGAAGGTGATGGTCACGGGCTGACTGGATGCCGCTGCCTGGCTGGCACTCGTCGCTGTCTGCCCGCCGCCGTTTGCGGCGGTGCCGCACCCCGTTGCCACGAGTCCGAGCGCCAGGAGCGCGCCGGATTTCCACAGTCGATCTCGCTTCATGTTTTCCCTCCCAATGTATGCGCCTCGAGCGGGCGCCGTGTTTATCCCTTCACGGCCGTCTGGGCCACGCCCTGGACGAAGTAGCGCTGGCCGATGAGGAACAGGATGACGACGGGCGCGATGGCGAAGATGTCAAACGCCATCGCGTAGTTCCACTGCAACGTCTGGCCGGCGTCCTGGGTCAGGAAGTACGACAGCGCCACGGGCACCACGCGCATGTTGGTGGAGTTGGTGGCCACGAGCGGCCAGAACAGGCTGTTGTAGTGGTAGACAAAGTTCAGCAACACGAGCGTCACGATGGTCGGCTTGTTGTTCGGCAGGACGATGCGCGTCAAAATCCACCACTCGCTCGCGCCGTCCACCCGCGCGGCGTCGACGATGTCCCGTGGCAGCGTCAGAAAGCCTTGGCGCATGAGGAAGATACCGAAGGCTGATCCGGCGTACGGCAGGATGAGCGCGCCGTAGGTGTTGATGAGATGCACCGCGGACAGCATGGTGTAGACGGGAACGAACGTCGCCTGCATGGGCACCATCATGGCCACGAGCACGGCGAAGAACAGCCAGCGCTTGCCGCGGAGCGGGATGAAGACGAGCGCGTACGCGGCGAGCGAAGACGTGACGACCTGCAGCGCGACGATGGCGCCGTTGGTGAACACGCTGTTCCACAGGTAGAGGAGGAACGGCTGGGCGCGCCACGCGGCGGCGAAGTTGCTCCACGCGGGGTGCGCGGGCCACAGCGCGGAGGACAAGAGACTGCTCGTCGGCATGAGCGACGTGCGGATCATCCAGTACACGGGCGCCAGGCAGAGCAAGGCCGCGATGGTCAACAGCGCGTACGAGACGCCCTTCAGCAGGGGGTTCGCCTTCACGATTCCTCCACCACCCATCGGCGGCCGAGGCGCATCTGCAGGTACGAGAGGCACGCGAGCACCAGGATCAGAATGACGCTTGCCGCCGAAGACTCCCCGATATTGAACGCCTGAAAGCCTTTCTCGAAGATGTAGTAGGCAAACGTGGTGGTCGCGCCGTCTGGACCGCCTCCCGTCATGACGTACACCTGATCGAAGGTCTGGAACGTCTGGATGAGGCAGATGACGACGGCGAAAAACAGGCTTGGCCCGAGCGCGCGCAGCGTCACGTGCCGAAACACCTGCCAGCGCCCGCCGCCGTCCACCTGGCACGCCTCCATCAGGGACGTCGGCACGCTCTGCAACCCAGCCAGGAAGATGATGGCGTAATATCCGGTGAACTGCCACGCGGTGAGGATGAGCACGGACAGAAGCGCAGTGCGCCCTTGGCCGAGCCAGTTGACCGGCGCCAGGCCGAGGCGCTGCAGGGCCAGATTCACCGGTCCTCCGTCCGTGGAGAAGAGCAGCGAAAAGATGAGGCCTGAGCTCACGAGCGGGATCACGTACGGGCCGAAGATGGCCGTTCGGAATATCGCCTGCCCTCGGATGCGCTGGTTCAGGAGCACGGCGAGGAGGAGCGCGGCGGGTAGCGACAGCGCCATCATGCCGACCGCCAGCCACACCGTGTTCGACGCCGCCTGCCAAAAGTCGGGCGCGGCGAGCAGGTGCGCGTAGTTGGCAAATCCGGCGAACACCGGTTGCGGTGTGTACAGCGTCGACTGGTAGAGGCTCAGGTACACCGCGTAGCCCATCGGCACAAAGACAAACGCGAGCAGAAAGAGAAGCGCGGGCGCCATCATCGCGACGCCGGTGAGTTGAAGCGACACCCGGCTTCGCGCAAAGCGCCTCTCCTCGATGCGCTCTGCGATCACGGCTTCGGCGGCCTTGGCCACGATGGCCCTCCTTTCCAATGCGGGATATTCAAGCGGATGGGCTTCAAGGTGAGTGTAAGCGTCGTCTGTGAATCGCCTGCGAAGGAAGTGTGTCCCTTGTGTGAAGCTCTCGTGAACTCGCGCGATTTGATATAGTGGGGGAGGAGCGTTCGTGCAGAATCGCATTCATGGCTGACAAGGGGAGCGAACGACGTGATCGAACCATTGCGCAAATATGCAGAACTCATCGTGCGGGTGGGGGTGAATCTGCAGCCGGGCCAACCGCTCGTCATTGGCTTCGGATCGCGCCAGGTGTATCCGGACCAGGTGCCGTTTGCAAGGCTTCTCGCGCAGGCCGCCTACGACGCGGGAGCGAGCTACGTGCACATCGACTGGGGCGACGAGTGGTGGCTGCGCGAGACGGTCAAGCGCGCGGATCTCGCCATTCTGCGACAGCGCGCCAAGTGGCAAGTCGAGTGGGTGGAGCGCCTCGCGGAGATGGGCGCTGCGTACATCGCCATGCCGGCGAGCGATCCGGCGCTGTTTGCCGGTATCCCGCGCGATCGCGTCGAGCAGGCGGAGCGGGCGGTGCGAGAGGCCTTCCGGCCATTCGACAATGAGCGCACAAGCGACAAATATCGCTGGACGCTCGCCTCGGCGCCGACGCAGGCTTGGGCCGACGCGGTGCACCCGGAGTTGCCGCGCGAGGAGCGGTTCGAAGCGCTCTGGCGGGATATCCTGCAGGCGTCAAGGGCGACGGGCGAAGATCCCATCGCGGACTGGGAGCAGCACATCGCCAACCTGAAGCGCCGAGCGGCCTGGCTGAACGGCCTCAAGATTCACGCGCTGCACTATCGGGCGCCCGGCACGGATCTCACCATCGAGCTCGCGGAGGGCCACTACTTTGAGGCGGCCGGCCATCCCGACGTCCAGGGACTTCGCTTCGTCGCGAATATCCCGACGGAAGAGGTGTTCACGGCGCCCAAGAAGACCGGCGTGAACGGCACGGTTACGAGCACCATGCCGCTCAATCACGGTGGTTCGCTCATCGAAGGCATCCGCCTGCGCTTCGAAAACGGGCGCATTGTCGAGTACAGCGCGCAGAAGGGCGAGGAGGCGCTCAAGGCCATTATCGAGGCGGACGAGGGCAGCCACTACCTCGGCGAGGTGGCGCTCGTGCCCGTGGACTCGCCCATCGCGCAGATGAACCGGATCTTCTACAACACGCTGTTTGATGAGAACGCCAGCTGCCACTTGGCCATCGGCCGCGCGTATCCGCTCATCGAGGGCGGCCACCAGCTCGCGCACGAGGACTGGGAGGCGCACGGCTTGAACGACAGCCTCATGCACGTGGACTTCATGATTGGCTCGCCTCATCTCGACATCGACGCGGTGCTTCAGGACGGCCGCACGGTGCCCATCTTCCGCGGCGGGCGGTGGGCGAGCGAGGTGTAAGGCCGCTTGCGGCGGAGAGGGGGACGAGAGATGGTAAAGCCTCATTGGGATGCGACGACGTACGAGTTTGCTTCGCGGCGCACGGTCGTGTTCGCCAGGCGGGGGATGGTTGCGACGACGCAGCCGCTCGCCTCTGAGGCGGGGCTCGAGGTCCTTCGGCGCGGCGGCAACGCCATCGACGCGGTGGTGGCGGCTGCGGCTGCTCTCGCCATCGTGGAGCCGACCTCCAACGGCATCGGCAGCGACGCGTTCGCCATCGTTTGGAAAGCTGGCAAGTTGTACGGCCTCAACGCCAGCGGCCACTCGCCCGAGCGGCTGACGCGGGAGGAGCTTGAGCGCCGCGGACTGCGCGAGCTGCCGACGCACGGCTGGCTGCCCGTGACCGTGCCCGGCGCGCCGGCCGCGTGGGCGGCCCTCGTCGAGCGATTCGGCCGGCTGCCGCTCAAGGACGTGCTCGCGCCCGCCGCGGCGCTCGCCCGCGAAGGCTTTCCGGTGCAGCCGGTGACCGCGAAGAATTGGCGCCGCGCGATGGAGGCGCACCGCGGGCGGCTGACGGGAGCAGCGCACGAGCCGTTCTTCCGCCTCTTCGCGCCAGAAGGCGAAGTCCCCGGCCCAGGAGATCTCTTCCGCAATCCGGACGGCGCGCGCACCTTGGAAGCGATTGCTTCGTCCGGCGGGCGCGCATTTTACGAGGGCGAAATTGCCGACGCCATCGACGCGTTCGCACGCGAGACAAGCGGGCTTTTGACCAAGGCCGATCTCGCCGCCTACGCTCCCGAGTGGGTCGATCCGCTCTCGGTGCGCTATCGCGGTTTCGAGGTGTGGGAATTACCGCCGAACGGCCAGGGCATCGTGGCGCTCATGGCGCTCGGTGCACTCGATGGGCTCGATCTCGCCCGCATGGATGAGGCGGATCGCGCCCACGCCATGCTCGAGGCCATCAAGCTGTCGTTCGATGTGGCGCTGCGCGAAGTGGCAGACCCCCGCTTTATGCGCGTTTCGCCCGCGTCGCTCGTGTCAAAGGACCACTTGGAGGCGCTTCGCGCGAAGATCGGCGATGAGGCACACCTGCCTGAGGTGGAGCGCCCGTACTACGGGGGCACCGTGTATCTCTGCGCCGCGGACGGCGAGGGCAACATGGTGTCGTACATCCAGAGCAACTACATGGGCTTTGGCAGCGGCATCGTCGTCCCGGGGACCGGCGTTTCGTTGCAGAACCGCGGGCACAATTTTTCCATGGACCCGTCGCACCCGAACGCCCTCGGCCCCCGCAAGCGCCCGTACCACACCATCATCCCCGGCTTTCTCACGCGCGGGGGCGAGCCCGTGGGGCCGTTTGGCGTCATGGGCGGTTTCATGCAGCCGCAGGGCCACGTCCAGGTGCTCGCGCAGATGCTCGATCTCGCCCGCAACCCACAGTCGGCGCTCGACGCGCCGCGCTGGCAGTGGCTGCAGGGGAAGCGCGTGCTGGCGGAGGCGGCCTTGGGCGAGGACGTGATCGCCAAACTGCGGGCGCGCGGCCACGAGATCGAGGTGACAGACGACGGCACGCCTTTTGGCCGCGGACAGGTCATCTGGCGCCTGGAAAGCGGCGCTTTGGCAGGGGCGACCGAGCCTCGGGCGGATGGGGCGATTGCCGCGTGGTGATGCGCAGGGGCGCGGGTGGGGACTTGGAGGCGACTTCTGTCCCCAGCCCGCGTCCCGCTAGCACTTCGGCACGCCCGCCGGCCCGAGCGCCGAGGCGACGACGGCAAGCGCAGTCCGGACGCCTGCCACCAGGGTGGTGAGCGGCAGGGACGGCGCCTGTTTGTGAAGGACCTGTTCAGTCATGTACGGCACGTGAATAAAGCCTCCGATGATGCCCGGCGACTCTGCGGCGATGAAGTGCATCAGGCGATAGAACGTGTCATTGCACACGAAGGTCCCCGCCGTGTTCGAGATGTACGCGGGAACGCCGGCGCCGCACATGGCTTTGACCATGGCGCGAATCGGAAGCGTCGAGAAGTAGGCGGCGGGCCCGTCCGGCGCGATGGGTTCGTCGATGGGCTTTTGGCCCGCATTGTCCGGGATGCGCGCGTCCATGATATTGATGGCGATGCGCTCCGGGGTCACGTGCGTGCGGCCGCCGGCTTCGCCCAGGCAGACGACGGCGCGCGGCCTGACCTCTCGGATGGCGCTCACGAGTTCCTCTCCGGCCCGGCCGTACACTGTGGGCAGGCGCCGCGCAATCACCCGATAGTGGACGCCCACGGTCTCGCCCGCGAGCGATCTCGCCACCTCCCACGAAGGGTTGAGCGCCTCGCCCTGAAACGGTTCGAATCCTGTCACCAATATCGCGTCCATGGGCCTTCCCCCATCGCCGACCAATTTCCGCGGTGTCGCCGCGGTGTCCTGCGCTAAACTGTTCGCCCTCGTGTCGAGGAAATCCTGTCGGCCGGCGCAAGCGATGCACTTGCAATGACCAAATGACTAAATTAGAATTTTGGTCAGAGCGCCACAGCGCGCAGAAAGCGAGGGATGACCATGCGGGATCGCATTGAGGAGGCCGCCAAGCGCGCGTTCTCCGAATTTGGCTACAAGGGCACGACGATGGATCAGATCGCCCGGCTCGCGGGTGTGAGCAAGGGGGCCATTTATCTCCACTTCCCGAGCAAGGAAGCGCTGTTTCAGCACATGCTGCGCGGGGTCATCGCGCAGGTGCGGGACGCGTTCGAGTCGGCCCAGGTGGATGGCGACGACTACTTTCGCAATCTCGAGCGAGGTCTGCGCGCGCTCATGCGGTTTCGCGCCGATCACGCCATGCTCTCGAAGCTCGTCCAGGAGGTCCGTCAGTTTGGGACGGCGGAGGCACGCGCAGGTCTGCAGGAGCTTGAGACCGCCATCCTAGATTATCTCGCGCGTCATCTGAAGCGCGGCGTGGATCTTGGTGTGGTACGGCCGTGCCGGCTGGACCTCGTGGCGTTCGTCCTGTTGCGCGCGTACACGGCAGTGTTGCGCGACTTTTCGCCTGCGGAAGGTGCGCTCTCGGAAGAGGAGCTGTACGACCTTTTCACGGGCCTGTTTGTCGACGGTTTGCGCCTGAGGCCCGGCGATGGCGAGCCCGCGACCGCGCAGACTGAGCAGGAGAGGTGAGGCGGATGACCAGTGCTTCCGAAGGCGCTGCGCGCGGCAATGTCTTTCAGGAGTTCGCGAGGCTAAGAAAACCCAAGATGATGGTGCAAGCCGTCGGGATCGCGCTCATCCCGGTGTTGTACGCGAGTGCGTTTCTCTGGGCGTTCTGGAACCCGTATGGCCATCTCGACCGCCTGCCGGTGGCCGTGGTCAACGAGGATGCGGGCGCCTCGTTTCACGGCGAGCGCTTGAACGCGGGGCGAGACCTCGTCGAGAAGTTGAAAAGCGATCACAGCCTCGGCTGGCATTTCGTGACGCCGGCCGAGGCCTCGGCCGGGATGGCGGACGGGGCGTACGCGATGGAAATCGTCATCCCGCGCGACTTTTCGAAGCGCGCCGTCAATAGGGCCGAACATACCGGTGCGCCCGCGCCGGAGATCACGAGCGTCACGAATGACCGGTACAACTATATCGAAGGCGTCATGGGGCGGAACGCGGCGGTGAAGCTCGCGTCGGAGACGGCGCTGGGACTTGCGAAGTCCTACACGGCGTCGCTGGTCGATGCGCTCGAAAGCTCGGGCGCGGGGCTTCACAAGGCGGCGAAGGCCGCGGATGCGCTCGCCTCCGGCGGGCGAGAGCTTGAGGCGAAAGGCGAGTTGCTCGTGAGTGGAGCGTCCCAGTTGGCTGCGGGCGCGAATCGCCTGGAAGGTGGACTTTATCAGGCGTCTCAGGGCGCGGGGGCGCTGGCGCAAGGTGCGTCGCAGGCCGTGTCCGGTGCGGACCGCTTGAACGCGGGCCTTTCGCGGCTGAACCAAGGCGCCGAGGCGCTCGCGCAGGGCGCTTCGTCCTGGGCCAACCAAGCGCGCGCCTTCGGCGAGGCAGGGGAGAAGCTTGGCGCAGGGGCTCAACAGGTCGGACAGGGCGCTTCCCAGCTGGCCGCGGGCGCGGGCAAGCTGACGACCAGCCTAGGCCAGTTGGATACCGGCGCGTCTCATCTCGCGTCTGGTGCCGAGTCGCTCGCGCAAAACGCGTCCCAATTTGCACAGGCTGCGAATCAGACCGCGGCGGGATCGCAACAGGTGGCATCCGGTGCAGCACAGTTGGCGGAAGGACTTCAGCAGTTGGCGAAGGCCAATCCGGCGCTCGCCGGGACGCCTGCCTTCCAACAACTCCTCACGGCGAGCGCCGAAGTGGCATCCGGTGCTTCGAAGACCGCGTCGGCCAATCAGCAACTCGCGGCGGGCGCGGAAGGGCTGTCGCAAGGGGCCGCGCAGGTGGCTTCGGGCGCATCGTCGCTTGCGTCTGGGCTGACGCAGGCGGAAGCCGGCGCGGCCCCGCTGCAACAGGGGCTTCAGCGGTTGGCGCAGGGCGCAAGCGGCGTGGCGGAAGGAGGCGCACGGTTGGCGGCGGCGTCCGGCCAACTCGCCTCGGGCGCCGGCCAAATCGCGCAAGGGGCGAAGGGTCTTGCGGCGGGCACAGGCCGCGCGCAGCAGGCTTCGTCCGCGCTGCACGACGGGTTGTTGCAGCTTCAGGCCGGTGCCACCAAGCTCGCGGATGGAAACCACGCTCTCGCGGGCGGCGCGGCCTCGCTCGCAAGCGGCGCCGAGAAGCTTGCAAACGGCCTCGGCGCCTATCAGGCGGGCGTGGGCAAGCTTGCGAGCGGTTCCGCCGATCTCGCTTCGAATCTCACAAGTGGCGCGTCCAAGCTACAGGCGCTCCACGGCGGCGCCGTGCTGACAGCCGTGGCGCACCCGGTTTCCCTGCGCCAGGTGGAGCTCGGCGACATTCAGACGTACGGGAACGGCTTGGCGCCGTATTTTCTATCGCTCGGGCTGTACGTTGGCGTGCTGATGATGAGCGTCATCTTCCCGTTCCGTGAGCCTTACGGCGAACCGAAAAACGGCGTCGCGTGGTTCTTCTCCAAGTGGCTGCTCGTCGTCGCCATTGCGTGGACGCAGGCGCTCATCGCCGACGCTGTCGTGCTCGGCCTCATCGGGGTACACACGGCGCATCCTGTCGAATTTGTGCTGTTTTCGCTGCTTGCGAGCACGACTTTTGCGTCCATCTTGCTCGCGCTGGTGGCGCTGCTCGACAATCCCGGCCGCTTCCTCGGCGTGGTGCTGCTCATTCTGCAGCTCACGTCGACATCGGGAACCTACCCCGTGAACCTGTCCCCCCGCTTCTTCCAGGCGGTGGGGCCCTGGCTGCCGATGAACGCCACCGTGAGCGGATTCCGCTATCTCATCGGCGGCGGCAATCCGCCCCTGATGGCGCGCGATCTCGCGGAGCTCGCCATCTACACAGTGGCGTTTATCGTCATCGGCGTGGTCATTTTCGCGGGTTTCTTCCGCCGCCTTGGGCGCGCGGAGCCCAAAACGGTGTAAACTGATACGGAGAACTCCATCGAGGCGCTCCCCCGCTCCTGACGGGAGCGCCTCCGTCTGTTGAGACGGCGTCGCGCGGACCGCGAAGGTCGTCGCGCCGTTCGCAGAGCGCCACGCCGAAGGAGGAACATCGCATGGAAGGACAACCCTCAGCGCAACACCCAGCATGGCGGGCGGAACAAGCCTACGTCGATCGCGTCGTGGCCGCCATGCGCGCCAAGCTCGCGGAGCTTGAAGGCGTCTTGCGCGGCGTGCGCGGCGAGATCGTCGAATTTCGCCGGCACTTCTGGGACGATGTCACCATCAACCTGAGCACCTTGGACGATCTCGTCGAAACCCACTTTGCCATCCGCCAGCAGGCGGAGGTCCTCGGCGAGCGGGAGCGGCGTCACCAACAGGCGGCGCAGACCAAGCGCACCCTGGAGCGCCAGATTTCGTCGCCGTTTTTCGCGCGAATTGACTTCCAATACGAAGGCGAAAGCGAGGCCGAGCCCATCTACATCGGAATCGCGTCGTTTCGCGATGAGCGAGATCATACCTTCCTCGTGCACGACTGGCGCGCGCCCATCTCGAGCGTGTACTACGACGCACTGCCGGGGCCGGCGTCGTTCAAGGCGCCGGCCGGGATAGTGCGGGGCGAGCTCAAGCTCAAGCGCCAATTCGTCATCCGCGGCGGCACCATCTTGGCCATGTTTGATGCAGGGCTGACCATCGGGGACGAGCTCCTCATGTACGCCCTGTCGCGCCGCTCCGATGCGCAGATGCACAACATCGTCGCGACCATCCAGCGCCAACAGAATGTCGTCATCCGCGACGACGAGTCGCCGGCGCTCCTTGTCACCGGCGCGGCCGGCAGCGGCAAGACGTCGGCCGCTCTCCAGCGCGCCGCGTATCTTTTGTACAAGCACCGGGGCGATCTCGACGCGCGCCAGATGCTCTTTTTCTCGCCGAATCCGCTTTTCATGTCGTACGTCTCGAACGTGCTGCCCGAGCTCGGCGAGGACAACATCGAACAGGCGACATTCTACGACTATCTCTGCGCCAGGCTTCAGGACGAGTTCGTCGTCGAAGATCCCTTCGATCAAATGGAGCGCCTGCTCGAGGCGGGCGAGGACAGTCGCATGGCGAGGGCCGTGCGGTACAAGGCGTCGAAGGCCTTTGCGGACGAGATGGATCGCTACGTCGCCGGCCTCGCGCCGCGGATGCGCTTCCATCCCATTCTGGTGGAGGGGCGCGTCATCGCGACGGCGACCGACGTCAAGGCGGCGTTCGATAGGACGGATCCAAGGCTTCGCCTCCCGCTTCGCGTGGATCTCGTCAAGGACGAACTCTTGCATCGCCTGCGCCAGTTCGAGCGCGACGAGGCGCTTTCCGACTGGGTGCAGAAAGCCGTGGACGGGCTGCCGGACGAGGCGTACCGGCGCGCGGAGCGCACGGCGGCCAAGCGCAAGCGCGAGCGCCCGGAACTGGACGAGCAGGAGGAGGCGCGCCGGCTGCTCGGACGCGAGGTGCTTCGCCGGATGCTTCGGCCCGTGCGCCACTTCGTGGAGACGCTTCGCTTCGTGGACACGGCGGGGATGTACCGCGCTTGGTTCGAACAGGCGGCGTCGAACCCGCCCGAGGGCTTTCATCCGGACGATTGGGCTCAGATCTGCCGCCAGACCGTGCGCGAGATGGACGAGGGCACGCTCTGGTACGAGGACGCGACGCCGTACCTGTATATGAAGGAGCAGATCCTCGGCCGCGCGGTGAGCGCGCCCATCCGGCACGTGTTGGTGGACGAGGTGCAGGACTACTCCGTGCTTCAGTTGCGCCTCATCCGCAGCCTCTTCCCCTACAGCCGCATCACCATGCTCGGCGATCCAGAGCAGCTCGTGTCGCCTCATCTTCCCGGTATCCTCGAGGAGGACGAGATGGCGCGGCTCTTCCCCGGGCTTGTCCGGGTGGCGTTTGGGCAGAGCTATCGCTCGACGAAGCAGATTGTGCTCTTTACGCGCGGCATGGCGCAAAAGGGCGCGGAGATTCAGCCGTTCGATCGCGACGGCGCGCTGCCGCAGCTGGCGGAGGTGTCCGGCGAGGCGCAGCAGGCCGGCGTGATCGCGCGGTGGCTCGGCGAGTTTGCGGATGCGGGGTATCAGACGACGGCGGTGCTGACCAAGACGCAGGCCGAGGCGGAGCGGCTGGCGAAAGCGCTGGAGCGGCTCGGCGTGAAGCTTCGGCGCCTCGACAAGCGCGCGGTGAGCCTCGAGCCGGGCGTCGTGGTGGCGCCGGTGTATCTGGCGAAGGGCGTCGAGTTCGACGGCGTCATCGTCGCCAACGCGTCGCGGGAACAGTACCAAACGGCGTTCGACCGGCAGCTTTTGTATACGGCCTGCACGCGCGCGATGCATGATCTGCGCATGGTGTCCGTGGGGGAGGCGAGCCCGTGGGTCCTCTCGCAGCCCGCAGAAACCTATGAGCGCGTGGACGCAGCAGAGGTGAACGCCACGTGAAGATCTACTTGTTCCGCCACGGGCAGACCGTGTATAACGCGGACGGCGAGCGGTTCTGCGGTACCTCCGACGTGGGACTAACCGCGCTCGGATGGCAGCAGGCCCGCCGCGCCGCGCGGCTCATCCGCGGCGTCCGCCCGGCCGCTATCATCCACTCCGGCCTGCGCCGATCGCTCGAGACCGCAACGGCCATCCGCGAGTCGCTGGAGGGGGCCGAGGACTGCCCGCTTGTCGCCCACGAGGGCTTTCGCGAGGTCGGGTTTGGCGCCTGGGAGGGGTTGACGCGGGCCGAGGTGAATCGGCTGTACCCGGAACTGTACGCCGAGTGGCTCGCACACCCGGAGGAGGTGCGCATTCCTGGAGGGGACAACTTGTACGAGCGCCAACAGGAGGCCGTCGACGCCTTTTTGGACGTCGTGGCGCGCTATCGCGAGGGCGATCTCGTCATCGTCGCCCACAACACGCTCAACCGGCTGCTCATCCTCGGCCTTTTGGGGCTCGACGCGCGCCATTACCGCCGCATTGTCCAGGAGAACGCCTGCCTCAACATCCTGGAGTATCGCGAGGAGGAGGGCGTGCGGCTGCACGCGCTCAACCGAGTGCCGGAGCGGGACGAATAGGCGGCGCGGAATGGTTTGTCCGCGCGTTGTGGTAAGATACTTTCGGAGATTCGCGACGCTAGGAGGGGAAGACGTGATCGAACTATCCCTGGAGAAAGCGAGAAGATGGTTCACGGAGGAACACGAGGCGCGGCTTGCGCCTTTGGCGGAGTTCGCGCTCGGCGAGTTGAATAACCCGAATCGCGACGCCTTCGGGAAAGGGTGGATCGACTGGCCGGCGGCGGATCATAGCGCGCTGTACCGCGATGTGGACGCCATTGCGGCCGACTTTCGCGCGAAGTCGAATGCGACGGTGGTCATTGGCATTGGCGGGTCGTACCTGGGTGCGCAGTCGGCCCTGTCCATGGCGAAGCCCGCGTTCACGGGCGAGGGCGAGGGCGAGCACCAGGTGATTTTCGCGGGCCAGCAGCTTAGCCCGACGTATCACGCGCACCTGCTCCAATACCTGGACAAGCGGGAGGTCACGCTGGTCGTGGTCTCCAAATCGGGCACGACGCTCGAGCCCTCCGCGGTCTTCCACACGTTTCGCGAATACCTGGAGAAGCGGTACGGCGCCGAGGAGGCCAATCGGCGCATCTGCGCCATTACGGACGCCGAGAAGGGCAGTCTGCGCCAGTTCGCGGACGAGCGGAAGTACGTGACCCTGCCCATTCCGGATGACATCGGCGGGCGGTACTCGGTGCTCACAGCGGTCGGGCTATTGCCGATGGCGCTGGCCGGGATCGACTACAAGCGCGTGATGCAGGGCGCGGCGCGCATGCGCGAGGAGCTCTCGAAGCTCAAGGTGGCGGATCACCCGGCGGTGAAGTACGCGCTTGCGCGCCACGTGCTGTATCAGCAGGGCTTCGTGGCGGAAGCGCTTGTCACGTACGAGCCGCGCGCCGCAGATTTCGCCGGTTGGTGGCAGCAGTTGTTCGGCGAGAGCCAGGGCAAGGACGGCACGGGCCTTTTTCCCACGATGCTGCGGTACACGACGGATCTTCACTCCATGGGGCAATACGTCCAAGACGCGCGCAAGATCCTCGTGGAGACGGTGCTCGACGTCCATTTCTCGGACGAGCCGGAGCTCGTGGTGCCGCACGGCCTCGACGAGAAGAACGCGTATCTCAACGGCGTCTCGTTCTCGCGGCTGCAGGAGGTGGCCGTGGAGTCCGTGATGGTGGCCCACAGCGAGGCCGGCGTCCCCAACATCCTGATTCGGGCGAAGGGCGATCCGGAGTCGCTCTACGGGGAACTCGTGTACTTCTTTGAAGTCGCCTGCGCGGTCGGGGGATACCTCATGGGCACCAACCCGTTCGATCAGCCGGGCGTCGAGGCGTACAAGAACGAGATGCGATCGCGCCTGAAGGCGTAAGGGACTAGAGGAGAAGGGGCAACGGATGGAACAGAAGCTTGCGCTTGGCATCGATATTGGCGGCACAAACGTGAAATTGGCCATCGTGCGAAGCGATGGCCGCGTGTTGGCGGACAAGTCCATCCCCACGGCCCCCGACCGGGGGCCGGAGGCCTTCTCCCGCACGGTCGGCGCAGAGGCTCGTGCCATGGCGGACGAGGCGTCCGTGGCGTGGGACTCCGTCGTGGGAGCGGGTGTGGGCATGGCGGGCTTCCTGGACGTGGAGCGCGGATGGGTGGAGGAAGCGGTCAACCTGCATTGGCGAGACGTCCCCCTAGCGGATCTGCTCCAGGCGTCGCTAGACAAACCTGTCCGCGTGGACAACGACGCAAACGTCGCGGCGCTCGGCGAAGTGTGGCTCGGCGCGGGTCAGAACGCGCACACCGCGCTCTGCGTGACGCTCGGCACCGGTGTCGGCGGCGGCATCGTCATTGGCGGGCGCATTCACCGCGGCGCTTCGACCATGGCGGGTGAAATCGGTCACATCATGGTGAAAAACGGCGGGGAACTGTGCAACTGCGGCCACCGCGGCTGCCTGGAGACCCTCGCCTCGGCCACCGCGCTCGTGCGCCACGCTGTGGCGGCGGGCGTCAAGAGCCCGGACGGCGGAGAGCTCACCGCGAAAGACGTCTTTGCGCTGGCAGCAGAGGGCCATCCGGCCGCGCGCGCGGTGGTTGACGACATGATTCATTGGCTTGCGGTCGGGCTGGCGATTGTCGCCAACATCCTGAACCCGGACGTCATCGTCGTCGCGGGCGGGCTCGTGAACGCGGGAGATCAGCTGATGGCGCCGCTCCGCGAGGCATTTCAACGTGAGGCGCTGGCCCGCGTTGCGCGCGCGTGCAGATTGGTTCCGGCGAAACTCGGGGATCAGGCGGGCGTCCTGGGCGCCGCCCGGCTCGTGTTGCAGGATATCGAAAGCCTGTGAGGCAGGCGTTTTCCCCTGCCTCACGTTTGGGCCAACGTCACGCGAAGTCAGCGGAGGTAATCCTTGACGCGATCGTACACGGCTTCAGGCGAAAGGCCGTCCGCGGAGATGACGGGGACCTGCTGGATGGCGCTCTGCATGCCCATGAGGTTCTTGTCGAGCCCCGTGATCACGACGGCGCCGACCGACGGCTCCATGTGGGAGGACATGTCGACCACCTGACAGCCTTGGCGTTGAAGGTACTCTTTGACCGGCGTCAGACCAGGTTCCACAGCCACGGCTTTCATGAAGCATCCCTCCTTGGGCGTTCGTTCACGGCATAGTGTTTGAGGGCGGCTCGAAAATATGCGGGCGGGGTATTGCCTTGGAAGGAGGTGTCACCCAAGTGGGACACGTGCACATGATCTTCGGCGTCATCCTCATCATTCTGGCCATCCTGGCGACGGCGTGGGAAATTGCGACGCAGCGCGGGCTGCCTCGAGCGCTGCGCGGTATCGTCATCGGACTCTTTGACCTGCAGGTGTTGCTCGGCATCATCACGTGGATTGTGCGTAGGCCGAACTGGTCGTTTGTGTTTCACCCCATCATCATGATTGTGGCGGTCATCATCCTGCACGTGATGACGTCGCCGTCAGCGCCGAGGTCTCGCCGGTTGACCGGGTGGGTTGTCGCCACGGTGCTGTTCATCATCGGCGCGGCCATTTACCATCACTGAGGGTCTTGGCCGGAAAGTGGATGGCAGTTCGCGGCCATGCGATCCCGAGAGGCAACAATCACCAGCAGACAATCGGTTCAGATCTTTGTAAAATCGATAGAGAATGGAGATTGGCTTGCCGACAAGGGGCTTGACGCATGGCCGACCGACTGCAGTTGCAAATCCGATACCCGGAACAAGGGCTCACCGAGCGCGAACGACAGCTCGTCGTCTGTCTGGTTCAGCGCATCTGCGTGCACCATCTTCAGCGGCGGCGAGATCGCTCGGTTCACATTCGGCCAGCGAATGTGGATTCCATCCATCTACTCGTGAATCAGGTGATTGAGGTGAACCCGGCTTTGGCCGAAGACGAGCGCGGCGAGATCCTGCGGGCGCTCGTGGAAGACGTGAATCACACGCTGGCGCTCTGCGACATCCGCGGTGACGACATTGTGCGCGTGCACCTGGCGTAGCCAGCCAAACTGGCGCGGAGGGGCGGGCTGGAGTAGAATCGGGATGGGGAGTGAGTGTGGTGAAACTTCACATCTCGACGTTTCAGATGCCCGACGGCATGTACCTGGCGACATGCGCAGAGATCCCTATGTGCCGGGCGCTGCGGCAAAACAAGGGGCACGCGGTACAGGACGTGAAGCAGCAGATCCGGCGCTTTCTCGCGGAGCGGCAGGCGGAGAATCGCCCGTTCGAGCCGGAGCCGCTGTTGGAAATTGAAATGGAGGCGCCGAATGGCGCTTGACGAAAAGGGCATGCTGTGTTATAGTCTAAAGCGTTCGCCGCGTTAGACGAACGGCAAAGCAACCTCGCGGGGTGGAGCAGTTGGCAGCTCGTCGGGCTCATAACCCGAAGGTCGCAGGTTCGAGTCCTGCCCCCGCAACCAGATGGAGCCGTGGTGTAGAGGCCTAACATGCCTGCCTGTCACGCAGGAGATCGCGGGTTCGAATCCCGTCGGCTCCGCCAAAGAGGACCGCTCTAACGAGCGGTCCTTTCACTTTGTATGGGACCAGCTTCCGGCGTTGTGCGCTAGGTGCCCCTCGGCCACCGCGCCGCGTCTCCGAGAATCGCGGTGATGGCGGGGACCATCCAGGGCCGCACCACGAAGGTGTCCAGCAGCACGCCGATGGCCGTGACCACGCCAAATTGCAGCAGCACCTGGATGGGCAGCGACGCGAGCATGGCAAACGTGCCTGCCAGGATGAGACCGGCGGAAGTGATGACGCTTGCCGTGTCGGCGACGCCCCGTTCCACGGCGGCGTGAGCCCGTCCCTGGTGCCAGACCTCCCAGATGCGCGACATGACGAAGATGTTGTAATCTTCCCCGAGTGCCACCAGAAAGACGAACGCGTAAAGCGGGATAGCCCCCTGCATGGCGGGCTGATGGAGGACCTCACGAATCACGAGCCAACCAAGGCCCATGGCGGCGCCGTAGGAGAGCACGATGGTCGCGAGGAGATAGAGCGGCGCGACGACCGACCGCAAATAGACGAGCAGGAGGAGCCCAATGGCGACAAGCACAATGGGGATGACCACCCGCGTGTCTCGAGCCGTGATCGCTCGCGTGTCTTCTTGCGCGGCGGTTTCGCCGGCCAGGTAGACGTGCGCGGCTTGCCCGCCCGCTGAAGCGCCCTTAGCCGCAGCTCGCTCGATGGATGGCAGCGCCGCCATGGCGGTTTCGCTATAAGGGTTCGTTCGCAGCTCCACCTGCATCAAGGCCACGTGGGCATGGTCACGGACCGCCACCAGGTGCACCTGCTCGACGGCGGCGAGCGATTGCACGGCGCGGACGGCACCTTCGGGGCTGCCGCCCTCGACCAGCACGTCGATGGGCGCGAGCGCACCAGGGCTCTCGTGGGCCGACAGCACGGCGTAGCCTTCGCGCGAAGGCATGTCCGCCGGGAAGGACGAGAGCAGGTCGTAGCTGGTGCGCACGTGTGGCAGAGCGAGGCAGCAGGCGGCGAGGGCGAGCGAGCCAAGGACGGCCACCGGCGTGCGGCGCCGCACCGCTGTCCGCCCGAGCCAACGCGAGACGCGTCCTGGTTGCCCTGCGTCCGGCGCATCTGGTTCATAGCGGGGAATTCGCGGCCAAAACGCCGCGCGCCCAAGCGAGCCAATGAGCGCCGGCACGAAGGTGATGGCGACGAGGGCCATCACGAATACCGCGACGCTGAAGGGGATCGCGAACTCGTGAAACGACGGCGATCGCGCCGCCAACAGCGAAAGCAGCGAGGCGGACACCGTCAGGCCGCTCATCAGAATGGCACCTGCCGCACCCTTGTAGCTAGCCCGCAAGGCGTCGATCGGCCGCCCATGACGCCGCAGCTCCTGGCGGTAGCGGGCGATGAGGAACAGGCAGTAATCCGTTCCGGCGCCAAAGAGTAGCACCGTCAGGATAGACAGGGTCTGCGCGTCGAAGGTCAGGCCCCCGTAACGCGCCCACGCGCCAAGCAGCGAGCTCACGACGGTGTATGCAATCCCGACGCTCACGAGCGGCACCAAGGCCAGGATGGGCGAGCGGTAAAGAACGATCATGAGTGCCAGCACGAGCAACGTCGTCGCGATGAGTAGGGCGAGATCCGCATGCTGGAACAGATGCGTGGCGTCGACCGCAATGCCTACTGGCCCCGTCACGTAGGCGTGCAGGCCGGGACGGTCCGGTGCGCGATTGAGCGCGTCGGCGCCGACGGCGCGGCGGAGGTCCTGATCGATCTCGTCCACGGCTTGATTCAGCTGGTCCTGCGATGCGTCCGCGCGCAGGAGCACCGGGAAGCTCACCACTTTGCCGTCATCCGAGGCGAAGCGCGCCGCAGCTCCGGGCGGGAGCGCATCGAGCTGGGGCACCTGCGTTTGAGCCGTCACGGGATGCGTGCGAAGTTCGCGCACGGTGCGGCGAATGGCAGCCCAATCGGCGGAGGAGATGCCGGTCGGATTGTAGAAGACGAGGATGGCGGGCGTGCCGGACGATGCGGGGAACGCATCCCGCACTCGGACGGCTGCCATCTGGCTGGGAGCCGAGGCGGGCAGAAGCGTGGAGCGGTTGATCTCCTCTTTGGACGCCGCGGGGAAGACCGCGGCGAGTAAGGCAGCGGCGAGGAGCCATGCGAGGATAGCCGCCGCGCGCCAGGTCCGGCTCCACGTTCGGACTTTCGGTTCGAATCGATGCAATCTCGTCGACCTCCTTTCAGCGATGTCGTAATTATATATACTGGATAGTTAATTTGTAAATGTGCTTTGCTCGCCGTGCAAAATCCGATACCATCGAAGGCGATGTCGATGGGAAGGTGAGACCATGCGGAACGCGAGGAGCCGGCGACCTGGGCGCCCGCCGCAGGTGGAAATGGACGAGCCGACGGCTGAAAAAATTCTCCGCGCGGCTGCTGAGTGCTTCATGGATCAGGGATTCGCGGCGGTTTCGATGGACGACGTCGCGGAACGAGCTGGCGTCACGAAGGCCGTCGTGTATTACTACTATGGTTCCAAGACGGAGCTGTTTCAGCGCGCGATGATGGAGGTCATGCGCGCTTCCCGCGAGCGCACGCAGGCCATTCTGCGCGAGGACGGACCCCTGCGCGAGCGGCTGCAGAAGCTCACGCGAACCCGCCTTGCCATTCCAGCGACGCTCGACATGAACCACATCCTTCGAGGCAGTCAACGCGCGCTTCGCCAGGATCAACTGGACGAGATGCACCGGGCGGAAGAGCAACTGGTGGAAGTCATCGCCCAAGCATTGCACGCGGAGATGGCAGAGGGGCGCTTGCGGCCGGTGGACGCCGTGTTCGTGGCGAGATCGTACCTTGCGCTGCTCGGCATGGGACAGGCGGAATTGCGGCGCCGCGGCGGGGGACAAGCCGCCATCGACGAGATTGCGGCAGACATCGTGGATCTGCTCTGGCGCGGCATCGAGCCGGGGTGAAGCCGGGCGTGACGCGCGCCCATCTTGCCAAAACCGGGCGAACGTCTAGGCTGACGGGCGATGCGCCACATACCGTATAGCGAACGCTCGCGAGAAGGAGGAGGATGTTCATGTACGGTGTGTTTGGTGGGTACACCCGTTGGGCGGTCGTGTTCCTGATCATCTTCGTGCTGTTCTTCCTGTTTGTCCCGGCTGCGCCGGTTGCGACGGCGTCCTGCTGAGCGGCAAGCCGTCGGGGCGGCGGCTTGGCCGGGCCGCCGCCCGCCGCGCGGACGATCGGCTTGCGGACCGAGGTCCGTCACGGCTGCGTGGACATGAAAGAAGGCGGCGATGCCGGCCGCCCGTGCATGCGCGCGATCACGCCTGTTGAAATGCGGGATCTTCGTACGGGTGCGCGACCCATCCCGCCGGATCGATGAACAGGCGGACAGCCACCACTTTGCGCTCGTCTGTGAGCGTGAAGAAGTGCGGGTTGCCCTCCGGCACCGAGATGACGTCACCGGCGCTAAGCACCACGTCGAAATAGCCCCCGTCCTTGCCCTTGATGATGAAAATACCGCTCCCCGACACAATGGCGCGGACCTCGTCCTCGGTGTGCGTGTGCACCTGTTCAAACTTCTTTAGGAGTTCATCCAGATTCGGCGTCGACTCCGACAGCGAAATGACGTCCCACTTCACGTAGCCGCGCTTGCGGGAGAGGTCCTGGATTTCCTCCTGCAGCGCCTGAAGAATCTCATCCTTCTCCGCATCCGAGAGATCGAACTTGCCCTTGAGCGCGTCCGGGAGCCTCCGATCCACATCCCAGTGATCGTAATAGACCTCATTGCGGTTCAGAAATTCGCGCACCTGGTCCTCGCCGTGGATCTCTTCGCCCGTGTTGCGAATCCGTACGTATGCCACCACGCCGACCTCCTTGTATGCTTCTCCATGTCCGCGGACATCCGCCGCTTGCGTATATCGTAGAATTCCGCCCGGCATTTGTCCACAGGCAGGCGACTCGGCAGCAGGGGCCTCATCTCAGCTCAGGCTGAGCCAGGCGCTTGTGCCCAACATCGCGGCGCCTGACGTGGCTTGGTAGATGACCCGGATTTGGCCCACCTGACCCTTCATCCACGGCGCATACACGAAGGTCATGGACGCCTGATTCGGATAGGCGAGAAACCCGGGTGCCGTGGCGTGCGCTTCGGCGCGAGCGACGGCCTGCGTCCACGTGTCAAACACGGCGTCGCCCTGCTTCGGGATCCACTCGATTTCTTCCAACCGGTACCCCTTCGGCGCATTCGCAATATGAAAACTCACGGTGTGTTCGCGCTCACTCGGCGGGCGGTCGATCACGACGCCCGGAGCCGGCTGGGTCGCCGCCATTAGGTCCACCGTGCCCTGGGGCCAAAAGACCGAGACGTGATCGACCGTGGGCCCGCGGCTGCCATTCGGTAGCCTCGAGAACACCCATAAAAGCTGGTAGTCAGGCCCTGCTGGATAGAGGTAGATGTAGGAGTCCTGCGTATACCGGACGCTGCCGGGCGTGCCGAGGACGCCGGCGATTTCATGGTACGTGAGCGTGCGCAGCGCCTGCGCGTAGGATCGCACGTCGAAAATCTGTTCCCCTTTGTTGAGGCCAAACGCCACATCCTTCGCGCGGTACGTGAAGTAGACGCCGGCGCCCGCATACGCCTGCTGATCATGAGACGATCCCGCCGCGCACGTTGTGACAGATCGCTGCCGCACCCTACCTCTCGCCGCCGTTGGCCTGCTGTCCACATGTTTATCCACAATTTCATCCCCAATATCCACAGGCTACTGTGGAAAACCGCGTGTGGCGTGCGATCCCGCTTGTGTATAATGGCGGATGGACTACCCACAGGGATGTGGATGACTCGGCCCGAGTTCCACGCTGACACGAAACGAGGTGGCCTTTGAGATGGTGAACCATGATCCTTCCCCTCGCGATGCGGTGGTCGCCACCTATCGCCTGCGGGATCGCAAGGACAAGCTCGAGGCAAGAGCCGAGGGCATTGCCGTCGGCCTGACCATCGGGACCTGGACGGACCTCCCCGCCGCGCGCAAGTCGGAAGTGGAGAAGCACTGCGGCCGCGTGGAGGGCATTCGCGTGCTCGAGGAGCGGCCGGAGGGAGACGTCGTCGCCGAGATCGACATCGCGTATCCGGTGGCAAATCTGAATGGCACCTTTGCGTCGCTGCTCGTGACGGTGTTTGGCAAGCTGTCGATGGACGGCGAGATTCGGCTCGAACGGCTCCAGATGCCGGACTCGCTCGTGCGCCAGTTCCCCGGGCCGAAGTTTGGCGTCGAGGGCGTCAGGCAGCGCCTCGGCGCGTACCATCGCCCGCTCGTCATGAGCATCTTCAAGGCGTGCGCGGGGCTCACGCTGGACGAACTCGTGGAGGCGTTCGGCGAACAGGCCGAGGGTGGCGTCGATCTCGTCAAGGACGACGAGATCTTCTTCACGGAGGCGTACGCCACGCCAGAGGATCGCGTCCGCGCCTACGCGGCGAAGGCGGACGAGATCGCCCAGCGGACGGGGCGAAGGACCGCCTACGCCGTCAACCTGACCGGGCCGGTGCACAGCCTGCGTGAGAGGGCCCGCCGGCTCGCGGACCTCGGCGCTGGCGCGCTGCTCGTCAACGTGGTGGCGTACGGCTACGACGTGGTGGCGGATCTCGCCCGAGACCCCGAGGTCCACGTGCCCATCCTCGCGCACCCGGCCGTGTCGGGGGCGCTGTACGGATCGCCCAACTACGGCATCGCGGCGGACATCGTGCTCGGGCAGCTCATGCGGCTCGCGGGCGCGGATATCGGCATCTTCCCGTCCATGTACGGCAGCGTGACGCTCGGCCGCGAGGCCACGGACCGGCTGCTTCAGCACCTGCGGGCGGAAGGGGTGCACAAACCCGTCCTTCCCGCGCCGTCCGCCGGCATCTACCCCGGCCTCGTGCCGCGGCTGTATCAGGACTTCGGCGTCGATCTCGTCCTGAACGCCGGCGGCGGCATTCACGGCCACCCGGGCGGCGCGCGCATGGGCGGTCGCGCGTTCTTCGACGCCATCTGGGCCGTCGAGCACGGCGTGCCGCTTGAGGAAGCCGCGAAGGATCGCCCGGCCCTGCGCCAGGCGCTGGAGAAGTGGGGGATGCCCTCGTGACGGTGCGCGTGATCTGCGACTTTGACGGCACCATCTCCGAGCGGGACATGATTGTGAGCATCATGCGCCACTTTGCGCCCGAGGCAAGCGAGCCCATCATCCAGGCCGTGCGCGCCGGCGAGCGATCCGTCAAAGACGGCGTCGAGGCGATGTTCGCCCTGATCCCGTCGAACCAGTATGGCGCCGTGGTGGCGTACGCCCAGGCGGCGACCGCCGTGCGCCGGGGTTTTCCACAATTCATCCACACCTGTGAACAACTCGGGTGGAAAGTCGCGATAGTCAGCGGCGGATTCGACTTTTTCGTAGAGCCGGTTATCCACAACTTATCCACAGCGTCTGTGGATATCTATTGCAACCGCATCGACGCAAGCGGCTCTCACCTGCGCGTGATGTGGTCAAAGCCCTGCGACGAGGCGTGCGACGGCGGCTGCGGCCTCTGTAAGCCGCGCGTCATCCGGGAGATGGTGCAGCCGAGCGATCACGTCATCGCCATCGGCGACGGGGTCACGGATGTCAAGGCGGCGAAGATGGCCGATTTCGTCTTTGCGAGAAGTGATCTCCTGCGCCTGGCGCGGGAGTTGGGCCTGCCCCACCTTCCGTTTGAGACGTTTGACGACATCACAGCGGCGATTCTGGATAAGGGGAGCGAACTGTATGCCCACCTTTCATGAGGCGCAGACGAGCGTGATGGAGCTTGCCCAGTTCGCGGCGAGCCGTGGCTGGTTGCCCGCGACGAGCGGCAATCTCTCGGTGCGGGTGTCGGATCAGCCGCTCACGTTTGCCATCACGCGAAGCGGCGCGGACAAGTCCCGCCTCCGGCCCGAGGACGTGCTGCTACTTGACGCGGACATGCGCGCGCAAGGCGATACGCCGTACAAGCCTTCCGCGGAGACCACGGTGCACGTGGCGCTGTACCAGAAGTTCCAGTGTGGCAGCATTCTCCACGTTCACACGGTCTACAACAACCTGGTGAGCGAGCTGTATGCGGAGCACGGTTTCATCGAAATCCGCGGCCACGAGCTTGTGAAGGCGCTCGGCCACTGGGAGGAAGGTGCCGCCGTCCGCATCCCGATTGTGCCCAACTGGGCGGACCTTCATCGGCTCGGCTCAGCGGTGGCCGAGGCAGCGCAGGCCGACGTTCCCGCCGTCTTGGTGCGCGCGCACGGCGTGTACGCGTGGGGGGACACGCCGGACGATGCGCGCCGGCACCTGGAAGCCGTCGAGTTTTTGTGCGAATACATGTACAAGCTCCATCTCGCCTGGGGGCGCGGCGCCGTATAACCGTAAGGCGTTCGGCGCACACTAGCCGCGGAAAGCGGGGTGGAGCGCCGTGGGCCCTGAATTTGCGTCATGGTTTCAAGGTCTTGATTCCGAAAGCATCATGTGGATGATCATCCTTTCGGTCATGCTCATGCTCGTCGGCGGAGGACTGCTGTATTGGGATCACGTGATGCGCCAACACGACGAACCCGTGCACCCGCTTGATTCTCCTGGAGAGCGGCGCTGAGGCCTATGAAGGCCTTCGGCGCCACTTTTCTGTTCACGAAAAACCGCGGCGATTCCATCTCGCCGCGGAGAGCGTCGTGGGCAATTCGGGGACACCCGTGCGACCCAGCCGCATTCGGTGACGCAAACGGTTCGAGCGGCGGCCGGACCGGTTTCATTGACCGTGCAGAGTTCGGTCAAGTCCGAGACCGTCGAAACCGAGCTCCACGACCGAAATCTCGAAACGGGAGCGGATCGCGTCGTCCTGATAAGCGCGGCGCAGGGGCGAGAGGAGGTCGCGACGGACTTCGCCGTCGTCGATGGCTCGACCGTCGCCGTGATCGGAGAACGCGCGCAGGACGTCTTGCGCGTCCCGATGAAAATCCCGTTCACGCTTGAGCTCGACGATCTCGCCCACCATCGCGCTGTCACGGTGGCGCACGGGGAGAACGAGAATCCCACCACCCTGTGCGCGGCAAATGGCATTTACGCGTGGTCGTCCAACGCGGCGGGCGTCATGGCCTACGTGTCAGCGACCGGCCAGACGCTGCACATCTCCTCCACGCCGTCCTACGTGTACACCTTCTCGCCGAGCGCTTGACGGGACGCGCCCTCTTGGTCCCTTGCGCGAGCGGGCCGAGCTAACGCCCTCGGCCCGTCTTCGCGTCGTGCCGCCGCACGCGGATGTCCACCACGGCCCACGCCGCAGCGATGCCCACGACAAACGCGAGTCCCCACAGCCAGTCAGGTACCACGGTGACCAGCCTCCTTCGGTCTCCCGCTAGCGTGTGCGAAAGGCGGAGGCCCTATGCGCGGCGCGCGTTCAAGTCGTCCGTCGGAGCCTCGGCCCGGCTTTAGGTTGGGCGCAGCTGTCTCACATGACCCGCACGCGGTACGCCTTCATCCACTCGTTCACTTCCCACAGGTAGTGGAACATCTGAGCCGTGCCCATGATCTGGCCGAACCACGGCCGGTGCTCCATGGGATGCTTGCTCATCTCCGCCAAGGCGCGAATGGCGTTCGAATCGACAAACGGCAGGATGGGCGAGGACGGATCGTCCAGCATATCGAGGGCCCGCTGGCGCACAAGGGCCAGATACGCCGGGTGGGGCGTGGAGGGGTACGGGCTCTTCTTGCGGTACAGGGCTTCGCGCGGCAGGAAGTCCTCCATGGCCAGCCGCAGGATGCCCTTCACCTCGCCGCCCGCCGTCTTCAGCTCCCACGGAATGTTGAACACGTATTCCACTAGCCGGTGATCGCAGAACGGCACGCGCACCTCGAGGCCGGACGCCATGCTCATGCGGTCCTTGCGGTCGAGCAGCGTGGGCATGAAGCGCGTGATGGACAAATAGCCAATCTCACGCACGCGCGCGGCGCGGCCCGTCTCTCCAGGCAGGCGCGGCACCTCGTCGAGCGCCTCGTGGTAGCGTTCCCTGACGTACGACTCGGGGCGGATGCGGTGCTTGAGTTCATCCGACATGATGGCCATGCGCTCGTACAGCCTGAGCGACCATGGAAACGTGTCCGCGGCGAGCGCGTCCTCTCGGTGAAACCACGGATAACCGCCGAACACTTCATCCGCCGCCTCGCCGGACAGGGACACGGTGACGTCTTCCTTCACGCGCTTGCAGAAGAGGTAAAGCGACGTGTCGATGTCGGCCATGCCGGGGAGATCGCGCGCGAACAGCGGATCGGCGAGGTGGCGCTCCAAATCCGGCGTGTCAAAGGCGATGGGGTGGTGGATGCTGCCAATGTGCTCGGCAATCATCTTGGCCCACGGGCCGTCGAGGCTCTTCTGGAACGCGTTGGCCTGGAAGTACTTCTCCATGTCGACGAACTCGATGGCGTACGTGTGCAGGGGATCGCGCCCCATCCGCTGATAGTAGCGCGCCGCAACGGCCGAGACCGCGCTCGAGTCGAGGCCGCCCGACAGAAACGTCCCGAGCGGCACGTCGGAGACCAACTGGCGCTCGACGGTGTCGATGAAGAGGTGGCGCACCGTCTCCACGGTCTTCTCCAGCGAATCCGTGTGTTCGCGGCTCTCGAGCTTCCAGTAGCGCCGGACGGAGATCCCCTCGGGCCGCGCGATGAGGAGATGCCCCGGTTTCAATTCCTCGATGCCCTTGAACACGCCGAACCCGGGAGTGCGCGCGGGGCCGATGGCGAAGATCTCGGCAAGCCCCATCTCGTCAATGGCGGGCTCCACGCTCGGGTGCGCGAGGAGCGCCTTGATCTCGGATCCAAATGCCAATCCATCCCCGATGCGCGTGAAAAACAGGGGTTTTACGCCCAACCGATCTCGCCCGAGCACGAGCTTCTCCTCGGCCTGATCCCAGATGGCAAACGCAAAAATGCCGTTCAGCCGTTCCACGCACGCCTCGCCCCAAGCGATGTACGAGACGAGCAGCACCTCGGTGTCCGAATAGCCATCGAAGCCGTAGCCGCGCGCGGCGAGATCGCGCCTCAGGTCTTCTGTGTTGTACAGCTCGCCGTTGTACACGATGGTGTAGCTGCGTCCGTTCACCGTGCGGGTCATCGGCTGCTTGCCGCCGTCCGGATCGACCACAATCAGCCGGCGATGGGCGAAGAGCGCGTGCGCCGCCGCAAACCAGCCGCTAGCGTCGGGACCGCGCGACGCGAGCGCCTGTCCCATTTGTTTCACGATGTCGATGTCCGGCCGCAGATCGCGCGTCCAATCGACCCAGCCAGCAATTCCGCACATGGGCAGTTCCTCCTCGCATGACGCCACTTGGCGTAGATCACGAAATCGCCATACCTTATGCGGGCGGGGCGGGGTAGGTGCCCAGGAGTTCGGCGCGGCCTCGTCGCGGTTTTGATATACTGGGGCGAGAAGGCGTTGCGCGAGGAGGAGATGCGGATGCCCATCGTCAATATGACCGAGGTACTGGCGAGGCAGATCTTGAAGGATCCGGAGCTTCAGAAACTGCTCCCGTGCCATTGCCATCAATGCCTCGATGACGTTCTCGCGATGGCGCTGAATCACTTGCCTCCGCGCTACGCCACGACGGATGAGGGGCAGCTCTACGTCCAGGTGGAGTATCTGCGGCCTCAGCTTCGGTCTGACATTCTCCGCGAACTGGCCCAGGCAGCGCTCTGGGTGTCGAGCCACCCGCGCCATGCGAGCGCCGAGTCCGACGCTGCGGGTGGCGATTCCGCGCCGATGGAAAGGGAGGGCGGATCACACCCATGAACGACCAGGCGGCCGACGAGCGGTTCATGCGCCGGGCACTGGAACTGGCGAAAGAGGCGGCTCGCTGGGGCGAAGTACCCGTGGGCGCCGTGGTGGTGGAGAACGGGCGCATCGTCGGCGAGGGCTTCAATCGCCGAGAGACGTGGCGGGATGGGACGGCACACGCGGAGATGCTGGCCATCGAGGAGGCGAACCGCCGTTTGGGCGGCTGGCGCTTGACAAATTGCGTTTTATATGTCACACTTGAGCCTTGTCCGATGTGTGCCGGAGCCATCGTCCTCTCTCGGTTGCAGCGCCTCGTGTACGGCGCGACGGATGCGAAGGGAGGGGCTGTGGCCTCCAAGGTCCGGCTTCTGGAGCCAGGGCTCTGGAACCACACGCCGCAAATTACCTCTGGCATTCTGGCGGACGATTGTGCTAAACTGTTAACGGACTTCTTCCGGAAGCGTCGGCCGAAGCGGCGCGAGGGAGAAGTGTCTTGAGACCATCGCGGAGAGATGTCTGAGTGGTCGAAAGAGCCCGCCTCGAAAGCGGGTAGGTCCGCAAGGGCCTCGTGGGTTCGAATCCCACTCTCTCCGCCACGACGTGTCGGTGTCCGGCGAGCCGGACACCGATTGTGCCAAAATGGGTAAAAACGCGGCTTTGGACCAAATCCTGATTGGGTCCCGCGCGGCGAAAACTCCCGAACCGTGTCAGGTCCTGACGGAAGCAGCACTAAGGGAGACCTTTCGGGCGACGCGGGGGTGCCTGATCGGGGTTTGGTTCAAGGTCGCGTTTTGCTATGTCCTCCGCGGGCCTGCCATCCGCCCGTGTCGAAGGTCGTCGAATCTCAGGATCTTTCGTCGAGGGTGCAGGATTTGCTCTTGGCGCTACGAATACACCCAAGACAACGACTGCGACACAGAGTGGGTGATGCTAGTGCGCGGCGCACGCAAGTCGAGCGCGGTTCGCGAATCGCACGCTGGGCAAGTGAACCTCATCCACGCGGGTGTGGTGTTTCTCTCAAAAGACCTGCGGATCCGGCTGGAGAACCGGCTCGCCAAGGACTTGTTCGGCTGGACAGAAGATCGATGCTTGGCGCCTCTTGGCGAGGTCCTGTCCACCGACTCAGAGGAGTATCAGTTGTTGTGCCGCATCGTCGCGGAGGACTGCGAGTATCGCGATGCAGTCGTCAAATGGGAAGTGGGCGGCGCGGTACGCCACGTACTTTTGGATTCGTTCGTCGCCCGCCACGCGGAGACGGACGAGGCGGGCGTGTACATTGTGTTGCGGGATATGGGCAACTTCGCGCTGCTCAACGAGCACACGGAGCGGGTGGAGCGGATTGCGACCATCGGGCGGCTGGCGGCCGGCGTGGCGCACGAGATTCGCAATCCACTCACGACCATTAAGGGATTCCTGCAACTGCTGGAGCAGCGCCTCGAGCGCGCGGACATGCTCGACGAGATTGCGTACATCCGCGTGATGATGCAGGAAATTGAGCGGGTGAACGCACTCGTGACGGAGCTGCTGCTGCTGTCAAAGCCGCAGGACATGGCGTGGACGGACGTCTCCGTCGCCGAATTGCTGGCCGGCTTGCGCCCCTGGCTAGACGAGGAGGCCCGTAAGCGCGGCGTGGAGACGGTGTACGACGTTCCAGCGGATCTTGAACTGCAGGCGGACCGCGGCATGATGGAACAGCTCTTCGTGCACCTCGCGCGGAACGCCATGGAGGCGATGGAGGCGGGCGGGCGGCTGACCATTCGCGCTCGCGCGGAAGAAGGGCGCGTCGAGCTTGAGTTTTCCGACACCGGTCCGGGGATTCCGTACTACCTCTTCGACCGCATTTTCGATGTGTTCTACACCACGAAGGAGAAGGGCACCGGCCTCGGGCTCGCCATTTGTCAACGCATTGTGGCCGATCACGGCGGCCAAATCCGCGTGAGCTCGAAAGGGTTCGGCACGACGTTCACAGTGTCGCTGCCTAAGACGAGATCGTCGTCCGTTCGGGTCATCCAGCAGCGCCAATCCTCCTGAGTCAGAAGTTGCTCACAGTCCAAAATAGCGCGGCGCCCCATGCGTTGCGCGACCACTTCGTGATGGATTGCGTGATGCAGAACAGGATGCCAATCGCGACATTCGGCCAGGCGCGACCCCAGGGCACGTGGTAGGCCACCACCTGGACGGCCGCGTGAAGCGCACCGAACCACGCGCCGCCAAGCGCAAGCCCCAGCCAAGACGGATGGGGGCGGCGAAGCGCGCCGAGGTCGAGATAGGCGTACACGTAAGCCATCCACAGGGCCTCGAGGAACCCCCACAGCGGTACGTAGAGCGCAAGGACGACAGGGAGGCCGAGGGTGCGGCGGGCCAAATCGAAATGCGAGACGTGGAGGCCCGCCCGCTGGGCTGCGAACAGAAGAAGCAGGTACACCGCGCTGTAGGCGATGCAGAGCCCAAGGGAGGCGCGTGCGCCGGCGCGCTGGAACAGGAGGTTTCGCCAGCGCACCGGGCCCCACCAGGTGGCGGCGAGCGGCGCGGCGATGAGGGCGCACTGCACGACGAGCCCGCGCCAGAACCCAAGCGGCACGGCTGTCCCGGGAACCAGGTTCGAACAAAGCGCGCCGACGATGGGCGCGAGCAGGACGAAAACAGGCGCCACAACATCGCCTCCCAGCAAGCGTCCCAGCACAGCATATCGTATGAATAGTTGGTGTATTCGGTGGATCGCGCGGATTTCCTGTCCGGGCTTCGGCCAGAGTCCCCTTCCCGGCTCATGCGACAGCGTCCCGTGAAACGGGCCTCCGCCTATGGTAGAGTATCGGTGGAAGGAGGCCGAGCATGGCGTACCAGGCACTCTACCGCGCGTATCGCCCGCAGACGTTCGAGGACTTGGTCGGGCAGCCTCACGTGCGCCAGACCTTGACCAACGCGCTGAAAAGCGGCCAACTGGCACATGCCTACCTGTTTTGCGGGCCACGCGGTACGGGAAAGACGAGCACCGCGAAGCTCTTGGCCAAGGCGGTCAACTGTCTGAAGCCCAAGGACGGCTTCGAGCCTTGTAACGCCTGCGAGGTCTGCACGAGCATCCAGCGCGGATCCAACGTGGACGTGCAGGAAATTGACGCCGCGTCCAACCGCGGCGTGGATGAAATTCGGGACTTGCGCGATCACGTCCATTACCTCCCCACGATGGCGAAGAAGAAGGTCTACATCGTGGACGAGGTCCACATGCTGACGCCGGAGGCGTTCAACGCGCTCCTCAAGACGCTGGAAGAGCCGCCGGCGCACGTCTTGTTTGTGCTCGCCACCACCGAGCCCCACCGCCTTCCTGCGACCATCATCTCGAGGTGCCAGCGATTCGATTTCCGCCGCATCGCGCCGGAAGCCATTGTGGAGCGCCTGCGCCTCGTGGCGCAGAGCCAGGGGATTGAAGCGGCCGATTCCGCGCTGTGGCGGCTTGCCGAAGCGGCCGACGGGGGATTGCGCGACGCGCTCGCACTGTTTGAACAGGCGGCGGCGTTTGGGAACGGCCGGATCGACGACACCACCGTTGCCGATGTCGTGGGCAGCGTCGACATGAGCTCGCTCGTGGCGCTCGTGGGCGATCTCGCCGAGCGCTCGTTTCTCTCGGCCCTGGACAGGCTCGGGCGCTGGTACGCGTCGGGCAAGGACGCGAGCCGCATCGTGCACGACTTGTTGCAAGTGGTGCGGGATTTGTTTATCGTCAAGCTGTCGCAAAGCCCGGACGCGCTCGCCGGCAAGCCGGTGGCCCCCTATCTGCCGGTGGCGTCCCGCGACGACGTCACGGTGGACTGGCTGCTTGCCGCCATGCGCAGGCTGGGGGAACTGTACACGCAACTTCGGTATGTGGAAGAGCCTCGCCTGGCGCTTGAAGCGGTGCTGATGGGGCTCGCGGCCGAGGTGCAATCCAAAGACAGCGTGAATGCGCTCGAATCCGTCGATCCGGCGCGCATGGGTGTCGCCGTCCGGCCGGAGGGACGCCCACCTGAGCAGCCGGCTCAAGCCCCCGATGTGCCCGTTCAGGCATCTGCTCCGGCGCCTCCGGCGCCTGAAGGGGCGCAGAGCACGCCGGACGCGTCCCAGATGGGCAGTCGCCCCGCGCCCGCCCGCGCGGCCGCGCACCGCAAGCGCGAGACGCTGGCGCGGCTGTATCGTGAGAGGGATGAGGCGCTCGAGGCGCGACTGCGGGAGATGTGGCAGGACGTGCTCGTGTCCGTGAAGGCGAAACGCGTGCAGACGCACGCTTGGCTTTTGCACGGGGAGGTGGCGCTCGCCACGCCGCGCGCCGTGGTGCTTTCGTTCAAGAGCCGCATCCACCGAGAGGCCGTCATGAAACCGGCGGATCGCGCCGCCGTCGAAGCCGCGCTCGCAGAGGTGCTCGGACAACCTGTGCAACTCTTTGCCATCCTGCAGGCCGACTGGGAGGAGTTTGCGGCGTCGCTGGCTCCGGCCCTCGCCGAGCAAGCCGGATCGCGCGAAGCGGGAGAGGCGCCGCCGGTGGATGTGGTGCAGTTGGCCATCGACCTGTTTGGAGCTGACAAAGTGACGGTGGAAGACGAGGGAGACGACCGATGAAAAACATGAACCAGTTGATGCGCCAGGCGAAAAAGATGCAGGAAGAAATCCTGAAGGCCCAGGCGTCGCTCGCGGAAAAAGTGGTCGAGGGGACGGCGGGCGGCGGCGCTGTCAAGGTCCGGATGAATGGCCACAAGGACGTGGTGGCGGTCGAGATCGACAAGAGCGTCGTGTCGCCGGAGGACGTGGACATGCTCCAGGATTTGATCCTTGTGGCTATTCAGGACGCTTCTCAGAAGGCGAACGATCTCGCCGAAGAAGTCATGGGCAAGTACACGCGCGGCCTCAACTTGCCGGGGATGTTCTGACGATGTACGGGTACCCGGAGCCGGTGGCGCGGGCCATCGAACATTTCATGAAGCTTCCCGGCGTGGGGCCGAAGACGGCCGCGCGCCTGGCATTTCACGTTCTGGAAATGAGCGAGGCCGACGTCAAAGCCTTTGCCAAGGCGCTGATCGATCTCAAGACGGCGCTCACCGAGTGTGCCGTCTGCTGTAACATCACGGAAGCGTCTCCGTGCGCCATCTGCCGAGACCCGCGCCGAGACCGGCGCGTCATCTGCGTCGTGCAGGAACCGCGAGACGTGATCGCCATGGAGCGCACGCGCGAGTATCATGGGCTGTACCACGTGCTGCACGGCGCCATCTCGCCGATGGAGGGCGTGGGCCCGCAGGACATTCGGATTCGGGAACTGGTCACCCGAGTGGGCGAGAACGAGATTGAGGAAGTCATCCTCGCCACGAACCCAAACGTCGAAGGCGAGGCGACGGCCATGTATATCTCGCGCCTGCTGAAGCCGTTCCAGATCAAGCTGACGCGCATCGCGCACGGTTTGCCGGTGGGCGGCGATCTCGAGTACGCGGATGAGGTCACGCTCGCGAAGGCCCTGGAGGGCAGGCGAGCGCTGTAGCGCGGCGCTTGGACGAGGGCGGCCTCGCCGCGCTTCGAACGAGGATGTTCAGGAGGTGCGGTTGTGCTTCGGGAGTTTTTCAAGGACTTTCGAGCGTTTATCCGGCGTGGGAACGTGATAGATCTGGCCGTCGCTGTCATCATGGGCGGGGCGTTTGGACAGATGGTCACCACGCTCGTCAATGACGTCATCATGCCGCCCATCGGGCTTTCACTCGGCAAAGTCGATTTCAGCAATCTGTACATCAATCTGTCCAAGAAGCATTATCCCTCTCTCGCCGCTGCAAAAGCTGCCGGCGCCCCTATCATCCAGTACGGGTTGTTCCTCAACACGGTCGTCAATTTCCTGATTGTCTCGCTGGTCATCTTTATCGCCATTCGGCAACTCAGCCGGCTGAAGAAGCCGGAACCTGTGAAGGCTCCGAACACGAAGATCTGCCGTTTTTGCCGATCCGAGATTCCGCTCGACCCACATTTCGCGCCCGTTTTTTGGGCTTGTGTTCATTTTCGACAGGAATTTTGATTCCACACGTGGAATTGGATAGCCCGTCGTATCTTCGTGCGGGAGGCTTTCCAGTTGTTCGGTCCAGTTCGCTCGTATGTCATGGGGCCTGCGCCCGTTTTAGCCAGACTGATCGACGAATTGAAGTGGGTAGAGATCATCGACGAGTTCGTGCCACGTCCGGATAGCAAACTGTCCATCGGGTTGCGTACCAAGGCGTTGCTAGTTCATATCGGCACGAACCGCGAAGCCCTCTACCGAGTGGAGGAGTTCTACGCGCAACGGGATGTGGAAGTCCTGCTTGGAAACGGCGTCTCCGCAGACGATCTCCATGATGACGCTTTGGCCCGGGCTCTGGATGCCTTGTACGACGCAGGTCTCGAGGCATTATACGCGCGTATCGCCCTACACACGCTACGCAGACTCCGGGTGCTCAGCGATTCCAACGAACTCATCCCCATCCATGCGGATACCACGTCGCTCTCTGTGACAGGCGAGTACCTGGACCAAACAGCGTTTCGCATTGACCGGGGATTCTCCAAGGACCACCGGCCTGATCTCAAGCAAATTGTGTTTGGACTTTGCACCGTCCATGGTCTGGGGCTATGCGCGAACGTCAACCCTGGGAACTTGGACGATCACACATGGAATTTCGAGAACATCCAGCAACTCCTGAGCCAGCTCGATGAGGAGACGCGAAAGAGAAGCGTCTACGTCGCGGACGCGGCGTTGGTGACGAAGGACAACCTTGAGCTTTTGGCGGAGGAAGACATCCATTTCATCTCACGACTGCCGGGGACGTATAAGCTGTCCGAGGACCTGAAGAGAGCGGCATGGGAGAAAGAAAACAGCTGGAAAGAAGTCGGTCGGCTCGCTGAGGCGGAAGACAGCGCCCATTACAGGATCCAGGCCTTCCGTCGCACGCTGTACGGGCGAACGTATCGATTCGTGGTGGTGCGCTCCTCCAGCCTGGATACCCGGAAGGAGCGCAAGCTCGAAGAGGTGCTCAAGCGTGAGAAGGCTGCGCTGGAGAAAGCGGCCAAGGCGATGAACCAAAACGTCTACAGTTGTGAACAAGATGCACAGATGGCCATGCAGACCTTCATGCACGAACACCGTGCCACTTTGCATCCCATCTCCGCCCGCATATGTGCCGAGCAGGTGCAGGAAAAACGCGCGCGCCGCGGTCGCCCGCGCAAAGATGACCCGCCACCGCCGGTGCATACACAGTACCGTGTGGAAGTGGAGATCTTACCGCCTTCTGAGGAGCGGGTTCAGCAGTGGCGAGAGAAGGAAGCGACGTTTGTGCTCATCACCGACATCCGCGATGATCAGCGTGTGTCAGATGAACAGATCCTCCGCCTGTATAAGGAACAACACGAGGTGGAGGCGCGTTTTCGATATCTGAAAAGCCCGTATCACGTGGGTCCCATCTACCTGCATAAGCCGACACGGGTGAAAGCGTTCGGTTTCGTCATGCTGTTATCCCTACTCTTGTATAGTGTATTGGAATATCTCATCCGAGAGAAGATGAAACGGGAAACGGAACCGCTCATGCTGCCAGGCAAACGAAAGAGTTTTCGTCCAACAGGGTTGGCCATCCTCGAGATGCTGGATGGAATGACGACCGTGCACATGCAGGTCGGCGACACGTGGCAGCGAGTACCTGCAACGCCTCATAATCCTCAGATCATGAGGGTTCTTAAGCTGCTGAACATGGACCTGAGCATCTACACGGAAGCGCAAAAGACGGCTTGATCAACGTTTGGGGCCGTGTGCACAGGGTTTCCAAAACTGAACATTTCTCAAAAAGATCGCGCTTTCGATATCCTACACCCTTCCAGCCCCACAGTCGTCGGACGCTCAGATGGCTACCTCGCTCGAGTTTCCAGCTAAGTTTCTGTCGCTCGGCGCGAAATGTGGGATGAAAGCCATGTGGGTCTCAGTTTACGCTTACCTTTTAGTAGAGTGCACTCGATGGCTTTCTCGTCAAGATCAAGCCTCAGAATTTACACCACCAATTGAGACTTTAACCTCGAACGCTGGCATGACACTGAATGCTCAGATCTCAATTAAGGCATGCGCTGTTTCCACGTGCTTCCTAGCGCCGAACGATGCAAACTGACACTGATACTTGTTGCAAATGCGAGTGCCGCGAGGATAACTCCTATGTAAAATGCTCGATCAAAGGCCGTGACGAGACTGTGGGAATTCGCCATTCCACTACCATTCACGTGACTGACGGTCAGTTCTGCCGACGAGACCGCTATGCCCACAAGGCGGCCAAGATTTCGCACAAGCGCCAGCAAGCTCCCGACTTCGCCGCTATGTTGAGGTGGGACTGCCGCTAACACGAGTGCGTTATTCGGCGCGGTGAACAGGCTGAGCCCAAGGCCGAAGAGAAACAGATCGATCGTTGTATAGGCAAGCGGCGTATGCGCAGATAACGAGGAGAAAACGGCTACTGAAATGCCCACCATCACCATGCCTATCACAGGCCAAGCACGCGGGCCATATCGATCACTTAGCCATCCCGCGACTGGTGAGAATACCAACATACTCAAGGATTGCGTCATCAAGACGAGCCCCACACGAGTGGCCGATTCACCTTGCACATCTCGTAGAAAAATGGGAAGCAGGAATTGGGGCATCATCATGAGCACGTATGAAAGAAAACTTGAAATCACAGAGAGACCAAATGACGGAATACGAAAGTATGTCAATTGAATGAGCGGGGCTGGTGTGTGTCGCTCGTGAACCAGAAAGAGCAAGAAACATACGACGCCCGTGACGAGAAGCACAATGCTTGGAGCACTCGTCCATCCCCAGGACCCTGCCTCACTGAATTCGAAGAACATCGCTGCTACTGCAGCAGTAATCCAGATTGCGCCCACAAGATCGAGTGGTTGTTCCTCCTTTGAAGTCCTGAGCGGTGGAAGATGGACAATGCTAAGCGCTAGCGAAATCATCCCAATGGGGATGTTAATCCAGAAAACAGATCGCCATCCAAACAAGGAAAGAAGGACACTCCCCAGACCAGGACCGATGATCGTGCCTAATGCCACGATGCTGTTGACATATCCGAGTGGTTTTCCGCGCCTTTCTGGCGGGAAAGTGAACGTAATGATGGACATCACGTTCGCCATGATGAGCGCCCCGCCCAACCCTTGTATCATCCGAAAGATGATAAGCTCTATGAGATTTGTAGCCATGGCACACAGCGCGGAGGAGATTGTGAAAAGGGCAACACCCATAAGGTAATACTTCTTTCGGCTGCCACGATCGGACAGTGCGCCGAGAAGCGGGAGAAGTGTAGTCACCACGAGAAGATATGCGGAGACCGCCCATTGAAGCAATGATGGTGGACGGTGAAAAGCACGCTCAAGCGTAGGGATCAATACATTGACCACGCTGCTATCGATATTGACCATCAATGTCCCTAAAACAACGCTGGTGAAGATCCACCACATCTTCCGATATTCTAGCCGGGAAGAATGTTGCCCTCGGCGAAACCCCGGCATAAAGGTTCTGAGATTACGCATCTTCATGCAATCTCCCCGAACGCACATGCTCATCAAATCGGCTGAGAAAAATCTCTAGACTTTGTTTTCGCAGCAAAATATCGTTTCGCCACTCGTACAATTCTTCCAATCCTTTCTGAGTGATAGCGTATACGCGTTTTGGGGGACCGGATTCTTCGGTCATCCATCGTGATGAAACAGCTCTACGTTCCTCAAGATCACGTAAAGTGCGATATACAGCGCCACTGTCGATATTCCATTGTTCTGGGAGAAGCGACTTCAGTTTTGACCAAAGGGTTCCTCCGTGCGCTTCACCGTCCAACAACAACAACAGCAAGAAAGCTGGCAAGTGACGATTTTGCTTCTGCATCACGGATACCATTTTCCCCTTCTTTATCAATGTGGAAGGCGCCAGATTGGCGCCTTCTCAACGTTCACCGTTTGACTTCCGCAAACTCCCGCATCCGTTCCTGAATCTGCGTAAACGCTTGGTCAGGTAACCGCTTCTCTCCGCCTAGCATACGGGCATTCAGTACGATTTCTGCTGCTTCATCAAGGGTCGCCAAAAGTTGAACGGTTTCGGTGATCGTACGCGAGAATGCAAGCACGCCATGATTGGCCAAAAGAACCGCCCATACACCTGGTCGCTCTTTCACGATTTGAACAATGCCTTTGACTGAGGCGTCCGAACCGCGTGGCGCCCAAGGGACGACCGGAATATCCTCTGTTACACCAAAGCGGACGAGTGGCTCATACACAACAGGGATAGGTTGCTGAGCCACCGCAAACGAGGTCGCATGTGGCGCATGCGTGTGAATCACGCAACCTACGGACGGACGTTCACGGTATACACCAGCGTGCATCTGAATGATTTCAGCCATAACGGGTGCGATATCACCCTCGATCACCTGTCCGTCCAAGCGAATAAGTGCAAAGCCGTTTTCATCCAAACGTTCGACGCTACCGCCGCTGGTGAGAATCATGGTGTCCTCTGAAATGCGTGTTGACAGATTGGCGTGATATCCGCGGAACAATAGCCCCGCTTCCTTCAGCTTGTGTGCTGCCTCCATCAGTTCTCGCTTCTTCTGTTGCACCTGATCCATGATACTCACTCCCTGTTTATCAATCTATACTGCACATTACAGTATAGTGTCACGAAAAGCAAGCTGTTATTCACGAATCTGTGCCCCTTCGTGGAATCCGTAAATATCAAACGCAAAAGGCGCTCGACGTCGTTTGTCTCGCGCCTTTTCAAGCGTGTCGATGTTGTCACGTATGATGAATGGCACAACGGTTTGGCCCAATTTCCAATTCGGTCGCCTTTTCAGGGGATACCGATAGCACACCGCGATTGATGCTAACAATATCCTCATAGTTAGGCGGAGTGGCACCGACCGAATTCGCGACTGTCTCCGTGAACGTTTCGCGATCTTCGGTACGCATGATTTCGTTCTTACGACGAATCTCTCCCAGTGTTTCTCCGACATAGCCGGACGCGTTGATTTCTTGGATATCCGCATAATGCGCGGGGAGGACGAGCACGTCGTCAGAAAGCTGAGCTATCGTGCGAAACACCGTATCGTACAAGGCTTGTGCCCATTCGCGGGCCTTGCCACCGAGGTCTGGACGACCGAGTCCGCCCACAAAAATCGTGTCCCCTGACAGCAAGAACTGATCGTTGACCAAGAAGGACATGCTTCCAGGTGTGTGACCCGGCGTAGGAATGGCCAAGACCTTGACATTCACTTGGCCAAATTGAATCACGCTGTGCTTTTCGAGTGGTTCATAGGGTCGGTCTGAACCTTGCATTTCACTGGCCGAGATGTAGTACGTAGCACCTGTTTTCTGCGCGAGTTCGGGCCCTCCTGTGATGTGGTCCGCGTGCAGGTGAGTGTCCATGATGTGCTCAATCTGTGCCCCTTCCTGCTCGGCGACTCGCAAATACTCATCTACATGTCGACTCGGGTCGACGACAAGGGCTTTTCCGTCGGAAATCACCATATAGGATAGGCAACCCTTCGCCAGACGATTGAACTGGATAAGCTTCAAGTTTTCATCCTCGACAATCGTCACCGGCACGTAAAACTGACTCCAAGCGAGCATGCCACCTTCCAGAACGCTCACATCGTAACCACGTTGCTCAAGCAGTTCAGCCACCATTTGAGCAGACCCGCCTTTTGCGCATACCGTGATGATCTCAGTGTCTTTCGGAAGGTCAGCATAGAGCGCGTCATTGTCATCCAGGAAATCAAAGTACGGAATGTTGATGGATCGCAATTGGTTACCTTCGATTTTCCAATCCTGATACTCCTCAGGGTTGCGAACATCCAAGATGAACAGTGATTCTCCAGAGTCCATTTTGCGATGAAGTTCAGCGGCAGAAATCGTGCGGATCGCCATAGATGCTACTCCCTTCCTTCGCGGTTCAGGATTAGATTTACCGATAAGCTTTTGTGGCATCCCTCTCTGTGCAGAGGAGAGGCCGGTGAATACCCACACGGGTATATACCCTAATGGGTATCTTAGAGAGAAGGGGTGGAGTTGTCAAGATTTCATTATCAAATGCAACAGGTAATACTTATGATTCGTCGTATATAGGCTCGTTCGATATAGGCTCGTTCTACTGAAAGAGAGAAAGGAATTCTAAGAAGAATGGCGAATGTATCTTTAGACCTGGATAGAGGTTTGCATTTGCTTGGGTATGTCGAATCGTAAGAGATGATGTCGATAAAAAACATGGGCAAGCAATGGAATCCGAGGACAATGAACCATATACGAGGCGTTTCAGGGCAAACCAACGGAAACGTTGGGACGCAAAGCTACGGGTCTACGGGGACTTGGACCTAAGACCGCCGGGCTGCCGCTTTCACGAATGGGAACATGGGGCAGCTTGCTGGGGCGAGCTGTTCCTTTTGTGATGTGGGAAGACGGGGGAAGAGTAATGGAAAAAAGTAACGTAGAAAATAAACCCTTTCCGGGGGGGGGGGGGGGGGGGGTATAAATATCCTCTAACTCCAGATAATGAATTCTCATATCTCGTTGAAGCGATTGACCAAGCGCTTCACACCCGTGTTCTCGAGTTTGTCTATCAACCGATTGTGAACCACGTTCGTGGAGAGGTTTGTGCCCACGAGGCCTTGAGCCGTCCTCGGATTGACGGCCGCGCAATTGCGCCGGATGTGTGGTTTCGTGCAGCGGTCGCGTGTAATCGGGCCCGAGAAGTGGACCAACTTGTTGTGACCCTCAGTATGCAATCTTTCGCCCTAGCGTGGTCCGAAACACCTCCTACTCCCTTATTTGTAAACGTAACTCCGAGCAGCTTAACGAATAATCTTTTTATAGAATATTTGGAAAGTTTATTTGAAAAAGGTATCTGTTTCCCTGAACAATTGGTTATCGAAATCGTAGAGTACATTCCCTATGATGTCACTCACTTGTCTGCGGTTATTCAAACAGTTCGCTCACGAGGTGTGCGAATTGCATTGGATGATGTAGGGATAGGTTCAAATACTTTCTCTTCGGTCGCCGTATTAGAACCAGACTGGGTCAAAGTAGACCGGACATTGATTCGCGGAATTTCAGGAACGCCAGCTAAGCAAGAGTTCTTATCACGACTCGTTCAAATCATGGGGTCAGGTGAACGGATTATTGCGGAGGGTATAGAGACGCATGAGGATTTAGAAACGATTAGATCTATGGGTATCTTCAAGAGTCAAGGATACTATTGGTCCGCGCCCTTGTCGGTACCGCAGATTCGGTCTTTGCTTCAAACCATCGAACAAAAACGACATGAGTTACTTAAACTCGTGGAAACCACTGTATGGACCGATCCGACGGTACTAGCGAAGAGTGAGGAGATCGACCGATTGGTGACGTTATATTACCGACTGTGGAACAAAGTGAGGAATCCCGATCGTAGTTTATCCTAAATTATAGTTTTAAAAGGAATATAGATATATTTTTGGCTTTGCACCGAGTTGAACACCGAGGTCAGGCTTACGAATGAGTTGGGGGTTTATCATGTCGGTGATTGATTCCGCAAAAGAGTCTATCGATCGCACGTTTCATTCGATGACGCAAAAAATGATGAACATGTTTCCTTCGATGCGCATTCGCCAAAAATTCCTGATGAATACCGGACTCGTGACGGTCCTTCTTATCGCAATGGGGGTTCTCAATGCGATCCTAATCACCAAAATACATCAATCGGTGAATCAATTAGAACAAGCTGCGAAAGTATTAAATCTTGTCCGCAAGTTTGACTATGATATCGTCACATCCGATAACGATGGAGCTCTGTATCTGCTGTCACCAAACGGACAAAACGCACAATACAACCTTCAAGATTACCAGAATGATTTAGCTCAGGTAAAACAAGATTTATCCTTATTGGAATCTTATCCGATGGCTGTGACGGATAAAGCCATTCTCAATTTGTTTAGTTCGCAGTGGCAGCAAATCCTTGACCAGAACGCGAGTGCGTTTCGATTGGCCTCAACGAGTCTGTCGGACGCACAAGCAATGTTCACCAGCAACACGTTACAACCGCTGATTCAAAGTCTTGCACAGTTAACGAGCGATGAAGAAAGCGTGAAAAATGCCGCGGTTGCAAACGTCAACCATTTGCTTGCGCAAACTTTGATTTGGGATATGATCATAGCCTTCGTTGCCATGATGATGGGCCTCATAGGGAGTACGACACTCTCCGTGTCCATATCTCGGCCTATCATGCGCCTAAGGCAGGTCGCGGATGAGATCGCACGCGGGAATTTGCGTGTCGATTCGGTCGAGGTACATACCCGGGATGAACTGGAGGATTTGGCGCGCGTCTTTAACGAGTTGGTCGCGAATCTGCGTTCACTGATAAAGGCGATTGCAGATGCATCGGAACACGTAGCTGCCAGCGCAGAAGAGTTGTCGGCGAGTACGGACGAACTCATGAAGGCGTCCGAGGAGATTACGCATTCTATCGAGCAAGTAGCCGCGGGCGCCGACAAGCAAACGAGGCAAATGCACGATACTTCTGAGGCAGCAAGAAGTGTACGAGATGAGATCAATCAGGTTTCCGAGTTGGCCGATGCGCTGAACAACACGGCAAGCCGAACAGAGCAAGAAGCTGAAAAGGGCATGAAGGTTATGGAAGACATGGAGTCGCAAATGAAGACGATCCGAAGTCGAACGACGGAAGCTGTAGACGTAATGAGCCGTATGGAAAGAGAATCGGAGAACATACGTCAAATTGCATCGACTATCATGCGAATCGCAGACGAGACCAATTTGCTCGCGCTCAACGCATCCATTGAAGCCGCTCGAGCGGGTGAGCACGGCCGCGGGTTTGCCGTTGTAGCAGATGAAATCCGTAGTCTCGCCAATGCTTCAGCTGATGCTGCACGAGAGGTTCAAGAAATTGTACGAACGGTGATACAATCGGTATCCAACGTGTCTCAATCCATCGAAGCGGTCACAACGGAGGTTCAAGAGGGGGCGGCAGTAGCAGATGAAACGAAACGAACCTTCTCAAGCATTCGCCACTCGATGGGGGACCTGACGTTGCGTATCAAGGATGTGGTTGACGTCACACGAAATATCGTCACTCAAGCCGAACATATGACACACGATATGGCGGTTGTCGTGGAATTGGCGGGACAAGCGGCGTGTGAATCCGAAAGTGTGGTGGCATCTGCACAACAACAGGCCGGCTCCATGCAAGAAATCGCGTCGACCGCTGCATCGCTGAGTCAACGCGCGCAGGAATTGCAGACGATGATTGGGCAGTTCCGAGTGTAGGATCCGTGTGGTTCGAGATCGTCGACAAGACTGTTGTACAAAAATAGCGTCACGAGCAGGGTTACGAACGAGCCAGGGATACATAGAATTGGTTTTGTAATTTTTTATATAAATTCAGCTAGATAGGGTGAAAAGTTTATGGCGCGTATTTTGGTCGTCGATGATGCTGCATTTATGAGGATGATGATTAAGGATATTCTCGTGAAACATGGACACGAAGTGGTTGGAGAAGCCTCTGACGGCGAACAAGCAGCGAAGCTATACCAAGAATTGCACCCCGATTTGGTCACCATGGATATCACCATGCCGAATGTGGACGGAATTGAAGCAGTCAGGAGAATACGAGCGATGGATCCGCAGGCTCGTATCATCATGTGTTCAGCAATGGGGCAACAAGCGATGGTACTGGACGCAATTCGGGCCGGGGCGAAGGATTTTGTTGTGAAACCCTTCCAAGCAGACCGAGTGATAAACGCTGTCGAAAAGGCCTTACAGTAAGGCCCGCAGATACACTCTGATATCTCTTGCGCTCAGAGAGTGGCAAAACGCGATAGTGAAACGAAGACTACTTGGCGGCAGGCTGCGCAACGGTCATGTGGGGTTTATGTTGATACATCAAGGAGGTTTCGTAGGTGCCACAAGCTGTGTTACCTGAGGTATTGAATACGTCGTTTGAAGCTGCAAAAGTAGTATTTCCTGTACCTTTTGTTAGAGAGAAATTGGAGGTGGTCAATCAATATATCCATAGCGAAGAACTTGGAGTGCTGATTGGCCTCACGCACGATCTGCAGGGCCGGCTGATTATCGAAGGTCGTGCGCCCGTGTTTCAAGCCTTAGGTGTCGCGATGTATGGGATGGAATTAGCGGACACCATGTTGGAATCTTTTGTTGGCGAAATTGGAAATATGGTGGCGGGTAATATGTCGACGCGTCTAGCGGAGAATGGGATTCATGTGGAAATTAGTCCGCCAACCGTCATAGTGGGTCCCACCAAGCTGACGGGGTTCGTTACGGCAGCGAAGGTTCCTCTACATCTGGAGAACATCGGGCTCATTCATGTGATTCTCATATTGGACGAATCAGAGTAAATGGACAGGCTATTCGTTGAGCAGAGGACCGAGAGGAGATCACGCGGGTGTTTCTCAGGCAAAAGACGAATGTTGTTTTCGCTACGGAAAACAAAGATGACTATGTACATACAGACCTAGAAGCATTGAATGAAAAGCTGTCTTTTCTACGAGTCACACAAGAGGATCTTGCTCGAGTTCGAGATGTCTCTTCATTGATAGAGCCTTATCTTGAACAGATCGCAAAGCGACAATACGACACCATTGAGAAGTTCCCCAACCTGAACAAGATCATCGTAGAACATAGTCACAGGGAGCGTCTGGAACGTACCTTTGTCGATTATTTCAGAAGGCTATTTCGTGCGGATGTCGCGGACAGCGTATTTTGGCAAGAGAGAAAACGAATAGGTCGTGTTCATAGCCGTATTCACGTGACCGCGGACTGGTACATTGGTTCCTACATGCGGTTGTTTGAATATCTCATTCCGGCAGTCGTGAATCAATGGCACGGGAAACCGCGAGAACTGTCGGATACCTTGCTGGCGTGTTTGAAAATGGTATTCCTTGATATGCAGGTCATCATGGAAGCGTATGAAGAGGAAGAACTACAAGTTGGATATATAGAAAATGTATCAAACGTGTTAGAGCTCATTTTAGGAATCGAGGACATTCTCCCAACAAAACATGCGATTGAGCAAGTCGCTTCGGATTCCGAGAATATCTCGGCTGCAACAGAACAACTATCTGCTTCTGTTCGCGAAGTGGCGGATTACGCGGTGAAGGCCGCGGAACACGGGGACCGGGTTATGCGGGACGCGCAAGCGGGCGGTGAAGTCGCGCGTACCGCTTTGGAAGGGATTGTTGCATTACGGCAAACGTTCGACCAGTTGCAATATCAATCGACTGCAGTGGTTTCGGCAGCTGAACGCATTTCAAGTGTCTTGGAGCTGATTCAAGAAATCGCAGAACAAACGCATGTCCTTTCGTTGAATGCCGGAATTGAAGCCGCAAGAGCAGGCGAACACGGCCGTGGTTTTCAGGTCATTGCCTCAGAAGTACGGGCTCTTGCAAATCAAACGAGAGACTCGATTCAGGAAACGATGGATGTCATTCAGAACGTCCAAGACGCAGCTCGAACGATGAACCAGGTCACCCAAGCGGTCTCCATGGAGCTGGTCGATAAAGTGGGTACAGCCCAACAGGCAATGGGAGTGATTGAGAACATCGTTTCTGAAATCCACCACATCGTTGAATACATGGGGAATATTGCGGCGAGCGCCGAAGAACAAGCTGCAGCTACGGAAGATATTGCTTCACGTGTGGTCGATATCATGGACGGGGTGACCGATGTAAATCAAAGGATAGATGGGCTAGGGAAAGGCATGTATCGAACCGGTGTGCAAGTGAACGATTTGCGTAATGCGATGGTCGAACGCATCGCGAATGCCCATCACGATCGGATGCTCCTTCGGATTGCCAAGACAGACCATCTTTTGTGGAAGTGGTGGTTGCACAACTATATGATGGGCTACCACGCCATGGAGGAGAAGCAACTGAAAGACCACCACGAATGTCGTTTAGGGAAATGGTACGATGCGGCAAAGGGACATTCCAGTTTCGCAGCTAATCCGTTATTCCAACGTCTTGACGAACCTCATCAAAGGATGCATCAACTGGCATCCGAGATCTATCACGCTCTTCAGCAGGACATCCGTTCAGACGTCAGTGCGAAGCTGCATGACTTGGAGGAAGCTTCACAAGAAGTTGTCCGGCTCTTGGATGCCCTGTATGAAGAACTAGAGAGGCAATGATTATCATGATAGATACAGTCGTCAAACTCAGAGGTTTTATCGTTACTCGACTGTTGCTCCATCTGGGGGGAGCCATGTGAACCGTGAATACCTGGACGCGTTCTTGGCCGAGTCGACGGAAAATGTCGAGAAACTAGAAGATGGGTGTCTGGAGCTTGAACGCCAAGGTCCGGAGCCTAACCTTGTTGCTGAGCTTTTTCGAGCGGCGCACACACTAAAAGGCATGAGTGCCACGATGGGATTTTCTTGCCTGGCGGAGCTCACACATCGAGTCGAGGATGTGTTCGGTTTGTGGAGAGATCATCCTGAGAGCTTTCAGCCAGAGCAAGTGGATATCCTGCTCCAAGCGATTGACCGAATGCGGGTTCACCTCGAGGCCATTTCGACGTCTGGGAGTGAGCCTGATCTCAAAGACGACGATGTGATGGCTTCTCTACAAACTGCTTTCCAAGCAAGAGAACCATTGCACCCGAGTCAAAGAAACGGGCTAGAAGAGGACATAGCGCGGTATGCAACGGAAGCCGAACGACAAGGCAAGGTCGCCTATCGGCTTCACATTCAACTCACCTCTGATTGCATGATGCCTGCCGTTCGGCTTGCGATGGTGTACCAGACGTTGAAGGATTCCGCGGACATCGCCGCAGCGGAACCGACAGAAGATGCGGTGTGGGCAGGAGATGTGCAAACGACAGAAGCGTATGTCGTCATCTATTCAGAACGCGACGAGATCGAACAGATTCAGAAAAAAGTGCTCGACATCACGGATGTCGCTCGCTGTGATGCTGAAAGATTGGTTACATCAAGCGGAAGCTCAAATCGGAAAGATTCACACGGAGAATTAGGTTCTCAAGAAACCCAGTTCCAATCGATGTCGACAACTCCCACAGAATCCGCGGCTCGTCCTAGGAGCAACGATAGCCGCCCCGATAGGTCGATTCGCGTTTCCGTGCGTCGGATGGACGCGCTTCTGAACACCATGAGTGAGATGGTTATCGCGAAAACCCGTCTGGATACGATTGCGGCTGCCTCGAACGATCCGGCGTTGCGGGAGGCCGTGGAACGCTTGGATCGATTGACGAAGGACCTTCAGGATGAGGTGATGCAGCTGCGGATGGCTCCGGTTGAGTCGGTGTTTCATCGTTATCCGCGAATGATGCGAGACCTGGAGCGGAAGCTGAATCGGGAGTTCGACTTTGTCATGACGGGGCTTGAGACGGAAATGGACCGTATCGTGCTTGAAGAGATGGGCGAAGCCATTGTCCATTTGTTGCGCAACGCGGTTGATCACGGTCTTGAGCCTCCAGAGGTGCGTGAACAACGGGGAAAGTCGCGTCGTGGAACCATTCGACTGTCGGCCTATGCGTCTGGCGGACACATCTACATCGAGGTTGCGGATGACGGATCGGGTATCGATCGAACTCGCGTTCTTCAATCCGCGATAGCAAAAGGTGTGATCACATCCGAGGAAGGCGCGACCATGTCCGACGAGGCCGTGTATGAGCTGCTGTTTCGATCTGGATTCAGTACGGCGAAAGAGGTGTCGGACATTTCCGGTCGGGGCGTCGGCCTTGACGCGGTGCGCGATAAAGTGGAGTCGCTCGGTGGGAAAATCCGCATCGATACGGAACTCGGTCGCGGCACGACGTTTGTGATCGAATTGCCACTTACACTCGCGATTCTTCCGGCGCTTCTCGTCTCCGTGCGAGGGCAGACATTTGCGATTCCCATGGCGAATGTTGACGAGGTGGTGCGACTCCGAGAAGCAGACGTACGGTATGTGCAAAACGAGCCTGTATATCCAAGTGGGGACAGGATTGTGCCGATGGTCGACGTGGCGGAGTGGCTTGGACTTGGCGTGAGACGGTGGGTGTTTCCGCAGACTGCGGTGGTATGTCGGAATGGGAAACAGAAGTTTGTGATGGTCGTCGATAAGGTTCTGGATGAATTGGAGATTGTGAACAAGCCTCTTGGTCGTTACCTGGAGGGTGTCCGTGGTTTTTCAGGAGCGACCATTCTCGGCGACGGCAAAGTGTCGCTCATTCTCGACGTGCGGTCCATTGGGCAATCCGCATGAGGGAAATCGAATGGGATCAAGGAGGGATGCATGGTGGAGTCCTATGTGATCATGCGGGTGGGTGAAGAACGCTATGGCGCGCATGTGTCGCAAGTGCAATCGGTGGAACGGCTCGGGGAGATCACGCCTGTCCCGCGCACGTTGAGCTTCATCAAAGGCGTGATCCACTTACGCGGTTCAGTCGTGCCAGTGATCGACCTCGCAGAACGCGTGGGATTCACGCATCGAGCGCAGGACGCCAACGAAATGCGTGTTGTGATCGCAGAAGTCGAAGATAGAGTCGTTGGCATGATTGTCGATGGCGTGGAAGACGTCGTTCAGATTCCACCAGAGACCATTGAACCTCCACCGGCCGTGGTAGGTGGTTTACAGGCGGTGTATCTCAAAGGCGTAGCTCGCGTAGGAAATGACCTGTTGGTTCTTCTCAACTTGAATCGCGTCTTTTCTGCGGCCGAATCGGAACAGCTGAAGCAGATTGAACAGTTCATCACGAGTTAAACCGCACCACATGTTTCGCAACAGATGGAGATACATAGTATGGGGGTTTAACATGGCTCAACAACCATTCTCACGACGCCAACTACATCAGCAATGGCAGTCCGTTGAACGGGCCGCTCGAGAGGTCGAACGACTCATCACACATCATGGGGGACTGACGGACCAAGCTAAGCACGATATCCGAGCGAAACTAGATGAACTCTTAGGCAATCTGGAGTATTTCTTTCTCATTCGGCGAGATGGATATGCGGAAGTGCATACGAATCGATTACGAGAAGGTGTCTATTTTACGGACGAAGTTGGGTTGAAGTGTGCCTCTATCACGGAGACCACCGCATTTGATTATCCCCGTAACACGGGAGAACGGATTATTGATATCTCCACACCGGTTTATGTCAACGGACAATCACCTTATGTACTTCGTTCTGGACGTGTATTCCCAACTTTGAGTCGACAATTCAAAGGGCCTATCCCTTTTTCTTAGCCCAATTAGCCGGCATTACATGCGCTCTTGTTGATCCTTCCATGCGTGCCGTATCTGTCGGGCTGTTTGGTGTTGCGACTGTTTTCGCGCTCATAGAGTTTGTTCGATTCGAAGTTCATTATAAGAGCTGGATCAAGTTCATGCGTGAAATCAGTCATGGTCGTCTCGGCAAACGTATGCATCCCAAGACACGTGATGAGTATGGACAATTGGCGTTTGAACTGAATAAACTGGCGATCGGATTCGAAGATATGCTCCGTAGGATGATGAATGCCTCAAATCAATTGATGGATAGTGCTCAAGAACTCGAAAGCAGTGCGCAGCAAAGTACTGCCGCTCTGCAAAGCATTGCCGCTTCCATGCAAACCACCAGCGTCAGCGCTGAAGAACAAACGCAGCATATGCGGGACACGATGACCGAGGTGCACCATGTTCAGAAACAAATTCAGGAGCTCAACGACTTTATACAAGCTGTAGCGTCTACGGCAAAAGATGCAATGCAGCGAGCGGAAGAAGGAAACGCTTCGTCTGCACGTTGGGTAGAACGTTTGCAAGCCATTGTGGACCAAGCCACGAGCCTTTCGCAATCCATTGACTCTCTCGATCACATTATGTCCGTGATGGCGGATGCTCTCTCGACGATTCAGAAGATCACGCGGGACACGCATCTATTGGCCCTCAACGCATCCATTGAAGCCGCTCGAGCCGGCGAACATGGGAGAGGCTTCGCAGTTGTCGCAACGGAAGTGCGTAGGTTAGCCAATCTGTCCTCAGAACATACCAAGAAAATCGAGACGCAGGTTGCTCAAATACCCAACATTCTTGAGCAGGTACGCAATAACATGAGTCAAACAGCGACGTCTATCCAAGAGGGTATGACTGCCGCCATCGAAACAGGTAGTGTCCTGACAAATATTCATCACGCGATCTCAGATGTTGCAGAGGATACAGCGCATCTTCGCTCAGTGATTCACGATATATTCCAAAGCGGAAAAAATATGATCGAGATCTTAGAAAGCACTCATGCACTCTCGAACGTCGTACGAGAACAAACCGAGTCAGTCAGTGCATCAACCGAAGAACAGTATGCGATTACGGAGGAAGTCGCACGAGCGGCATCGGTGGTATTCCAGTCAACGCGAGATCTACGTGCTATCATTGAGCGTTTTGAGTTTCAATCGCCATAATGCATAGTTTACAGGATGCTAGTAATTGCCAGGGCTAGCGGCAAAGCACTGCCCCGAGAATAGATGGATGTAAAGGAAACCGGAGGGATAGGAGTGGCGCTTGCCAACTGCCGCCGATGTGGGCGACTCTTCAATAAGACGAGCCACGATGTATGTCCGAGTTGTATCCATGAAGAAGAAAACAAAATCGCCGAGATCCGCGACTACCTGAGAGAACACCCTCTAGCCAACATCTACGAAGTCTCACAAGGCACTAGTGCAACATATGAAGAGATCGTCGATCTCATCCGTAGAGGCAAGCTTTTGCTACGTCAATATCCGAACATGACGTACCCATGTGAAAGATGTGGTGCACCAACGCAATCTGGGCGGTTGTGTATGAATTGCGCACAAGAATTAAGCTCAGAGATTCAAATGGGCGAGAGAACATATTCTGCGAACAAACCATATAAAGAGAACCATAACAGGGGGTTCTATAGTCGGGAATGACCTTCCCTGAGGGAGATTATTCATGAACCAGAGATACACTGAGGAACCCGATGGTCGGAATCAGTGCCGCTGGTGTCTGTTAGATAACACTTAACCTACGCTCTGGCGTTCTACATGTGTGCGTAAAATCTCCTCGAGTGCTTGGGAGGATACCTGAAACGTGATGTTTCGCCTACGCAAGTGACGTATGAACTGAATCTTGCTATCTCCAAGCAAAAAAGCAGTGAGGGAAAATGTGCGACTTCCTTCCTTGATGTGTATGTTTATGGGGTTATAATTTGATCCAGTAAATTCCGGCCGTTCAGTAAGATAGATGGCTTGATTCCAGGCTTGAATAAACTGCAGGCGTTCATCAGAAGACAGTTCTGCGCCATTCAAAGACACAGACTGAGTTTTAGATGATTCCAAGGTCGGATAAATTGACACGGACGATAGCCATCGATTAACCCATGCACTCGCTGGATTGATTACAAGCACCAGAACGGGGATTACCACTGCAGCTAAGTATGCTATCCAGGCTGGAATCGCCAAGTTCATAACTCCTTTCGGTACATACATGAGTCTTTGAGACGTAAAATGCCCCTTTCTCCTAGTTGCTAGCAAGGTAAATATAGGCATTCAAAGAAAACGCGTTCAAGATGAGTTGCGTTGATAATTCTTTACTGTGTTTGCTAACGTAAAAGTTGACCACGTGGGGGTACATTGACAACCAAAAAGTTGACCACCCCGGCACCTCTGTCCTGTACCCTGGAGTTTGGTCCGAACTCTGGGGAGACAGGAGGAGGTAGGTAAGCGTCTGTCAACATCGGTTGTAAAATCCCCAATAACATCGGATGAGAATTCCCCAAGATCATCGGCCTCAATTCCTCAAAATCATCGGGATGAATTCCCCACCCCCATGTCGAATCGTGGCACCTGTCATCCATTCATGGGAGGTGCCCGTCATGAGGGAGGACGAGAGGATGAAAGCCATGTGGGTCTCAGTTTACGCTTACGAAGAGCGCGTTAGGACGGGCGGTGAATTATGGCCTGAAGCAGTGGCCCAAGCTGATTCGGTACGTCGAAGACGGGCATTTGGAGATCGACAACAACCGATGCGAGCGGTCATTGAAGCCGTTTGTGATCGGACGGAAGAACTGGCTTTTTGCCAATACGCCGCGAGGAGCACGGGCCAGTGCTGTGACATACAGCATCGTGGAGACAGCGAAGGAGAATGGACTGAATCCGACCGCGTATTTGACGTATCTCTTTGAACGGATGCCGAACATGGACCTCAAGGATGAAGCGGCGTTCGAGGCATTGTTGCCTTGGTCAGAAGGGCTCCCTGATGGGATTCGAGTGAGAAATTGAAAATTACAAAGGCCCTGCCCGATTGACGGCAGGGCGTCTTCGTGAATGCGATGCGCAAGGTGTGGTTCGGTTGACGCGTAAACGTCAACCGAACTACACCTTGACTCATGTGTCAGGCGTGGGGCTGAGCATCCGCCCGGCTCCGCATGGGTGCTCAAGGACTCGTCCTTCCATACGAAAGGCCCGCCGTCGCCGGCAGGGCCTTCGCTGATGAATTTGAAATTTCACCTCTTCACTCGAATCCCTTCCGGAAGCCCTTCTGACCAGGGCAACAATGCCTCGAACGCCGCTTCATCCTTGATGTCCATATTCGGCATCCGTTCAAAGAGATACGTGAGATACGCGGTCGGATTCAGTCCGTTTTCCTTCGACGTCTCCACGATGCTGTATGTCACAGCACTGGCTCGCGCTCCACGCGGCGTATTGGCAAAAAGCCAGTTCTTCCGTCCGATCACAAACGGCTTCAATGACCGCTCGCATCGGTTGTTGTCGATCTCCAAATGCCCATCTTCGACGTACCGAATCAGCTTGGGCCACTGCTTCAGGCCATAGCTCACCGCTCGTCCTAACGCGCTTTTCGGCAACACCTGCTGTTCCTGCTTTTCAAGCCATGCCAAAAACGCGTCCAGGATGGGCTTACTTTTGGCCATCCGCACACGTTGCCGCTCTTCGGCGCTTGCGTTCTTCAGCTTCTTCTCCACCGCATACAGCGCGTTGCAGAAGGACAGTCCTTCTTCCGCCGCCGTCTTGCCCTTTCGCTCCTTGGGAGGCACTGCCTTGAGGGCTTCGTCAAATTTCCGCCGCGCATGTGCCCAACATCCGACAAGGGTGACATCCGGTAAGCCCTCATATCCCGCGTATCCATCCACGTGCAGATACCCTTGAAACCCTGCCAAGAACCGCCGCGGATGGTCCGCACTTCGCGTTTCCTGGTAATCGTACAGGACAATGGGCGGTCCATTCATACTGCTGCGATATACCCACATGTACGACTGGGTCTGCGCTGCGCGCCCGGCTTCATGTAACACTTGCAGGGTCGTTTCGTCCGCATGTAGATAGCGCTGAGCCAAGAGCACTTGGCGCAATTTCGCATAGAGCGGCTCTAACCATGTCTCCGCCGCGTGCACCACCCAATTCGCCAGCGTCTGGCGGGACAGCGGATACCCGTGCCGCGCAAACTGTTGCTCTTGCCGATACAGCGGCATCCCGTCGACAAATTTCTTCGTCATCACATAGGCGACCGCTTCCGGCGTCGCGAGACTTTTCGCCTGCACCGGCTTCGGCATCGGCGCGCGCACTACGGGGGTCTCCACGTCTTGCGCTTCACAGTGCCGGCAGGCGTACACGTACCGCACGTACTCGACTTTTTTCATCTGCGCCGGGATGATTTTCACGCGCCGCGTGACCTCACGGCTCATCTCGTGAAGCTCACCCGCACATTTCGGGCAGACTCGCTCGTCATCTGACAGTCGGTATTCGACGACCTCGTCTGCTTCGCCCTGATACAGCCAGGCGTCACGCTCCCGCGCCGCACGAGGCTTCCGGCGCTTATACGTGATGGTCTCCGTCTCCACGCCTTCTGACGTCGCGTCCGTATCGCTTTCCTCGGTCTCCTCAGAAGCTGTGGCGTCCGCCTCGACTTCGGCTTCGTTGAACAGCGAGAGCTGGACGCTGTCCGACTCAGCCTGGGTCTTGCGGCGCTTTTCACTGGAAGGCCCAAACAGACGATGACGGAGCAGATGGATCTGCTCCTCCAAGTAGGCCACCTGTTGGCGCAATTGCTCCTTTTCCCGCTGAAGGGCCTCGTATTCTTGTTCGGTCATGGTGATGGTGCCGTTCTCGTGCGTCATGCCCTAAGCATTCGACAACGTGGATCCGATTCCTCCTTGTCCCGTTCAAATCGCAGAACGGGCAGGCACAGCTCGATGCGCTTTGGGCTGCTCGAGTGGAAGGCCATCCAGGAGCCAGTTCAGCTCTCGCCGTGTAATCACCATGGTCTTGGCATCGCCAGTCTCTGGCCAATCGAATCGACCGCGCTCTAAGCGCCGATAGTACAGCCAAAAGCCGTTGTGCGACCAGTGCAGGATTTTGAGTTTGTCCCGTTGCCGATTGCAGAAGACAAACAGGCATGGCGAAAACGGATCGAGTTGAAACGACGCCTGAACGAGTGCGGCAAGTCCGTCAATGGATTTGCGCATGTCCGTGGCGCCGCAGGCGAGATACACGCGGTGATCCGAAATCCAGTCGAAGGCTAGCAAACGTGCATCACGAGCCGAATGAGCTCAGCAAGTGTCGAGGCGTCGTAGCCGGGACGGACGTCAATCTCGACCGAACCAATGCGCAGGGTCAGGGGCGAACGGCTTACATCCGAAGGTGATGAGGCTGTCACGACCGATACGAACGTCGCGTCATGCGTGCCAGGTGCGGTTTCGTTTCGTAGTCGGCGAAGCCAGTACCAGAACTGATGGGGTTTCAGACCGTGCTCAGCGCAAAACTGACTGGCGGACTGGCCGCTGTCGTAGAAGGCAGCGATACGTTCACGCCAAAGTTCACGACGCTCCTGGTGAGATATGTGCTCTCGCATACAAGAACCCTCCCGATGCTTGATGAGCCCATTTTCAAGCAGCAGGAGGGCAAACACCATGTGGGTTTGGTTTGACGCTTACGTTGACGCTTACGGCTCAAGCGCAAGATCTCTTAAGCATCCAATTGTTTCCCCGCTCGTGTCTCATCCTGGACATCGCCACCAGTCATATTCCGCGTCCCTCTCGTCTATGATGTACTAACTTGGACAAGGGAGGGACCGGAGCGTGATGCCATCGGACCCCAAACCGTCTCCACAAGCTTCTGCTGCGCACACGGTTCTGCCGTGGGCGCGAAGGCGATCCGGCACTTCCACCCTGTCGGAGACCGAACGCTGCGTGCGACCGGACCAGCCGGATTCCATGGATCGGCAGCGTTTTCTCCGCGAGGTTCTGAAGAGCTGGCGCGAGCTCGAGATCGCGAGGCGGCAGTTCGAAAGCGTCTCGGATCCACTGCTCATCGACCACGTCGTGTTTCGCATGAGCGCCGCCGAACGCCAGCTCAATTACCTATTTCGGCTTGCGCGGGAATACGGGATCTCGTTCGACGGCCCCGAGTTCGACTGGACCTCCGACGAGTGGCGCGTCGAGTGACGCGAGGAGGATCGCCCATGCATGTATCATCCGTTTGGCTTTGGTGCGGCGCCGTGGTACTCGGCGCCTTCATGGCAAGCCAATTTTTCCAAAAGCCCAGTCGCGCGCTCCTGTGGATGCTACGCGGGCTCCTAATTGGATGTCTGCTCATGGCAGTGGTCGACGCCATAGGCAGTTACCTCGGCTTCCACTTGCCTCTCAACCCCATCACCGTTCTTGCGGCTGGCTTTCTCGGACTGCCGGGGCTCGCCGCGCTTGTCGTACTTCACTTATGGGTACTTGCGTAGCCGCTCTGTGCCAGGCCGCCGGGGCGGCTTGCGCAATCTGCGGGCCATTTTGCCGAGATACTTGCCGACGCCCGGCACGCTGCGAAACTCTTCCTCCGTCATCACGCCGGATCGCGCCACGAGCAGCAGGTAGACGAGCGCGCCCACTCCTCCCGCGACCAAGAGCTCGATCACGGCCGCCAACCGCCCCTCCACGCCGTGCCCCGCATGCAGCAACCGCCCAAGTCCGTAGTCTGCGCCAAACATCGCGATGGCCGCGACGAGCGCCGACCGGAAGAAGGGACGCATGAGGCGGCGCAGCGAGAAGTGCACTTGACCATACTTGCGCACCGCGGCCACGTTGAGAAGAGACGAGACGATGTATCCGCATGTCGTGGCAAGGGCCGCGCCGAGCGCGTTGTGCAAGCCCAAAATCAGCGCGAAGTTCAGCGCAGTTTTGATGCCCAGGCCGAGGAACATGTTCCGCACGGGGCGGTACATCTTGCCGAGGCCTTGCAGCACGTAGGTGGAGATGAGCTCCATGCTGGCGAAAATGCTCATGAACGAAACCGTCGAGATGATGTCCGATCCGGCCGTTGTCCCGAACAGAGCCAGGTTAATCGGGCGACTGAGGACAAGCAGTGCCGCCGACGTGGGAAAGCTCATGAGGAACATCGTTCTCAGTGTGAACGTGATGTTCATCTGCAGGTCCGCCTGGCTTCGTTTCGCTTTCGCTGCTGAAACGCTAGGTAGCACCGATACGCCGATGGCGTAGGCGAAGGACATCGGCAACATGACGAGGTACATCGCCTGACGTGTCAGGATGCCGTAGTTGGCGACTGCCTGGGCGTAGCTCTCGCCGCTCACTTGGAGAAGATTGGTGACTGTCCACGAGTCGACTAAGTTGGCGATGGGAACGACTAAGCCGCCCAGGCTGACGGGAAGCGCAATGTGGTACACCATGCGCAGGATCTGCCTGCTGCGAAATGGGCTGTCGTCGTAGCCTAGCGGTCGCTCGCGCCTCCGAATCGGAAGGGCAAACGCCACGAGCAGAATGAGGCCCGCTAGTCCGCCCACAAACCCTCCGAACGTCGCCGCCGCTGCACCGTACACCGCGCGATCCCGGTGCCACACATCCACTACGAGATAGGCGCCTACCACCATCGCGATGACGCGGAACAATTGTTCGAACGTCTGCGAATACGCGGGCCCTTCGAGGCGCTGAAAGCCCTGGAGATAACCGCGCAGACCGCTCATCGCGGGGATGACAAGCAACATAAGCGACACCGCGCGCAGACTTGGCACGTTTTGCTCCACGGACGCCGCGCTGTCCTTGAGCGACACCATGTGCGCGAAGATCGGCGCTCCGAACCACATCACCGCGAAAGCGCAGACACTAAAGATCATGAGGGAGCGCATTGTGACGCGGTAAATGTGTTCCACCACCGCGCGTTCCCCACGCGCTCTGCGTTCGGCAATGAGTTTTCCCATGGCGAGCGGAAAGCCCGAGGTCGCAAGTTGCTGAAGAATATTGTAAACGGCGTAGGCGTTTCCGTAGATGCCGTTGCCTGTCGGTCCGATGATCGCGGTCACCGGAATGACCCAGACGAGCCCCAACACCTTCGCCAGGGCCACACAGATGACATACAGAGAGGTTCCGCGAGCCAGTTTGGCCGTACCCGATCCGGGCGAGTTCACCTCTCCACCCCCATTTCGAAGAGATTATAGCACGGAGCCTTACCCGAAGCCCGAATCTGTGGCTAGCTTCGGACCCACGCGCGTGACACGACATACGGTGGGAGTGTGGCCATGGAAACGAACGTCGCGGACTGGCGTATGCGGAGGCGGATTTCGTGCAACAATGGACATGTGCGGGCGACAAAATGGCCTCTCTGAGAAGGTGATGGTGCGATGAGAGAAATGGCGGATCTCGAGGAGCTTTGGGGTACGGCTCTTCCCTCGGACAACTGCATCATCTGCGGCCGTACTGGACAAGAGGGCATGCGGGTGTGCGGGCAACTGATTTGCCACGCGTGTGAGCGCGAGATCGTCCAGACAGATGTCGAGGACGAGGCCTATCGCCGCTATGTGGAGCAGATGAAGCTGATTTGGCTATCGGCTTTGTCGCTGTGAACGTGAGTTTTCGGCTCCTGCGGGGGCCGCGGGCGCATCGCAGCTGCGGTGCGCCTTTCGCGTCTGCAGATTTCGATGCGGCGGATGGCCTGGGCTGGAGCGCTTCGCGGTCGGCCGGCGAGCCATGGTACAATGAGAACATCCTTCGGAGGCACGAAAAGGAGCGTTGAAACGGCTTGAACAAGGTCATCTGGCCGCTTTTCGGCCTGCTGTACGCCATCGCGAGCGCAGGCGCGCTCGGTTGGCTCGTTCGGCACGAGGTTCGCAGGAGGGCCGACCTGTTTCGCCGCGGAGGTTCGGGCGAGTGAAGAGGAGCAGGGAACTCGGCTCTGTCGAGACGCCCATCCTGGATTGCCTGATGCGCCATGCGGCGCGAGAGCGGGCGTCCTTTCACGTGCCGGGACATCACGGCAGATATCTGCCCCAGCCGCTATCGGCGTGGTTGGGACAGGCCATCAAGCTCGATCTGACGGAGCTCCCGGGGCTCGACAACTTCCACAGTGCGAGCGAGTGCATTGCCGCATCTGAGAAACTTTGTGCGCGCCATTACGGCGCTTACCGAACCTATTACTCTGTCAACGGCGCTACAGCGTGTGTCATGGCGGCGCTCAAGGGCGCGTGTCCGGTGCCCGGCCAGCGCGTCCTCATCGCAGGCCCGTGCCACATGAGCGTCTGGCGGGGGCTGGTGTATGCGGACGCATCCCCCGTCTTTGTGCCAACTCGTTGGCATGCGGAGCGGCAGGCGTTCGATCCGCCCTCGCCCGCTTTGCTCGAGGTGGCGCTCCGCAGGTGTGCAGACGTGCGGGCCGTCTTCGTGACGAGTCCCACGTATCAGGGTTTGGTGGCGGATGTACGCGGGCTTGCCGAAGCCGCGCACCGCCACGGCGCGCTCCTTCTCGTGGACGAGGCGCATGGCGCGCATTTCGGGCTCGATCCGCGCCTGCCTCCTCACAGCGTAGCGGAGGGAGCGGACGTGGTCATCCAGAGTCCGCACAAGACGCTGCCTTGCCTGACCCAGGCCGCGTGGGTGCACGTGATGCGCCCGGAACTCGCGGACGCGATTCACGAGGCGCTTCTCTTTCTCCACACTACCAGTCCGTCCTACTTGCTCTTGGCCGCTCTCGATGCCGCGCAAGCTTTTCTGCGATCCGGCCAAGACCTGGTCAAGGAGACGCTGGATCGGCTGCAGGCGTACCGCGCGTTTGACGCCGGTACCGATCCGATGCGGCTCTGGATTCCGACGGGTTCCAAGGCGCGGGGCGCCCAACTCGCCAAGCGGCTCGAAGACGCGGGCATGTTCCTGGAATACTGGGACGCTTCGGGCGCACTGGCGCTGTTTGGCTTTGGACAGACGGAGCGAGAGGTGGCCCGCTTCTTTGAGGTGTATCGGACTTGGCGCGAGGAGGCGGGGGAAGTGACAAGTGACGGCGGGTGGGCGGGCGCCGACCTCTACGAGGCGCCCGCGGAACTCGCTGTGCGCCCGGGTGTGATTCACCACGCGCCAGGGCGGCGCGTGCCGCTGCGCGAGGCCGTGGGGCACATCGCCAAGCGGCCCGTCGCACCGTACCCTCCGGGCGTGCCGGCCCTCTGGCCCGGACAGGTCGTCTCCGAACGACACGCCGAGCTTCTGGCGCGGCTGTGGGAGGACGGCCACGACGTGGTGGGCGTGGGGGCAGACGGAACGATTGAGGTGTGCGATGCGTAAGGGGCTCCTCATCACGTTTGAAGGCATCGACGGCGCAGGAAAGACGACTCAACTTCTCCGGCTCGCATCCTGGCTGGAGGCGCAAGGGCTCCCCGTGGTAGTCACCCGGGAGCCGGGTGGCACGCGCATTGGCGACGCGGTCCGCGCCATTTTGCTCGATCCGCGCCATCAGGAGATGGCGCCGCGGACGGAAGCGCTCCTGTACGCCGCTTCCCGGGCGCAGCACGTCGAGGAGCTTATCAGGCCCGCCCTGGCGCGGGGCGAAATCGTCCTGTGCGACCGGTTCGTGGACGCGTCCATCGCCTACCAGGGCGCAGGGCTCGGCCTCGGAGAGGCTTGGGTCGAGGCGCTGAACGAGTACGCCCTTGGCGGCCTGCGCCCAGATTTGACGCTTTGGTTCCATCTCGATTGGGCAACGGCGCGATTGCGCCTTCGGGCCCGCGCGGAGGGTGCTGGACTCGACCGGATCGAGCGCCGGGACGAGGCGTTTTTCGAGCGCGTGGCGGACGCGTTCGAGCGGCTGTGGCGTGCGGCGCCGGAGATGCGCAAGCGGATCGACGCGTCGAGATCGCCGGACGACATCGAGCAGGAGATCCGGGCGCTGGTATGGAATCTCATCCAACAACACTTGTAGAGGTGGGTGAGCCCACATGAAGCTCGTGATCGCCGTGGTTCAGGATAAAGACAGCAACAAGCTGGCGCAGAACCTCGTCAAGGAGGATATCCGCGCGACGAAGCTGGCGTCCACCGGCGGCTTTTTGCACGCGGGCAACACGACGTTTCTCATCGGCGTGGAAGACCATCTGGTGGACCGCGTGATGCAGATCATTCAGCGGTCCTGCAAGGCGCGCGAGCAGGTGGTGGCTCCCATGTCGCCGATGGGGGCGAGCATGGAGTCGTACATTCCCTATCCGGTCAATGTCCAGGTGGGCGGCGCGACGGTGTTCGTGCTCGACATCGAGCGGTTCGAGCAGTTCTAAAGTTGGGAAAGGCGGTCGACGGCTTGGAAGCGTTCAAAGCGAATGGCTGCCTGGATGAGGCGGTCGGGCTGCCGGAGGTCCTCGTGAGGCGGCTTCGCTCAGGTCAGCTCTGGCACGCGGTGCTCTTGGTGGGCGAGCCGAGCCAGGCCGAGAGGGTGTCGAGGTGGCTCGCCCAAGCGCTGCTCTGCGAAGCGCCGCGGGCGGATGCGCCGTGCGGGCGGTGCCGAAGTTGCGCGCAGTTTTCGGCCGGATCGCACCCCGACTTTTGGGCTTCGGGAGAAGAAGGGCTCAAGGCGGGCGACGTGGAGGCGCTGCAAGCGTGGCTTGCGACCAAAGGCCATGGGACGCGCAAGGTGTACGTTCTCCACGGCGCCGATGAAATGACCCCCGTCGCGGCCAACCGCATGCTCAAGACCCTCGAGGAGCCCGCGCCGGAGACGTACGCGATTCTGACCGCGAAGAGCCGTCAAAGAGTGCTGTCCACGCTTCGATCCCGCTCGTTCACCTGCCTCCTTTCTGCCTCGCCTCCTTTTCTCTCCACGGATCCGACGTCCATCTCGGTCGTGGCGCGCGCCGCAAGTGCGGAAGATCCTTCGTTTGCCGGGCTCATGGAACGGGTGATAGAATGGACGGAGACGTGGCTCACCGGTGGCGCGTCGCCCTGGGAGATGGCCGCGTCTTGGCAGTCGATGACAAAGGATGTCCCCGCGGAAGACGGCCTCTTGCTCCTCGCCGAGTGGCTCCGCGAGCTCATGCGGGTTCGCGCAGGTGGCCAGGCGGAGCGGTTTGCGGAGTGGCAAGAGGTCGCGAGGCGCATCGCTCCCATTCTCGAGGTGGAGCAGTATGCGGCGTGTGTTCAGGCGGTGATGGAAGCGAGACTGCGCCTTCAGTCGCACGTCGCTTGGCTGCTCAACCTTGAGCAGATGTGCGTCCGTTTGCGGGAGGTTACAACCTCATGGTGACGATAGTCGGCGTGCGCTTCAAACCGGCCGGGAAGATTTATTATTTCGATCCCGGCGATCTTCCGATAGAAAAGGGCGCGGACGTGATCGTCGAGACCACGCGCGGCATCGAGTGCGGGCGCGTGGTGGTGGGGCCGAAACAGGTGGCGGAGGATGACGTCGTCCTGCCCCTGAAAGAGGTCATGCGGATTGCCACGGACGCGGACCGAGCGGTGGTGGAGGAGAATCGCCGGCGCGCCAAGCAGGCGATGGGGGTGTTTCGCGAGAAGGTGGCGAAGCACGGCCTGGAGATGAAGCTCGTGGACGCGGAGTACACGTTCGACCGGAACAAGCTCATCTTCTACTTCACCGCCGACGGGCGCGTGGATTTTCGCGAACTGGTGAAAGATTTGGCCAGCGTGTTCCGCTTGCGAATCGAACTCCGGCAAATTGGCGTACGGGACGAGGCGAAGATCCTCGGCGGAATCGGCCCGTGCGGGCGCCTGCTGTGTTGTTCGACCTGGATGGGCGAGTTCGATCCCGTCTCCATCCGGATGGCGAAAGATCAGAGCCTGTCGCTCAATCCGTCCAAAATCTCGGGCCTGTGCGGCCGCCTGATGTGTTGCTTGAAGTTCGAGAACGACGCATACCACGACCAGGACGCGATGGCGTAAAGAGGTTGGTGTCCAGGTATGGACAAACAATCGCTGTTTGTGCAGGTTGCGAATTTGGAGGCGCGCATCGGCGAGCTGTACGAAGAGCTCGGATCGCTGAAACACCAGATTCAGGAGCTCATCGAGGAGAATCAGCGACTGCGGCGAGAAAACGAGCATTATCAGGCGCTGACGATGGGAAAGGGCCTTGCGGAGTCGGGCTCGGCGCAGGAGAACCTGCGCCGCATTTATCGAGAAGGATTTCACATCTGCAACGTCAAATATGGGAGCCTGCGCACAGACGGGGAATGTCTGTTTTGTCTGGCGTTCATCGAACGCGCTTGACGGCAAGGGCCCGTTCGGCGCGCCTGCGGGCGCGATCGAGCGGGCTTTTTTCGCAGGATGCAGCATGGAGGAGAAAAGGCGTTGGGAGACCAGATGACACCCGAAGGCGGATGCCTGTACGTGTGCAGCACGCCCATCGGCAATTTGCGCGACGTCTCGCTGCGGCTGTTGGACGTGCTCCGCGAGGCGGACATCATCCTGTGCGAGGACACGCGGCAGACCCGCAAGCTCCTGAGCCGCTACGAGATTCCGGCTGGTGACAGGCTTGTGAGCTTTCACGAACACAACGAGGCGGCGCGCATCCAGTGGCTCGCGGACCGGCTGCGCGAGGGGAAGCGTGTGGCGCTCGTCAGCGACGCCGGGACGCCGCTCATCTCGGATCCCGGCGATGCGGCCATCGCCGCCGCGCTCGAGGCCGGCGTGCCCGTTGTGCCGGTGCCTGGCCCGAGCGCCTTCCTCGCCGCGCTGATGGCGAGCGGGCTGCCCGCCACGCCGTTTATGTACCTTGGCTTTCCGCCGCGATCGCGCTCGGACTTCGCGCGCTTCCTGGCGCCGTATCGCCAGCTTCCGGCCACCCTCGTGATGTACGAGGCGCCGCACCGCGTGGCGAATCTGCTTCACTGGCTCGTCGAGGAACTCGGGGATCGGCCGGCGGTGCTGGCGAAGGAGATTACGAAGCTGCACGAGTCGTTCTGGCGCGGAACGCTTCAGGAGCTCGAGAGCCGGTTGGCAGCGGAAGGGGCGCGCGGAGAGTACGTGGTCGTGATCGACAACCGGGGCGCGCAGGCGGAGCATGAGGGGCATGAGAGCGAGGCGGCGCGCTGGGCCGCGGCCGTGCGCGAGGTGGAACGGCTGATGGAAGAAGGGTGCTCGCATAAAGAGGCGGTCAAGCGGGCGAGCGAAGCGCACGGCGTCAAGCGGCGGGAGCTGTACAACCGCACGCTCGGCGAGTGAGCCCGCAAGAAACGAAACAAGCCGCAGCGCAAATTTCTTTGCCGCTGCGGCCTCACGTTATCGACGATTTACGCGTGCTGCATCTCGGCGATGCAGGACGGGCAGATGTTCTTGCCCTTGAAGTGGATGATCTCATCCGCCTGACCGCAGAAGATGCAGGCCGGCTCGTACTTCTTGAGAATGATGCGATCTCCATCGACGTAGATTTCGAGCGCATCCTTCTCGCCGATGCCGAGCGTGCGGCGCAACTCGATGGGAATGACCACCCGACCGAGTTCGTCCACCTTGCGGACAATACCTGTAGACTTCACTGTACCATCCCCGTTTCTTTAAAATTTTCTGTATGTCTCACAGAAATATCCGCACGGCCAACCAGCGAGACGCCTGCGTCATGCACGCCGCTTCGTCGCTATCACGCCATGCAAATACTTCTATACTCTTACTATAATGGATGCGCGGAGTTTTGCAAGACCTTACAGTTCTGATCCTGGCTGTTCCACGATTCCGATTTCTAAAAAACCGCGAGATGATGCGGTTTTTGGCGAACAAAAAATTTTTTTGTGCGCGCTGTTCCACATTTGCGTTTTGCGGCTCCATTGCGTAAGATCAAACATCATGTTCGTTCCGTGACAAGTGCATCCGGCGCGGTGAAGGAAGGGTACCCAGTGACGCGGTTTCCAGCGAGCCGGGAGGGTGGGAGCCGGCAACAGAGCGGCTGGGGAGTATGATTCTGGAGCGCCGCTCGTCGAGCCTGGGCAGGCGTCCGGTGAGGCGAGCGCGGGAGTTCCCGTTATCGAACAGGCCGGGCCATGTCGCGCTCGGCCGCAACGAGGCGCGTTCTTTTCGCGCGAAGTTGGGTGGTACCACGAGTAATCCTCGTCCCAATGCGGGACGGGGTTTTTTTATGAGCCGCGCGGCGCCGTCCGCGCGAGCACAGGATTGAAAGGCGGGGATGTGCGTGAAACCGACCTTCTACGTCACAACGCCCATTTATTACCCGAACGACAAGCTTCACATCGGCCACGCGTACACCACCGTGGCCGCCGACGCCATCGCGCGTTACAAGCGCCTGCGGGGCTACGACGTGTTCTTCCTCACCGGCACCGATGAACACGGCCTCAAGATCCAGCAGCGCGCGGAGCAGGCCGGGCTCGAGCCGAAGGCGTTTCTGGATCCCATCATCGCCTGGATTCAGGACCTGTGGAAGAAGCTCGACATCTCCTACGACGATTTCATTCGAACCACGGAGGCCCGTCACGAGCGCGTGGTCGAGCAGATCTTCGAGCGCCTGCTTCAGCAGGGCGACATCTACCTCTCCGAGTATCAGGGGTGGTACTGCACGCCTTGCGAGTCGTACTGGGCGGAGCGCGAACTCGTGGACGGCAAGTGTCCGCAGTGCGGGCGCGAGGTCCAGTTCGTCCGCGAAGAGTCGTATTTCTTCCGCATGAGCAAATACGTGGATCGCCTGCTGCAATACTATGAGGAAAACCCGGGCTTCATCGAGCCCATCTCGCGCAAGACGGAGATGATCAAGAATTTCATCGAGCCTGGGTTGCAGGATCTCTGCGTCTCGCGCACCTCGTTCGACTGGGGCGTGCACGTGCCCTCCAATCCGAAGCACGTGGTGTACGTGTGGCTCGACGCGCTCGTCAACTACATCTCGGCCATCGGCTATCTCTCGGACGACGCGGATGAGCGCGCGAAGTTCGAGCGCTACTGGCCTGCGGACGTCCACGTCGTCGGCAAGGACATCGTCCGCTTCCACGCGGTCTACTGGCCCATCATCCTCATGGCCCTTGGCCTGCCCCTGCCGAAGAAGGTGTTCGGCCACGGATTCTTCCTCGTCAAGGGCGGCAAGATGTCGAAGTCGAAGGGCAACGTGATCGATCCGCTCTCGCTCGTGGATCGGTACGGGCGGGACGCGTTCCGCTACTTCCTGCTGCGCGAGATCCCGTTCGGGCAGGACGGGACGTTCACGCCCGAGGGCATGGTCGAGCGGCTCAATTACGATCTCGCCAATGACTTCGGCAATCTCGTCCACCGCACCGCCGCCATGCTGAACCGGTTCAACGACGGCGTGGTGCCCAAACCGGGATCGCTCACGGACGTCGATCGCGCCCTTCGCGATCTCGCCGCCGAGGTCAAGGCGAAGGTCGAGGAGAACATGGACCAGCTCCAGTTCTCGGTGGCGCTCGCGGAGCTTTGGAACCTCGTGCGCGCAGCCAACAAGTACATCGACGACTGCCAGCCGTGGAAGCTGAATAAGGAGGGCGAGCGGGAGCGGCTCGCGACAGTGTTGTACCATATGGTCGAGGCCATTCGCGTCTCCACCATCCTCGTGCAGCCCTTCATGACGGATGCGCCGAAGGCCATCCGCGAGCAATTCGGCTGGGGAGACGAGGCGTTTGCGTGGGACAGCGCCGAAATGGGCGTCGGCCCGAGCGGGCAAAAGGTGGCCGAGCGGGAGCCCCTGTTCCCGAGACTCGATGTGGAAAAGGAGATTGAGATCTTGACGGAGATGACAGGTTCAGCCCAGCAGGCCAGCGCGGAATCGAAGCTCGAGGAGCCCAGCAACGTGGTGCACAAGGACGAGATCACCATCGACGTCTTCGACAAAGTGGAGCTGCGCGTCGGCCAGGTGCTCGCCTGCGAGAAGCACCCGAACGCCGACAAACTGCTCGTGCTTCAGGTCGATCTCGGCGGTGAAACGCGCCAAATCGTGTCCGGCATTGCGAAGTATTACAAGCCCGAGGAGCTCGTGGGCAAAAAGGTGGTCGTCGTGGCCAACCTGAAGCCGGTCAAACTGCGCGGTCAGGACTCGCTCGGCATGATCCTCTGCGCGTCCGAGGGAGATACGCTCTCCATTGTGACGGTGCCGGACACCATGCCGAACGGAGCGATTGTGAAGTGAGGCTGTTTGACACCCATTGCCACCTAATGGACGGCCGCTTCGCGGACGATCTCGACGATGTCCTGTCGCGCGCGCGCGAGGCGGGCGTGGAGCGCATCGTGGTGCCGGCGGTCGATCTCGCCACCAGCCGCGAGGTCATCCGCATCGCGGAGGCGCACGACGGCGTGTACGCGGCCGTCGGCATCCACCCCGAGTCGGCGGGCGACGTGCCGGAAGGTGCGTACGACGAGATCGAGCGGATGGCGCAGCATCCGAAGGTGGTGGCCATCGGCGAGATAGGCCTCGACTATTACTGGGACTCCGCGCCGCGCCCCGTGCAGCAGGAGGTCATGGAGAAGCAAATCGAGCTGGCCAAGCGCGTGGGGCTGCCCATCATCGTGCACAACCGCGAGTCGACCGAGGACGTGTTGGCTCTGTTGGCTCGCACCCGGCCCGGGGACGCGGCGGGCGGCGTGATGCACTGCTTCAACGAGCGCGAGGAAGTCATGCGCCGGGCCGTCCAGCTCGGCATGTATATCTCGTTCGCAGGCCCCGTCACCTACAAAAAGTCGGACGATCTCCGGGCGGTAGCGGCCATCGTGCCGGAGGACAGGCTGCTCATTGAGACCGACAGCCCGTATCTTTCACCGCACCCGTTTCGCGGCAAGCGCAACGAGCCTGCGCGCGTGGCGCTCGTCGCCGAGGCGCTCGCCGCGAGCCGCGGCGTGCCGGTGGACGAGATCGCCGAAATCACGTGGCGGAACGCGCATCGCCTGTTCGGGAAGGTGGAAGCATGACCGATTCGCGCCCGAAGCTGCGCGAGGTCGTGGTGGTGGAGGGGCTGCACGACAAACAGCGGGTGGACGAGGCGGTCGACGCCGAGGTGCTCATTCTGGGCGGCGATCGCGTCAGCCGCCGCACGGTGGATCTGCTCCGGCGCGCAGTCGAGGTGCGCGGCGCCATTGTGCTGACGGACCCGGACGGTGCGGGGGAGCGCCTCCGGCGCCGGTTGGACCAGCTGGTGCCGGGCCTCCTGCACGCCCATGTTCGCAGAGCGAGCGCCGCGTCGAGTCGCGGCATCGGAATTGAGCACGCGAGCGCCGAGGACGTTCGCCAGGCGCTCATCGAGGCGCGCGGTCGCGAGACGCCCCCGGCTGAGCAAAGTTCCGGTGAGACGCCCGAATTCACCTTGGACGATCTCGTCCGCCACCGGCTCGTCCATCATCCCGATGCGGCCAGCCGGCGCGAGAGGCTCGGGGAGTGGCTTGCCATCGGCTACGGCAACGCGAAGGCGTTTTTGCACAAGCTGAACGCGTACGGCGTCACGCGCGAAGCGTTTGAAGAGGCCGTCAGGAGGTTGGATGGATGACCGCAGTGTCCGCGCGCGAGGTAAAGGAACTGCTGCGCCGGCATGGCGTGATCGCGAAGAAGGGCTATGGGCAAAACTTTCTCGTGGACGCGCGCGTGCTGGACGGCATTGTGCGCGCGGTGGAACCGGATGCGCGCACGGTGGTGCTTGAGGTGGGGCCGGGACTCGGCGCGCTGACGGCGGCGCTGGCCGAACGGGCGAAGCGCGTGGTGGCGATTGAAAAGGACGGGAGCCTGCGCCCGGTGCTGGACGAGGTGCTCGCTCCACATGGGAACGCCGAGGTGGTGTACGATGATTGCCTGAAGGTGGACCTCCGAGCGCTCGTTGCGCCGCGGCTCGATGAAGGGGATCGGCTGGTCTTCGCGGCGAACCTGCCGTATTACGTGACCACGCCCATCCTGTTTCAGGTGCTCGAATCGGGGTTGCCGGTGTCGCGCGCCGTGGTGATGGTGCAGAGGGAAGTGGCGGACCGCATGGTGGCCAGGCCTGGCGGCAAGGACTACGGCGTGCTGTCGGTCGGCGTGCAGTATCGCGGGGAGGTGCGGCGGCTGTTCAATGTCCCGCCGAGCGCCTTTATGCCGCAGCCGGGGGTGGACTCGGCTGTGGTCGAGATCGACTGCGACAAGCGCCCCGCGATGCGCGCGGCGGACGAGGAGGCGCTGTTTCGCGTCGTGCGAGCGGCGTTCGGGACGCGGCGCAAGACGCTAGAGAACGCCTTGGCCGCAGGGCTCGGCATGCCGAAGGAGTGGGTGCGCCAGAAGGTGGTCGCGGCCGGGATTGACCCTGGAGCGCGCGCCGAGCAACTGTCGCTCGCGGACTTCGTGCGGCTCGCGGACGAGATGGAAAAGTAGAGAGGGATTCGCGGGCGCCTCATGGCAGAGGCTCTCCTGACATGGCTTGACGCTGGCGTCCGCGCTGCGCTCTTTGCGAAACGCAAGCTCGAGCAAGCCATGTTTGCCAGAGCGCTGAGAGCGATCACCCAGTCAAGTTTGACGGGCGCGGGGAATGTGGCCGTCCATCCCCTCTTCGCGGCGTACGTGAAGCGCCGGCTGACATGACGTGTGATGGGACGGTGATCCTGCTCAAAAGAAGAGCTGAACGGCAGGCGTTCAGCTCCGGATTTGGGGATGGAGAGCCAGAGGCCGTGAGAGGCACGGCCACACAGGTTAGGAGGCCGCGCCAGACTTCGCCGACGCGGCCAGGCGATCACTGCTCGACGCCGACGGTCTCCTCGGTGTAGTAATAGATTTCATCGACAGATTTGCCGCGGGCGCGCTGCAGGACGCCGAGGCGAGTGGCAAACTGCTTCTGCGCGTAGGCCACAAATTCGTCTGGGTTTAATCCGAATGGCACGTCGGTGATGCCGAGCTCCTCGGCGAGCTTTTGTGCTTCCTCCGTGTCGAGTTCGGCGTTCAGATCCTGGACCACCCCGATGGCGTGCGGCAACAGCAGGTTGATCCGCCGGTTGACGACGTCCCAGATATGGGCGTTCTCGCTGATGAGCCGCGACAGCAGGTATGTGCCGTAGCCGATGTGCCGGGACTCGTCGCGCTGCAGCAGACGGATGGCTTGGATAAGTCCGGGCAACTTGTTTTCCTTTTGCAGCGCGGTGTAGAACGCGTAGTAGCCGGTCTCCGCGAGTACACCCTCCACCACCATGTTGTAGGTGACAGAGGCTTCCGCCTGCGCTTCGGGGGATGGATCATGCACTAACCGGCCCATGGCCTGCGGCAGGTATTCATAGAAAATCTTGCGGTAATGGTCTTTGTGAAAAACGGACAGATCCGACGTTTCACCAGCCACTTCGTCGAGGAAACGACGAAACACTTCCGTGTGTTTGGCCTCTTCGAAGAGGAACGTCGTGAGGTACATCTCTTCCTCCAGGCGCCCTTCGCGCGCCACCGCCATGATGAGCGGCAACAGGTCGAGTGTAACCGCTTCCTCTCCGGCCACAAACAACGAGCACAGGCGGAGGATGACGCGGCGCTCGGCTTCGTTCATCCCCTGCCAGTCTTCCTTGTCCTTCGTGAAATCGATGTCCCGCGGATCCCACGTGCCAAGCTTCTTCGCCTTGTGATACAACCGCATGGGCAGAATGCTGTGGTTCAAGCGCTTCTCGCTCGTCGTCTGAAAAACGCGTGGCGTTTCCGTCAATGCCATGGGTGTCGCCTCCAGTGGATCGAATTCTACCCCTACCATACGGGGCAGGTCTGGAGGCAGCCATCCCTGACTTCGCGGTGAATCGAAGCGTTGAACCCCAGAAGCCAGGGATCAGGGGAGCACGGAAGCACAGAGATCGGCCACCTTGGGGTCGGAGACGAGATGAAGGTGATTGTGGTCGGCGAGATCGGCCAAGTGTTGGCTTTCCGGGCAGAGCGCGTGGTCCACAGGGACGAGTCCATCCGACGAGCGGCGCATAAAAAAATGGTACAGGGTGCCGATGAACAGTTCGCCGCCTACCCCCCAGCTGACGCCGCGGTGAATACCGCGCACGGTGTAGAGGGGGACGCCGCTCGGCCACGGGTGTCGCCGGACAAAGTCCTGGACAAACCGCGGGGTCAGATTGCGGAACGCGCGGCCAGCGCCCACGCAGTAGCCGAACCACAGGAAGTCCCGCGCCATGGGCGCTCCGCCGTAAGGCGTTCCAAGCGTCACAGCCGCTGCCACGTCGCTCGGGAACTCGCTCGCGTACCTTCTCAGCACGAGCCCTCCCATGCTGTGCGCGATCACGTCGAACGGGCGGGTGAGCCCGCACTGGGCCTCCAGGAGATCGAGCTTGCGGCACAGGTACTCGAACTGCCGCTCCACAGTGTCGCAGCCGGCCCCTTGGTGAAGGGTCCCGGCGAAATGCACGTATCCCTCGGGGTATTCCTCGCTCCAGACGCGATCGCTTCGGTTCAAATGCACCACAAAGACGCGATCCGACCCCCAGATGGCCAGACATCGCCGCAAGAACGCCTCCGTCCAGCGGTGTGCGTTCCGAAGGCCGTGGATGAGGACCAAGGGATAGGTCTTCGGCGCGATCGTCTTGACAGATTCAGAAGATTGGAGCGATAGTGTCACTAAGAATCCCTCCTCTCAACACTATTGTCAGGATGTGTCGAACCGGGGCAACCCCTTATTTCTCGGAGTAAAGTTCCCACGCCGAAGGGATGGGGGGAGCGCTCGCCGCGTATTAGCATAAGTTCAAACCCCGCGATTCACCGAGCTGAGGTTGCAGGCGCGTCGAGCGAGAGCACCCGGATTTCGGGGATTCAGGCGATCGAGGGGGTTGAGACCAATGGCGACCGCGAATCCAAACGAAGGCGAAGGCGCCCGCAGCGCGGAAGCCGCGGGGGATGGCCAGGCGCAGCCGAAGCCGCACGTGCTTCAGTACGCCATCACGCCCACCCGTTGGCCGGGGCCCGATCCATCGGCCATGACGGAGTGGCGTGAAAACGTATTCTTGCAGCTCGGTACGCGTGCTGCGGATGGTTCATCGGCCGCGACGGAGGCGCGGCGGTCGGGTTCCGAACCGCTTTCAACGGCGGTCGACAGTGAAAAGCGCCCGCCGTCGGATGAGGCAGAGGGCCGTGCTCCGCAGCAGGCGTCGGCAGGCGTGCAGGAAGGCGAACGCGCAATTGCAGCCGGCGAAGTCCTGGGTTCGCCGAATCCGCCGGAGGAAGATGCCGCCACTGCACCGGCCGAGGTGCAACGCCCGCGGAGGAGGCGCCATGAGGCGGTCGACCCGGCGCTTTTGCTCCCAGCCGCCGCGAAGGAGCATGCGCAGGAGACTGCCAAAGCCCAAGAGGGGGGCGATGACGGGGATTCTGCCGGTCCAATCGAAAACGCTTGCAACAACGATTTGGAAGACGTGCCGCCAGGCGCGCTGACGCCCACTCAGATTGTGCGCGGCGATCCGCTCCGCCTGCCGGACGAGGATAGGCGCCGCAAGGGAAAGCGAGTGCAGGCGACGCCGCGAAGAGGAGGAATGGTTGCCATGGAGCCGGAAACGGTGTCGGTCACGCCCGCGCCTGAGTCCAGCCCCAAGTCGCGAGAGACTGCCGTGATTGTCGACGTGGAAGCGACGGAAACCACGCCAGTGCAGCCCGCGCGCAAGGGCTTTCGCCATTGGCGGCGAACGCGCCCGTTCACAGCGGGGTTGCTCTCGATGCTCGGGGGCGCCATCGTGGCCGCAGGGCCGGTGAGTCTGTTGCATGTCGTCGCGTTTTCGCAGTCCAGTGTGCCCATCGGCGCGGCAGTCGGCATCCTGATTTTCATCATGGGCCTGTTGGAATGGGTGTTTCCTTTCTACGCGATGCTGACCGGCAGTATCACGGTGGTGCTCGCGCTGGTGTCTCTCGTCGTAGCGTCGTTTGGCGGCCTGTTTGTCGGCATGTTGCTCAGCCTTGTGGGTGGTGCGATGGCGGTGGCGTGGCGCCCAGTGCAGCCGAAGAAGCAGAAAAGCTCCAAACCGAAGGCGCCGAATCTTCCTAACACGCCTTCCGCTTCCGCATAAACCGTCTCTCATGAAGAGGGATGTAAGCGAATTCTGAAGGAGGGGTTCACGATGTATCCAGAAATGGCGATTCCCATGGAAGGGCGCACGAATTGGAAGGTGTTTGCCGGCGTGCTGGCCGGTGGCGTGGCAGGTATCGGCGCGTTGACTGGCATGGTGATGAACGGGGTGGTGTCCGCTGCCGTGAACCTTCCGATTCCGTTTACGGTTCAGGCGTCGAGCATCAACGGCTCAGGGTTCAGCCTGGCGCCGGGGCAGGTGCCGAATCAGCAGCAAGGCGCGGCCCAGATTGTGATGAACGGCACGCTGCAGAACATGACCATTACCAAGCAAATTAACACGCCACTTGGCACGTTCAATATTAACATTAGCGCCGGCACCGGTAGCGCGCCGGTGCAGGCGACGGGCATGACGGTGTACGCGTCGAGCCTCGGCGGCGACACGAGCTTCCCGCAAGGCCTTTCGATGGACGCTTCGACGGGCACGCTGTCCGGCAGCCAGCTCCAGATGAACAACGCGACCCTGCAGGTCCCGTACCTCAGCACCCAGAGCATCACGCTGCCGGGCATGTCGCTCTCGATCACGCCTGCGTCGAGCAGTTCTTCGAGCTCCTCTGGCTCAAGCACTTCAAACGGCACCTGATTCGCATCGCTGGTTCACACGTTCCATGGGGAGCGGGCGCCCGCCGCTCCCCAATCCAATCCAGGGGCAGGGGGGATGAGCATGAGGCTTTCGAGTGTGTGGGAAGCCGGGTCCAGGCGCCGCGCGAAGGCGGCGGGCCTCGCGGCGGCCGCAGCCGCGTGCGCCATGACGCTCATGCCAGCTTCGGTGCCCCGCGCGGGGACGCTTCTTCCCGGAAGGGTTCCCTTCACGCTTCGGGCGTCCGAAATCATCGCGCAGAACGCGGTCATCAGCATTCTGGGTGAGTCGATGTCGTTCTCAAGTGCTTCCATCCAGGGGATGAGCTTGACCTACACGGCGGGCGGGCACACGTATACCATCGCCGTCAACGGAACGGCTTCGGCGGGGCAGACGGTCATCAAGACATCGCTGTTCAGCACGCTCAAAGACGACATTGGATCGCTCTTTCACGTGCAGTCGCCGAGCGTCGCAGTCGTCCTCGCGGACGCGCTGATTCAAAAGCCCATTCCGACGCTTGTGCTCACCAACGTCAACTTGACCATCGATACGTCTATGAACACCCAAAATATTCAAATGCCCGGCATGCAGATGACCGTGAGCTAAGGCAACATGCGCATGACCTGCAAAGAGGGGTGATCCCGTGAGCTCTCCGGCGCCGTTTCTGCTCAAGGCAACGAGAATCCAAGCGAATCAGGCCAGGTTGAATGTGCTCACGAACACCTTGTCGTTCCAATCCGCCACCATCGAGGGCATGCATATTGCGCGGACGGCGGACGGCCACACGATGTCCATCGCGTCGGGGGGCGTGGTCAAAGTCGGCCAGACCAGGATCCAAACCTCCGTTCTCCGCAACCTCGCGAGCATTGGCAGCTTCCGAAATAAGCGGGACGTCCTCCTCCTGCTTGCCGGTAGCACACTGCCTCATCTCGAGTTGTCTCGCGTCGAGTTTACCATCGACGGTTATCTCACCACGTCGCATGCGGATATCCCGGTCATGACGCTCTCCATGACCTGACCGCCTGCGCTCGCCGTTGCCCAGCTTGCGGGGGCATGCGCGCGTCTTCGAGGCGCCACCGGGCAACGGCACCTCCACTCTCCCACGGGGCCGTTGTGCTCAGACAGGCAAGCGATATCCTTTTCTTGTTTCCCCGTGCGAATTCCTCTATAATGTCGCTAATACTCCATAGTGCGTGCGGATGTGAGGAAATTCGAGAGAATGGCTCGGTTCTGAACTTGAGATGGGGCGACGTATCATCAGGATATCACTTGCCAAGGTTGTCGCTCTGGCTGCCCGAAGGGGGATGTACGATGAGTCGTCCGTCGCCGCTTCCGCCGTCAGGAGAATCGCTTCCGAAAAAACACTGCAGTCGGTGTTGCAAACGCTGCAGGCGCAGGAAGCGGAGTGCCGCATGAACTGGAGCCTGCGCATGGCGCGGCTCGAGATTCCGGAAGTCACACAGCCTGTTTTGACGCACCTTTTTCAGTTTCTTCTGAGAAATATTGAAAGCGCTCTCACCGATGAGCAGGCGCTCGTCCGCGCGTTTCAGGCCGAGGTCATGCGCGCCCAGCCGAGCGTCATGGCTTCGGACGTCTTGGTCGTGGTCGGGTTCCTGGAAGAGTTGATGATCTCCATGGCGTGGCGGATGGTCGAGCCGGCTCAGATCGAATCGTTGGTGCGCTTCGCGCATCGGCTCTGCTTCGATCTCGCCCGCGAGGCGCTTTCTGAAGGATACTTCCCGGCGAAGCTTGCGGCCCGCACGCAGTACATGTGTGACGCGCCGCTCGTGAACTGGCTGAACGTGCTGAGCGCCGAGTGCGACTGGAAGTGGTTCGCGCTCGCTCGGACGAGACCTCAGGTGAACGTCGAGGAGTCTGCGCTCTACGTGCCGGAGACTCGCATGTGGACGGCCGAGGCGCCGCATCCCGAGCGGACGGAACAGGTGCGAAAGGCGCTAGCGGACGGATCGCCCTTTGTGGCCGCCGTCGGGGACAACCTGTACGCTGTCGCAGAGGCGCGGCACGATCCGCTCACGATTCGCCGCTTCCGCCAGACCGCACAATGGATCCAGAATGCGCTCCAGCTTTCCATCTACGTCCGCGGCGGGCACGGCAGTGGCCGCGCGGAACTGCTCGAGGTCCTGCTGGAGTTCGACGACGTCCTTGCGTCGGCCGGCGACATGAACGAGCTTCTGACCTGCGTTGTGGAACACGTGTGCCGGCGCGGCGGATTCAAGCGCAGCGCGCTCTTCTTGTACAATCCCATCACTCAGACGGTGGAGGGCGTGCACGGCTACAACGTGAACGTGGAAGAGATCATGCGAATCCGGCAGACGGATCGCGATATTCCCTCGCTCACCCAGTTCGTGCAAATCGCCAAGCCCGTGTTCCTGAAGGACGTAGGCAACATCCTTCCGCAATCCTACGTGAACAAGTTTCACCTCTCGTCGCTCTTGGTGTGTCCGGTGATTGACCATCGGCGCATGCTCGGGATCATGCTGCTCGATCACGGCGGGCGGCCGTTCACGCCGGATAATGCCACGATTCGCATGGTCGAGGCCATGTTGGCGAGGGCCGGGCGGATGATCGTCATGCAGATGTATCGGCAGGCGGGTGCGGCTCCCATCACGCCGCTCACGACCTTGACCAAGCGCGAGCGCGAGATCCTTCAGCTCATCGCGGACGGCGTCGATACGAAGGAAATTGGGCGCGCCCTGCACATCAGCGACTATACGGTGACGGAGCATGTGAGTTCCATTTTGAGGAAACTAGGGGCGAAAAACCGCACAGAAGCAGTTGCCAAGGCGATGCGCGAACGCATCATCCACTGAAGGTCCTCAAGGGGTGCGGCCGCAGCGTGTCCCCTCCGCCGCGGTCGCGTCTCGGAAGAACCCCAAGGCTACCCCATAAGTTCGGGATTGTTGTTCACAATATTGCAACATTTCGGGGAGGTCGGGACCGGCGGTCTGCGCTACAATAGCACCAAGCTGTTATATATCAGATAGGTGCTTCGGCTCTGTGTTTCAAGCCGCCAGGCGGATGCGGGTGGCGGAGCCGCAGCCCAAAACTCAGGGGGAGTGGAACGTGACTCTGACGCGTGCCGGCAATGTTCGAGTTTTGTTTCGCGTTCGCTTGGAAGCGGGCGCGGCGCTCGGGGAGGTGCATGGCGCCATTGTGCGCGCTGGCGGCGAGATCGTCGCCATGGAGACCCGCGCGCTGCATGCGGATTACAGCGTGCGCGACATCACGGTCGCGGTCGACGCCGAGGCCGACGTAAGCGCTGTTGAACAAGCGCTGGACGAGGTCCCGGGTGTGAAACGCCTCGAAACGCTGGATTGGACGTTTTTGGCTCACATGGGGGGCAAAATCGCGACCCACCTGAAGGTGCCCGTGGTCGATCGCGACGACTTGGCCGTTGTGTACACGCCCGGGGTGGCGCGCGTGTGCGAGGCCATTCGCGATTGCCGCGATCGCGCCTTCGAATTCACCATCCGCAAGAATACGGTCGCGGTCGTGAGCGACGGTTCGGCCGTGCTGGGCCTCGGCAACATTGGACCAGAGGCCGCCATGCCGGTCATGGAAGGGAAGGCGATGCTGTTCAAACGGTTCGCCGACGTGGATGCCTTCCCCATCTGCTTGGCCACGCAGGACGTGGACGAGATCGTCGAAACCGTCGAGCGAATGGCGCCGTCGTTCGGCGGCATCAACCTCGAGGACATCTCGTCGCCGCGGTGTTTCGAGATCGAGGAGCGCCTGCGGGAGCGGCTGGACATTCCGGTGTTTCACGACGATCAGCACGGCACAGCGGTCGTCATGCTAGCTGGGCTCATCAATGCCCTGAAGATTGTCAACAAGCGGATGCAGGATGTGTCCGTCGTCGTGGCGGGGGTCGGCGCGGCGGGCGTGGCGTGCACCAAGATCCTGCTTGCGGCCGGCGTGGGGCATATCGTCGGCGTGGATCGCGTAGGCATCATCGAGCGCGGCCGCCACTATGGCAACCCCGTGAAGCAGTGGTACGCGGAGAACACGAACTTCGAGAATCGGCGCGGGACCCTCGAAGAGGCCGTTCGCGGCGCAGACGTGTTCATCGGCGTGTCCGGCCCGGGCATCCTGACCGTCGATCACGTCAAACAAATGGCGCGCGATCCCATTGTGTTTGCCATGGCGAATCCCATCCCGGAAATCCTCCCCGAGGTGGCGGCGGGCCACGTGCGCGTGATGGCGACCGGACGATCCGACTACCCGAATCAGATCAACAACGTGCTCTGTTTTCCCGGTATGTTCCGCGGCGCGCTGGATGTCCGCGCGCGGGATATCACGGAGGAGATGAAACAGGCGGCGGCCCTTGCCATCGCCGAGTGCGTGCCGGAAGAGCAGTTGTCGGAACAGTACATCATCCCGAGCCCGTTCGACCCGAACGTCGTCCCGGCCGTGAGCCGCGCCGTGCAAGCAGCCGCAGTTCGATCCGGCGTGGCGCGGGTGGACGCTCCCCTCGAGCTCGAGGAAGAGCCCCTCTACACCGAGATGTAGCCAAACCGGGTTTCGCGACCCCGAGTTCAGGGGAGGGCATCCCCCAACTCCCCGGATTCCTCGGGATGGGAAAGCGCTTGCCAGGCGATACAATGGCATCAACGACCGGACGGGTTTTTGAAGCGAACTCGCTTCGCACCCGCATCCATCGAAAGATTCAGGAGGCGATGAACATGACCACCACACCGTCGACGAAGGAGATTTTCGATCTCATCAACCAGGCGCTGTCGGCAGATCCTTCGCGCACCGGAGGCTTGGAGGCCGTCTATCAATTCAACATCACCGGTGACGATCCCGGCACCTATCAGCTCATTCTGAAACCCGACAAGGCGTACGCGGTCGAGGGCGAGCAGGAGGTCGCGAACTGCACGCTCGAGATGGACTCGAACGACTTCAAGGACATGCTGCAGGGCAACCTGAACGGCACGGCCGCGTTCATGAGCGGCAAGCTCCGCGTCGAGGGCGATCTCGGCCTCGCGATGCAGCTGGAGACCGTGCTCAGCGCCTACACGGCCGCGAACAACTGACGGACTGGATCAGGCATGCGCGCCGGGCCGCGGATCGGAGGATGCGCGGGCGGCTCGGCGCGTCCGCCGTGAGAAATTTCCGGAAGGGCGAGATGAGAGATGAATCTCGTTCAATTATTAGAGGACAATCAGCGCCGGTTCGGAACGTACGAGTCCCTGGTGTACGAGGGGCGCGTGTACACCAACGCGGAATTGGCGGCCCTGTCCTCGCAGTTGGCTCATCACATGCAGGCGCTCGGCGTTCGGCCCGGAGATGCGGTGATGGTGACGATGCCCAACCGCCCGGAGGTGGTGATTGCGTTTTACGCCATCGCCAAGGCGGGGGCTGTGGCCGTGCCTGTGATGCCGCTCTTGCAGGCGTCCGAGGTGCGGTACATCATTCAGGATTCGAATCCCAAGCTCGTGATCACCTGCGAAGTCCTGAAGCCCAAGATCCAGCAGGCCATTCAGGACCTCGCCGATCCGCCGGTGGTTCGGTCGGTGGACGACGCGGGCGTGGAAGGCTTCGAGACCGTCCTGTCTCACTATCCCGCGGAGCGCCCCAATGTTCAGGTGGAGGACCATCAGCCCGCAGTGATTCTGTACACGAGCGGCACCACCGGCAAGCCGAAAGGCGTCATTCTGACGCATCACAACCTGTGTGCCAATGCGCGCGCCGCCGCCGATCTCGCCGAACAGTACGTGTTGAAGGTCGAGAAGCGGGTTGGGCTCGGCATTCTGCCCCTCTCGCACGCCTTCGGCTTCACGATGATGAACACCGCGCTCTGCCTGGGCGAACTGGACGTCCTGCTGCCCTACTTCGATCCGGTCCTGGTGTTTCAGGCCATTGAGCGTTATCGCGTGACGCACTTCACGGCGGTGCCCGCCATGTTTCACGCGCTCCTCCACCATCCTGACGCGGACAAATACGACCTGTCTTCGCTCTCGGTCTGCATCTCGGGCTCCGCACCGCTGCCCGAATCAGTGCGCAAGGCGTTCGAGGAAAAGTTCCATTGCCTCGTGTTCCAGGGATATGGATTGTCGGAGGCCGCGCCCGTCGTGACGGCGCCCCGTTTCGACAAGCCCGCGAAGCCGGGTTCCGTCGGCCTTCCGCTTCCCGGTGTAGAGGTGGCCGTGCTTGACGACGACGGCAATCCTCTCCCGCCCGGCGAGATCGGCGAGTTGGCGGTACGCGGTCCGAACGTCTCCCCAGGATATCACAATCTGCCAGAGGAGACGGAGAAGGTGTTCCGGAATGGCTGGCTGCTCACGGGGGATATGGCGCGGCTCGACGAAGAGGGGTACGTGTACATCGTGGATCGCAAGAAGGACGTGATCATCCGCGGGGGCTTCAACATCTATCCGAGCGATCTCGAAGAACTTCTCAGTCAGCATCCAGCGGTTGCAGAGGTCGCGGTGGTGGGCGCGCCGTCCGAGCGCATGGGCGAGGAAGTCGTGGCCTACGTCGTGCGCAAGAAGGGCGCCGACGTGACCGAGGAAGAGCTCATCGCGTACTGCCAAGAGCATCTCGCGAAGTACAAGACGCCGAAGGTGGTTCAGTTTGTCCCGTATTTGCCGAAAAACCTCATCGGCAAGGTGGACAAAAAGAAGCTGCGGGAGATGGCCAAGACCATTCAGTTCGCTTGACCTTAGGAGGGAATTCCATGATCTCATTTCTCCCGACAGATGAGGAGCGCGCGTTCGTCGAGGTGGCGGGCGAGTTTGCCCGCAATCGCCTGCGCGAGTCCGCGCGGGACGCGGAAAAGGCTAGGACGCCCTCCGATGACGTGGTGTCCGCGGCGCACGATCTCGGCCTGCTCTCCCTTGAACTTCCGGAGAGCCTCGCGGGCGCAGAACTTCCCCTCGTTTCGCAGGTTCAGGTCCTGGAGGCACTCGCTTTTGGCGATCTCGGCATAGTTCAAGGCATGCCCGGGCTTTGCGACAGCGCTTCCGTGATGCGGCTTCTCCCACACCCGGAGCGGCTCGAACTGGCGGATGGCGCTGCGCAGCGGGTTCCATGGATTCATGTGGAACCCGGTGAGGTCGCCGTGATCGTCGAGCGAAGCGGTTTCCGGCTGGAAGGCGTGGCGTTTCCGCGGCGCTCGGCACTCGGGGCGGATCAGTTGCTCGTGAGCTTCCTGGCGCCGGGGGGCGAGGCGATTGTCGCCTGGCTCGACCGGACGGCGGCCGAGTGGTCGGAGGACGCGGGAGATGTGCGGCTCGGGCTGCTCGCCGCGCACATCGGCAGAATCGGGTTCGAGGGGACCATCGTCCGGCCCGAGGACGTGCTGTTGCGCGGCGACGAGGCCGAGCAAGTGATTGCGGGCGCGAAGGCCCGCGTGGCCGTGCTCGAGGCCGCGAAGTGCGTCGGCGTCATGCGCGCGTCCCTGGAATACACCATCGAGTACACGAGCCAGCGCAAGGCGTTCGGCCAGGAGATTCCGAAATTCCAGGGCGTTTCCTTCACGGTGGCGGATATGGCGATTGAGACCGAGGCTGCCCGCAACCTCGTGTGGCAGGCCGCACACGCCGTGGACAGCCGCGGAGCGGAGGCGATGCAGGACGCGTCGCGGGCCCTGGCCTACGCGCTTCGCAGCGCGCGATTCGTCACGAACCAGGGTGTGCAGATGCTGGGCGGCGCCGGCTACCTGCAGGAGTATCCGGTCGAGAAGTGGATGCGAGACGCCCAGGCCCAGGCCGTGCTGTACGGGAAAGAGATGGAGTGGTTTGAACGGGCGGGAAGCCGCGCGCTGGGCCTCGCAGAGAAGGAAGGTGTCCTGGTGTGATTGACTTCGAGCTCAGTCCCCAGCAAAAGCAGGTCCGCGACATGGTGCACTGGTTCGCGGAGCACGAGATGCGGCCCATTTCGCTTCTCGCGGACAAGGAAGAGCGCGTGCCGGACGAATGGCTGCGCAAGGTGAACCGCATGGGCATTACGCTCAGCATGTCCAACTTTGGCGGGGACGCCGGCAAGAAGGAGGACGACGCGCCTCGCAAGGAGCCGCGCGAGCGACAGGCCAACCGGCTTGGCGTCATCGCGGCGGAAGAGCTTGCCTGGGGCGATCCGGCCATCGCGCTGTCGCTGCCGGGGCCGGGCCTGGGCGGACCGCCGGTCATGTCGACGGGAACGCCCGAGCAGAAGGAGCGGTTTCTCGGCATCTTCACGCGCGAGGAGCCGCGCTGGGGCGCCTACGCGCTGACCGAGCCAGGCGCTGGATCGGACGTGTCGGGCATCCGGACGTCGGCCAAGAAAGTGGACGGAGGATACGTGCTCAACGGCCACAAGGTGTACATCACGAACGGCGGCCGCGCCTCCTGGGTGGTGGCGTTTGCCACGGTCGATCCGTCGCTCGGCAGAGCGGGCCACCGCGCGTTTGTCGTGGAGAAGGGCACGCCTGGATTCACCTGTACCCGCGTCGCGCACAAGATGGGCCTGCGCGCCTCGGAAACGGCAGAGCTCGTGTTCGAGGATTGCTTCGTGCCCATCGACAACCTGCTCGGCGGCGAGGCGCACTACGAGAACCGTGCCGGATCGTCGGGATTCCGCGTCGCCATGTCCACCTTCGACAGCACCCGACCCATCGTGGCCGCGATGGCCGTGGGCATCGCGCGCGCCGCATACGAGTACACGCTCGAATTCGTGAAGCAGGAGTACCCCCGCGGGCAGCGCGTGAGACACGACGTGCTCGCGAAGCTGGGCGAAATGGACGCGAAGATTCACGCCGCGAGGCTTTTGACCTGGGAGGCCGCGTGGAAGGCGGATCTCGGCCAGCCGAACGCCAAGGAAGCAGCGATGTGCAAGGCGCACGCGGGGCGCATCTCGCTGGAAGTGTGCGCGGATTGCCTGGAGATTATGGGGCCCATTGGCCTCGATGGGCACCTGGTGGAGAAGCTGTATCGAGACGTCAAGGTGTTCGACATCTTCGAGGGGACCAACCAGATTCAACACCTCATTGTGGCCCGGCGGCTGTACGAGCCGCACGGCCTGCGGCTGTAAGGAGGTGGATCCGTGTCGTATTCCACGCTGCAACTCGAGCGCCTCGACAAGGGTGTGGTCTGGGCCTCGATTGACAATCCGCCGGCCAACGCCATTTCCGACGCGCTTGTGGACGATCTCGACCAGCTCCTCACGGAGCTCGAGGCGGACCGATCCGCGCGTGTGCTGGTCATCGGCTCGAATCACCCGAAGAACTTCGTAGCAGGCGCGGATCTCAAGATGATGACGCAAAACGCGAGCAAGTACGCCGGACAGGGAGGAGCCATCCGGGACGCCGCGAGCCGGATGCAGCGCGTGTTCGATCGCATCGCGAAGTTTCCCCGCCCGGTGATTGCCGCCATTCACGGGCACGCGCTCGGCGGTGGCTGTGAGCTGGCGCTCGCCTGCGACTTCCGCTTCATGAGCGGCGGGACCATCGGGCTCACCGAGGTGTCGCTCGGGCTCATCCCGGGCGCGGGCGGCACGCAGCGCATGACCCTGCTCCTCGGCCGCGCGAAGGCCACGGAGCTCATCTTCTTCGCCAAGCGACTGTCGAAGGAGGAGGCGGAAGCCGTCGGCCTCATCACGAAGGCCGTCGAGCCGGAGCGGCTGCGCGAGGAGGTCATCGCGTTCGCCGAGAGCCTGAGCGAGCGCGCGGTATTCGCGATGGGCCTCGCCAAGCAGGCGATGGACGCCGCCGTTCCGCTCGATCACGGCCTCGCCGTCGAGGCGGAGAACTTCGAGCGCACCTTCACCACGGGCGAACCGCTCGAAGGCATCGCGGCCTTCTTGCAGAAGCGCCCGGCGAAGTTTCTTAAAGACGCTGCGGCCAAAGCATGAAACACGGGGGGATGGAACATGTCGTCGTGGGATCAGCTCTTAAAGGGCAAGGTCGCTGTTGTAACCGGTGCCTCGCGTGGGCTCGGGCGCGCGGACGCGCTCGCGCTGGCCGAGGCCGGTGCGGACGTGGTCATTACCGATATTCTCCTTGAAAGTGACGAATCGAGCGCGCAGGCGGCCAAGCAGTACGGCCCGTTGGCACAAGTGATGCAGAGCACGAAGGTGGTGTACGCGGAGAAAACCGCCGAGGAGATCCGCCAGATGGGCCGCCGGTCGTTCGCCATTAAGATGGACGTGACGGATCGGGATCAGGTCCGCGAGGTGTTTGCCCGCGTCAAGGAAGAGCTCGGCCGGATCGACATCCTCATCAACAATGCGGGCACGCTGGATCACGTCTCGCAGATTGAGAATCAGCGAGACGACCTTTGGGAGCGCGACCTGCGCGTGAATCTCACGGGCACGTATAACTGCACGAAGGCCGTGTGGCCCTACATGAAGGAGCAGGGCTTTGGCCGGATCATCAACATGGCGTCCATCGTCGGCATCCAGGGCGGCTTCGGGCAGGCGAGCTACGCCACGACCAAGGGCGGCATCCTCAGCTTCACCAAGAGCATGGCGCTCGAGGGGGCGCGGTACGGCATCACGGTGAACGCCATCGTGCCAGGCATCATCAACACCGAGGCGTTCCGCATGGGAAACAAGCAGATGAACGAGCGCATGATTCAGCGAACCGCCTTCCGTCGCCCTGGTGAGCCCGAAGACGTGGCGAACGCCATTGTGTTCCTGTGTTCCGACAAGGCGCGTTACATCACGGGCGTGGGGCTTCCGGTGTGCGGCGGGATCGACCTGTTCACGTTCTGACCAGATGACGAGAGCGGTCAGATGACCAAAACTAAAGGAGGTGTGCTCGTGCAGCGCGAGGTGGTGATGGTCGACGCGATTCGTACGCCGATTGGCCGGAAGAACGGGAGCCTGTCTTCCGTTCATCCGGTGGATCTGTTGGCGCCTTTGCTGAAGGCGTTGGTCGAGCGAAATCAGCTCGATCCGATGGAGATTGAGGACGTGGTGACGGGCTGTGTGACGATGACGGGTGAGCAGGGCGGAAACATCGGCCGGATGGCCGTGCTGGCGGCCGGGCTTCCCGTGGAGGTTCCCTCCTTTTCGCTCAACCGCATGTGCGGTTCGAGTCAGCAGGCCATCCATAACGCGGCGCAGGCCATTTTGGCCGGTGACATGGACGTGGTCATTGCGTGCGGCGTGGAAAGCATGAGCCGGGTGCCGATGGGCACGGATCTCGGCAAGTTCTCGACGGCGCTCACCAAGCGATTTCAGATTGTACCGCAGGGTTTCTCGGCGGAGATGATCGCGGACAAGTGGCAAATCAGCCGCGAAGAGATGGATGCGTTCTCGCTCGAGAGCCATCAGAAGGCGGCGAGGGCGGAGGACGCGGGCCTGTTCGACCGGGAGCGGGTGCCGGTGGAGAACGTCGGCCCCGAGAAGGTGACGGTGACGCACGACGAAGGGATCCGCCGCGATACGTCCATGGAGAAGCTGGCTGGGCTTAAACCGTCGTTTCGCCCGGATGGGCGCGTCACGGCGGGCAACGCGAGCCAAATCTCGGACGGCGCGGCGGCCGTGCTCCTCATGTCCGGAGAAAAAGCGGCCAAGCTCGGCCTGAAGCCTCGAGCGCGCATTGTGTCGCGCGTGGTGGTGGGCGTGGATCCGATCATCATGCTGACAGGTGTCATTCCGGCCACGAGAAAGGCGCTCGATCGCGCTGGGCTCAAGCTGGAGGACATTGACGTGATCGAAATCAACGAGGCGTTTGCGTCGGTGGTGCTCGCTTGGAAGCGGGAGATTGAGCCGGACATGGCGAGGGTGAACCCGCGCGGCGGCGCCATCGCGCTCGGGCATCCGCTGGGGGCGAGCGGCGCGCGCATCATGACGACGCTCCTGCACGAGCTGGAGGACACCGGTGGGCGGTACGGCCTGCAAGTGATGTGCATCGGATTCGGGATGGCGACGGGAACGGTGATTGAGCGGCTGTGACTCCACAGCCGCTTCCTCATTTTCGGGAGGCGCGATGCCGAGGACGAGGGATGTTGGAACCGTCGTGCGCGGCGTACAATGCAGGCTACCTCCACAAATGTGAGAATCGATTCGATTCTCTGAAAAAGAGAAGGGAAGGGTGGACATGAACAAGGCGTGGTCGGTCGTTTTGGGGACCGCGGTGGGCGCAGTGGCGCTTGGAGTGAGTGGGCATTCGGCCTTCGCCGCGACGACATCAGCGGCAGCGGAGTCGCAGGGGGGACTCCTGGGGCTGAATCTGAACCTGGGCGGGTCGCAAGGGCTCGGCGTGCAGGTGAATCTGTTGCCGACGAGCTCGTCGAGTTCAACGCCGGGATCGGGGGGGCTTCTCAACGTCGGGCTCTCCATTGGTTCGTCTCACGAAAATTCTGGTTCCGGAGGGAGTTTAGCAGCGTCTTCGGGTGGGGCAGGCGCGGCCACCGGAAGCAGTCAGGGGGGCGGAAACGCAACCAGCGCATCGTCGGGTGGTTCAAGTTTAGGCGCTTCGACCGGATCGAGCGGCGGTGGGACGTCGGCAACGTCCAAGGGCGTGGTGAGCATCGACCTGAATCTGCTGGCTTCGGGCGGGCAGGCGCAGGCGTCGGGCCCGGTGGGCGTCTCGGTCAACGCACTTGCCACAGGTGGGAGCGCAGCGGCGGATAGTCCGGTCGGGATCGCCGTGAATGCGCTGTCTTCGGGCGGGAGTGCGACGGCGAGTGGGCCGCTTGGCATTGCACTGAATGGCTTGTCGTCAGGAGGGGCGTCTACCGGAAGCGGCAGCGTGGTGGGCGCGGGTGTGAACGTGGGCTCGTCGGGCGGCAGCGCGAGCGGGAGCGGCGCAGTGGGCGTGGGTGCGAACGTGGGCTCGTCAGGCGGTGGTGCTTCTGCCCAAGGCTCGCTCGGCGGAATTGCTGTGAACGTCGGCAGCACGGGCAGCACGGGCAGCACGGGCAGCACGGGCAGCACAGGGAGCACGGGCAGCACAGGCAGCACAGGCAGCACAGGCAGCACGGGCAGCACAGGCAGCACGGGCAGCACAGGCAGCACAGGCAGCACAGGCAGCACAGATAGCACGGGCAGCACGGGCAGCACGGGCAGCACGGGCAGCACGGGCAGCACGGGCAGCACGGGCACCACGGGCACCACGGGCACCACGGGCACCACGGGCACCACGGGCACCACGGGCACCACGGGCACCACGGGCACCACGGGCACCACGGGCACCACGGGCACCACGGGCAGCACGGGCAGCACGGGCAGCACGGGCAGCACGGGCAGCACGGGCAGCACGGGCAGCACGGGCACCACGGGCACCACGGGCAGCACGGGCAGCACGGGCAGCACGGGCACCACGGGCACCACGGGCACCACGGGCACCACGGGCACCACGGGCACCACGGGCACCACGGGCACCACGGGCACCACGGGCACCACGGGCACCACGGGCACCACGGGCACCACGGGCACCACGGGCACCACGGGCACCACGGGCACCACGGGCACCACGGGCACCACGGGCACCACGGGCACCACGGGCACCACGGGCACCACGGGCACCACGGGCACCACGGGCACCACGGGCACCACGGGCACCACGGGCAGCACACCAGGGCACATCATTGTGTCGGCCCAGCTGCCGAAGGTGCCCGGAGGACTGCTGCCTCAGACGTCCACGCGGCTTCCTCTCTGGATTGCGTTGGGCCTCGGCCTGTTGATGGCACCGCACCGGGCCACATCATCGTGTCGGCGCAGCTTCCGAAAGTGCCCGGAGGACTGCTGCCCCAGACGTCCACACGCCTCCCGCTCTGGATTGCGTTGGGCCTCGCCCTGTTGATGCTCGGGGGCGGTTCCGCTGTTCCCGTGTGGCGGTGGACGCGGCGTTGGATGGTGTGAGTGATGAAGGCGAAGCAGATGCGGCGGCTCGCGCTCGGCGCGCGGGCCGTTCCGCTTCTTCTGGCGCTCATCGGGGCCGTGATGGCGGGTGACGCAGGATGGGCCTATTTGTGGGAGACCGCCTGGGTGAACCACCGCCCCCTCCCCGCCTATCAGCCCGGGCCACGCGCTATCGGCCAAGGTGCTAACGATGTCCCGCTTTGGATGCCTCCGCCGCAGCCGGGACGAAAGATTGGTGAACTCGTCTTTCCAGCCGAAGGCGTGCGCGTGCCTGTCGTCCAAGGGGATTCGTGGGCAGATCTGGCGCTTGGCGCTGGGCACGATCCGGCCTCCGCTCTCCCCGGGCAGGGCAACAACGTGTACGTCGCGGGACACCGCGACACGGTGTTTCACGTCCTGAGCCGCCTGCACGTAGGCGATCTCGTCGAATTTGAAACGCCCTACGGGACGTTCACCTATCAGGTGACGGGTGCACAAATCGTCCCGCCGACCGACACCGCCGTGACCGCACCGACGCCACGAGAGACTTTGACACTTCAGACCTGTTGGCCTTTTGACTACATCGGGTTCGCGCCCCTCCGGTACATCGTCCACACCCGCTTTCTTCACGGTCCGCGCACAACGAACGGAGGGTGAAGATCCCCCCTCGTCATGGGGGGGTTCACCCGAATTCCCCCGGTTCTCGGGATATAGGCAGACTATTTCGGATTGTATACTCCAAGAAAGATAAGTGTCGTGGCGCGTGTCCCTAGTGCAGGCCCAAAGGCTTGTACGGGAGGCATGGCGACTCGCGAGGGGGTGCGTGTCCCATGGCGGTTGCGCTGAATACCGAAGAGAGAAACGAGCTGGAGCGAGCGCGGCGGTTCATCGAGCGGGAGCGCCGGAAGATCACGCCGAGCAGGCGCCAGCGCGAGGTGGTGAAAGCGCTTGTAAAGCACGGCGTGCTGCATGCGCTCCGCGATAGGAGCCGAGACGAAGAGGCCCGTCAGCGCCTCTTGGGTCAACGCCTGCGCGCGGCGTTTGAAGAACTCGGCCCCACATTTATCAAGCTCGGGCAGGTCATCATGACGCGGCAGGAGCTGTTACCCGAAGCGGTGACGGCGGAGCTGGCCTACCTCCTCGACAGCGTGCCCCCGCTGCCTTTTCACTACATGATGGCCGTGCTCGAGGACGAGATCCCCAATTGGGCTGACGTGTTTCGCTGGATTGACCCGAATCCGCTTGGTTCGGCTTCGCTGGCGCAAGTGTATCGCGCTCAGCTGGCCGATGGCCGGATGGCCGCGGTCAAGATTGTCCGGCCGCTCGTCGACAGACTGTTCCAAGTGGACATCAACAACGTGCGCAAGCTCGTCGGGCGCTTGCAGAAATTGCTTCCGCCGCAACTCGAGGTTTCCATTGATTTAAACGGCATTATTGAAGACTACTACAGCAGCACCATGAACGAGCTGGACCTGCGCCGCGAGGCGGAAATCATGGAAGAGCAGCGCGGCATGGTCCAGGAGTTTGAAACCTTGTACATCCCTGAGGTGTACCACGTCACGCAGCGCGTGCTGGTGATGGAGTTCATCGATGGGTGGAATCTGAAAGACTTTCCCGTCGACTTCTTCACCTTTGAAGAGCGCTTGGAGCGCATGACGGATCTCGCGCATTACTACGTGAAAGCGTTTGTCGAAGGGAATTACCACGCGGACCCACACGCATCCAACCTGATGGTGGATAAGCGGACCAAGCGCATCGCCATCCTCGACTGGGGCCTGGTGGGGCGGATGGACGCGGCGCACACGGAGGCCATCTTCCGCATGCTCATGCACGTGCGCGTCAACCAGCAGGAGGACGCCATCGAGGCCCTGCTCGACATCTACGAACCGACTCGGTACACCGATCTCGTCCGCCTGCGGGATCAACTGCGCTCCTTGCTCATCCACTACACCAACAGCACGCAGGCCAGCTACTACAACTGGGGCAACCTCCTGCTCAGCACCATCGTGATTGCGGCCAAAAACTACTGCCGAATTCCGAACGGCTTGGCGCTCTGGACCAAGGGTTTTTCCGCGGCGGAAGGCACCGCGCGCTGGCTTTGCCCCGAGATCTCGTATCACCAACTGGTCGAGATTGCGGACGTCCAGATCCTGCGACGCTGGATGATGCGCCGCTTCAACTATCACACCAACGCCAGCTTTGCGGCTGAGTTCGCCAAACTCACTGCGACGCTGCCGCGGCGCCTCAATAAGATCCTCGAGCACTTCGAATGGAACGACTTCCGCGTCAACCTGGATGCCCAGTTGTCTCACCAGGCCGTGCGCACGCTGCACCGCGTAGTCAACAAGTTGCTTCTGGCCACCATGTCGGGGACGTTCTTCCTCGGCGGCGCCATCCTGCTCGCCTTTGCTGACACGCGGCCGGATGCGCATGGCGGGATTGTCGATCTCGGCTGGGGTGGCGTAGCGGCCAGCGTGGCCCTCGGACTCTCAGCGCTGTGGAGCACCATCCGATCCAAGAAGCGAATCTGAACAGCGGCGGAGGGGATGTGTATGGCGGTGCAGTTTCAGTCAAGGGATTCCATGCCAGCCCGCGGCGGCACGCGTGAGACGGGAAACTTATCGCGCGAGGCGCAGGAGCAGTTGACGATTCAAAAGCGCATCGAGGCGTTTTACCGCCAGTCTGGCGGACCCAACAATCCGGATATCCCGAAGATCCTGGAGAAGCACCTCCTGTACGGGCGCGATCACGGCCCAAAGGGCAAGCGCGAGACGTTGGAGGACGCTTTGCGCGACATGATCACCCAGGACTATTCCAATCAGATCCTTTTCAAGTGGTTCATGCAGATGCGCATGGAGCGACAGAAGCGTGCACAGGCGGATGGCGCCGAGTTAGCTCGCATGCGGGGCGAGTTGGAAGCTCTGAAGCAGCAGGTCCAGGCGCTGCGGGCGCTCATTGAGGAGCACGTCGTCCCCCAGCACGCGGTGCCGAGTCGTGCGCAAGGCTGCGGCGAAATGACAAGGGAGGAACAGCCATGGTCATGACGAGTGTGAGGCTCCCCGAGTACGGCATGTTCATCGACGGCGAGTACACGCCTGCGGAAAGCGGCGAGATGTTCGAGGTGGTGAATCCCGCTACGGGTCAGCCTTGCGCGCGCGTGGCCAAGTCGGACGTTCGAGACGTGGACCGCGCGGTGCGAAGCGCTCGGCGGGCTTTTGAATCCGGCGAGTGGTCGCGCGCAAAGCCGCACGAGCGGGCTCAGGTTTTGCTTCGGTTCGCGGACGAGATCGTAGCCCATGCGCAGGAAATAGCGTTTCTCGAGATCCTGACCTCCGGCGCGACGGTCAGGCGCGTTTCGAACGCGGATATGCTGCTCATTGTCGACCTGTTGCAGCAGACGGCCAAGTTCGCGCAGGAGTACGAATACGCGAAGACGCTTCCGCTGCGTCCGTTTCCGGCGCCGAGCCACAACCAGGTGTGGAGAGAACCGGTCGGCGTCTGTGCGGGCATCACGGCGTGGAACTATCCGCTCATCCTCGCGATGTGGAAATTGGCGCCCGCGCTCGCCATGGGCAACTCCATCGTCATCAAGCCGGCGTCCAACACGCCGCTTTCCACGCTCAAGCTGGCCGAGCTCGCCGTGAAGGCCGGGCTGCCGAAGGGCGTGTTCAACGTGGTCACCGGGCCGGGATCGTCCGTGGGCGAAGCGTTGGTCACCCACCCGGAGGTCGACAAAATTGCCTTCACCGGATCCACCGAGGTCGGCAAGCGCATCATGCAACTCGCCGCCCAGGGCGTGAAGCGCGTGACGCTGGAGTTGGGCGGCAAGTCGCCGGCTATTGTACTGCCGGATGCGGATCTGGATCTCGCCATTCCCGGCATCCTGTTTGGCGTCTTCCTGCACAGCGGCCAGGTGTGTGAGTGCGGGACGCGCGTGATTGTCCACGAAGAGATCTACGAAGAAGTCGTGAACCGACTGGCGGAGATGGCTTCGCGGATCAAACTCGGCAACCCGCTTGACGACAAGGTGGGCATGGGGCCCATCATCTCGGAGACACAGCTCAAGTCCATCCTGGGTTATATCGAGTCCGGCAAACAGGAGGGAGCGCGCCTCGTGTGCGGCGGTTCGCGCGCAGAGGTGCCAGGGCTCGAAGACGGGTATTTCGTCCAGCCTACCATCTTCGCGGACGTCGACAACCGCATGAAGATTGCACAGGAGGAGATCTTCGGTCCCGTGCTCGCGGTCATGAAGGCGCGAGACGTGGACGAGGCGGTGCGGCTGGCCAACGACACCGTGTATGGGCTCGCGGGCGGCGTCTGGACGCGCGATCTCAACCAGGCCTATCGCGTCGCGCGCGCAATTCGAGCAGGAACCATTTGGGTGAACGATTGGCACATGTTCCGCAGTGACGCGCCGTTCGGCGGTTACAAGATGAGCGGCTTTGGGCGCGAGATAGGCCGATATGCGCTCGACGAGTACACGCAGCTGAAACACGTGCACGCCTCCCTCGTGCACGAGGTGGAAAACCGCCACTGGTATTCCATCGTCCTGCCCGAGAAGGCCTGACGCCATCGACGACTGCGAGGGGGTTCATCCATGCCATACATCCGATCCGGCTTTCAATTCATGGCGAGAACGACCATCACAAACGGCGTTGGCTCGCGCGTGCTCCTGCCTGAGACCGTGCGCGGGCTCGGCGGCAAGCGCGCGTTTGTCGTCACCGACCCAGGAATTGTGCGGGCCGGCTTGCTCGACAAGATTCTGGAGCTGTTCGATCTCGTCCCGACGCCCGTGACCATTGCCGGCGTGTTCGATCGCGTCGAGCAGGACGCGAAGGCGCATATCATCAACGAGGCCGCGCGCGCGTACCGCGAATGCGCGGCCGACAGCCTCATCGCCCTCGGCGGGGGCAGCGTGCTCGACACGGTGAAGGGCATCAAGTGGATGGTGAGCCGCGGCCTCACTGACATCCGACCGGCGCTCATCGGCAATGTGCTCGAGATGTGGCCCGAAGCGCAGCCTATCTTCATTCCGCACGTGGCGCTGCCCACCACCGCCGGAACCGGTGCAGAGGCTTCGCCCATCGCCGTGGTCTTCCACGACGATCTCGGCGTCAAGGTGAACCTCATCAACCCGTTCATCAATGCGGATATCGCCATTCTCGATCCGGAACTCACCGTCGGCCTGCCACCCACCATCACCGCGTTCACGGGCTTCGACGCGCTGACACACGCCATCGAAGGCTTCTTCTCGCCGCAGGCCAACCCGTTCACCGACGCGTACGCCATCCAATCCGCGCGCATGATCTTCGAAAACCTGCCGAAGACCGTGGCCAATGGGCAGGATCTGACCGCGCGCGCCAACATGCTCATGGCGAGCACGATGGCCATCATCAGCTTCAGCCTCGCCTTGAACGCGATTCCTGTGCACAACATGGCGCACGCCTTCGGCGCGAAGTTCGGCATTCCGCACGGCCTCGCGAACGCGGTACTCCTGCCGAACGTGATGGCCGCGATGCCCGCGTTCTACCGCCCGCGCGTGGTGGAATTCATGCAGGCACTGAATCTCGACGCACCTTCCGATCCCGACGCTGCCCTCGACGCGCTCATCCAGCGCATTCGCGATCTGCGAGAACAAGTCGGCCTGCCCGCGACGTTTGCCGACTACCAACTTGACAAGCGGCAGCTCGGCAAGATGGTGGATCTGGTGCACGCCGATCCGTCCGGCGTCGTCTATCGCCTGCCGGATGCCATCATCCAGCGCGTCACGCGCGAGGTGGCGAGCTGAGACCAGGCACAGGGTTGGAATGGGCTTCACATCTCATATTCCTCGGCGATCTCGTTCGATGAGGGGCGAGATCGCCTTTGTTGTGTGCTCTTTGTCTCAATTCGGACAAAACCGAAGAAACTTGTAATTTGTTCTTCCAAATCACTGGGTCTTCAAGCTAGAATGAGTTGACACGACTTCCAATCGCGATGGGGGTTCTCCAGTGGAAAAGAAGAGACAGGTGGGTTCTGCATTGGCCGTTGCTGTGGCTCTTTCCGCTTGTGTCCCGATGGCAGTGAGCGCGGATGCCGTCGAAACCAAGGGCGCCTTTCTTCAGTCGTTGTTGCAACAAGCGTCGGTGAAGCCGGACGCTTCCGGCCGGTCTCCCTATGTGGATGTGCCGACGCATTCCGCGCTGTGGGGATATGTCCACAAGGCGCTCGAGCTCGGGCTGGTGAAAGCGGACACCTCCAAGCGGTTTGGAGCGGGTGATCCATTGACGGCTTCTCAGGCTGCGGAGATAGCTGCGAAACTGTACCACATGAATCTTGGCGCTGTGTCTCCTGTGGCGTGGGCACGCGCACAAGGGTTGATCACACAGGCGGGCGTCATGACCATATCTCAGGCTGCGGCGTTCGTAAATGGCTTGAGGCAACTGGCGAAGGCGGTGAGCCCCATTCCGGGTTCCTGGGTGCTATCCTCCACAGAGCGACAAGAATTCTTGGAGGCCCTTGTGAATTCGAGCCAAGCCCCGTTCATGCAGTTGACGGAAACGGCAAGTGAGGCATTCAAACTGGAGCTTGTTCCAGCACTTCAGAGCCAACCGGGGATTCAATCGGAACTAGACCAGCTGGATCAAGCGTTGAACAAGAACCGTTTTCAAATGACGTTGTCCGAGCAGCAAATGCGCACGGGTTCGCATGTGTACGCGGTGGCCCAGGCAACAGACCAAATGGGGGCGAAGACAGGCACAGCTCAAGTGGTCAACGACGATGGTGTCTTCTACTTGCAGGAAAACGGCTCGGGTTGGACAAACATCACCCAGGCTGAGGGGGCGCTCGCGCAAACCCTGCCTCAGTGGCAAGGGATGTTTACGAATGTGACGTGGGCGGGCCAGAATGGTGGGCTGGACGTGTTTCATGCGCAGGTAAATCCGGCTGCGATGGCCCACATTGCGAATGCGTTTGGCCAAATGGGGGCGACAGGGACTTCGTCGCAAGGGGTTGCTGGGCTGTTGAGTCACGCGCCAGGACAAGTCGTCATCGAGATCGACCGCTCGTCGGGCGCGCCACGCATTGCCGATATCGCGATCTCCTACGACATTTCGCTGTCCGGACCGGCGCTTATCCCCATGTTCGGCAAGGACGGGGCCAAAATGTTTCGCTCCTTTGACATGTTGTTTTCGGAGAAGGCGGTGTATCAATATCAGCCGATGGTACCGACGCTGCCGCCGGGGCTGAATCTTTCCGACTGGCCGACGTCAATCGGCGTCGGTGGCGGAACCACCGGAAACACAACTGGGAGTACGACCGGAAATGCGACCGGAAATGCGACCGGAAATGCGACCGGAAATGCGACCGGAAATGCGACCGGAAATGCGACCGGAAATGCGACCTGACACCAAGGCGCGGCTCGCGCAGGGCCGCGCTTTTCCTGTCTTCACTGACAACTGACGTCACGCTCCAATTTCCTCCCCATTGCGCCTCCCCGCAGAAACCGCTATCATGATCCGTGTAGTTCTCATTTGAACTCGGATTTCATATTCGTAAACGACGGAGGTGAGTCGCGTGGATTTTACGCTACCATCCGAGCTGGAGGACATGCGGCGGACGATTCGCGACTTTGTGGAACGCGAGGTTGAGCCGCTCGCGATGCAGATCGAGGAAGAGGATCGCGTGCCGGACAGCGTACTGGAAAAATCGAAGGAGCTAGGGCTGTTTGGCCTCAGCATCCCTGAGGAGTACGGCGGTATCGGCCTCAACATGTTGGGCAAGTGCCTCATCTACGAGGAGCTCGGCAAGACCATCAATGGCTACACGACCATCATTGGCGCGCACAACGGCATTGGGTCGGTCGGCATCGTCGAGTTTGGCACCAAGGAGCAGAAGGAGAAATACTTGCCCAAGATGGCGACGGGGGAGTGGATCGGCGCGTTTGCGCTCACCGAGCCTCAGGCCGGATCGAACGCGGCTGCCATCAAGACCACGGCGATGAAAAAGGGAGACCGGTACATCCTCAACGGGCAAAAGATCTACATCACCAACGCGCCGTATGCGCATGTGTTCACGGTGATGGCGGTCACAGATCCATCCAGGGGGCCGAAGGGGATCACGTCGTTCATTGTGGAACGCGACTTTCCGGGTTTTCGCGTGGGACACATTGAAAAGAAGATGGGGCTGCATGGATCGCATACGGCGCAGATCTTCTTCGAGGACATGGAGGTCCCGGAGGAGAACGTCCTCGGCCGAGAGGGCGAGGGATATGTGAACGCGCTTAAGATTCTGGCCAATGGCCGAGCGGGGCTCGCAGCGAGATGCCTGGGCTCCTGCGAATATCTGTTGGACAAATCGCTGGCGTTTGCGCATGAGCGAATCCAGTTCGGCAAGCCCATCTTTGAGCAGCAGATCATCCAGCACTACCTCGCGGAGATGGCGCTCGAAATCGAACTGCTGCGCACGTTTGTCTACCGCGTGGCGTGGATGACGGATCAGAAGATGAACGTCATTAAGGAAGCTGCCATGCTGAAGTTGTATGGATCTGAGGTCTACAACCGCGTGGCGGACAAGGCGGTCCAGATCCATGGCGGGCTTGGGTTCATCGCGGAGTATCCCATCGAGCGCTTCTACCGCGACGCGCGCATTACGAGAATTTACGAGGGCACCTCGGAAATTCAGAAGAATATCATTGCGGCACAGCTGCACAAGGAGTATGAGCGCACCAAGGCGGACGCATGACGGCGGATCGAAACTCTATTTCAACTATGAAAAAATTCTGGCATTCTGTCGATGAGCTGTGATAGGATGAGGTTGTGCCATCATCCTGAACGTTGAATCGATTCTGAAACATCGACGAGCGGGTGGCCCATGCGCGATGTCAGCGCTTACCGACAGAGCCATCCGGCGACGAAGATGAGAGGGGTATGTGGCATGGGGAAGTTGGATGGACAAGTTGCGATTGTGACGGGAGCGGCGCGCGGCATTGGCGCGGCGACGGCAAAGCGGTTGGCGGCGGACGGCGCGAAGGTCGCCGTGTTTGACATCAAGGAGGAGTTGACGAAGGACACCGTCGAGGCCATCCGCCAGGCGGGCGGCGAGGCCATTGGCGTCGGGTGCGACGTGACCAAGGCGGACGACGTGGAGCGGGCTATTGAGTCGGTCGTGCAGAAGTGGGGCCGCCTCGACATCCTGGTGAACAATGCGGGTGTCATCCGCGACAACTTGCTCTTCAAGATGACCGAAGAAGACTGGGACACGGTGATGAACGTGCACTTGAAGGGCGCGTTCCTCTGCAGCCGGGCCGCCCAGAAGTACATGGTGCAGCAGAAGTCCGGCAAAATCATCAACCTCTCGAGCACGTCTGCGCTCGGCAACCGCGGACAAGCGAACTATGCGGCTGCGAAGGCCGGCATTCAGGGGTTCACCCGCACGCTCGCCATCGAGCTCGGACCTTTCGGGATCCGCGTGAACGCAGTGGCGCCGGGCTTCATCGAGACCGACATGACGCGGGCGACGGCTGAGCGCATCGGTGTGGATTACGAGGCGTTCAAGCAGGCTGCGTCGCAGCAGATTGCGCTTCGCCGCACGGGCAAGCCGGAGGACGTGGCGAATGTCATCGCCTTCTTCGCGAGCGACGACTCCGCCTACGTGTCGGGCCAGGTGCTGTACATCGACGGTTGCCGTCACCGCTGACGACTGAGGCCGATCGCGCCGGGATAGGCGTGATCGGCCGAATGAATGGGAGAGGGAGGAGGCTCGCGCATGAGCGTGTTCGATCTGTTCCGCCTCGACGGCAAGGTGGCCATCGTCACAGGCGGAGGCCGCGGGCTGGGTCAGCAGATCGCAGAAGCGTACGCCGAGGCCGGCGCCCGCGTCGTCTTATGTTCGCGGCGCGTCGAAAACTGCGAAGAAGTGGCGCGCGAGATCGCAGAAGCAGGTGGAGAGGCCGTGGCCCTGCCGCTCGATGTGACCGACGAGGCGTCGATTCAGGCGCTCGTCGACGAGGTCATCGCGCGGTACGGCCGGATCGACATCCTGGTGAATAATTCCGGTACGTCCTGGGGGGCGCCCGCGCTCGATATGCCGTACGACGCGTGGATGAAGGTCCTCCAAACCAACCTGACCGGCGCATTCTTCATGTCCCAGCGCGTCGCTCGGCACATGAAGGATCAGGGCGGCGGCAAGATCGTGAACATCGCGTCCGTGGCGGGCATGCGCGGTTCCCCGCCGGAGATGTTGGACGCAGTGGGATACGCGGCTTCCAAAGGCGGCCTCATCGCCATGACGCGCGATCTCGCCGTGAAATGGGCGCGATACCACATCTATGTGAACGCGATTGCGCCCGGCTTTTTCCCGACAAAGATGACGCGCGTGGTGCTTGAGCGCGGCGGTAGTCTCATTCAGCTGCGAACGCCGCTCGGCCGAGTCGGCGGGGAACACGACCTCAAAGGAGCGGCCTTGTTCTTTGCATCCGCTGCGTCGGACTACGTGACCGGCCAGGTGCTAGCCGTGGACGGCGGCACGACGGCGATGTGACGATCGCGACCTCGCGTGAAGGAGCGGTGGGTGTGGATTTCTCGTACTCCGACAAAGTGGTGGCGCTGAAGAAAAAGCTTGAGGAATTCATGGAGGAAGTCGTCTATCCCGGCGAACGCGTCTACTACGAGCAGCTCGCGTCCCAGCCAAGCCGCTGGATGATTCCTCCCATCATGGAGGAGATGAAGGCGAAGGCCAAGGCAGCGGGGCTCTGGAACCTGTTCCTTCCGGACAGCGAGTACGGCGCTGGGCTCACCAACCTCGAGTACGCGCCGCTCGCCGAAGTGATGGGCCGGTCGCCCATCGCGCCGGAGGTCTTCAACTGCAACGCCCCGGACACGGGCAACATGGAGGTCCTTGTCCGCTACGGCACACCCGAGCAGAAGGAGAAGTGGCTGAAGCCGCTCCTCGCCGGCGAAATCCGCTCGTGCTTTTCCATGACGGAACCGGAGGTGGCATCCTCCGACGCCACGAATATCTCGGCGAGCATCGTCCGGGATGGCGATGAATACGTGATCAACGCACACAAGTGGTGGTCGTCCGGTGCGGGCGATCCGCGCTGCAAGTTCGCCATTGTGATGGGCAAGACGAATCCAGACGCGCCGAAGCACGAGCAGCAGTCCATGATCATCGTGCCGCTCGACACGCCTGGCGTCAAAATTGTCCGCACGCTCAACGTGTTCGGCTACGACGACGCGCCACACGGGCATGCCGAAATTGTGTTTGAGAACGTGCGCGTGCCCAAGGAAAACCTCATCTGGGGCGAGGGCAAGGGATTCGCCATCGCACAGGGGCGATTGGGACCCGGGCGGATCCACCACTGCATGCGGCAGATTGGCATGGCGGAGCGGGCGCTCGAGCTCATGGTCCAGCGCGTCAAGGAGCGCGTCGCGTTTGGGCGGCCGCTGGCGGAGCAGGGCGTCATTCGCGAGTGGATTGCGGAATCGCGCATTGAAATTGAACAGGCGCGGCTGCTCGTGCTTAAGGCCGCGTACATGATGGACACCGTCGGCAACAAGGCCGCGCAGAAGGAAATCGCCATGATCAAGGTCGTCGCGCCCAACGTGGCTCAGCGCGTCATCGATCGCGCCATTCAGGCGTTCGGCGCGGCGGGCGTCAGCCAGGACACGCCGCTCGCGTACATGTGGACGCAGGCGCGCGTCATCCGGATTGCGGACGGACCCGACGAGGTGCACAAGCGCCACGTGGCGAGGCTCGAACTGGCCCAGGGGGCGGAGCGGCCCAACTAGTCCATGCCGCCACAAGAGCCGGAAGAGAAGGGACGAAACTCGCGGCGGAAAGAAAAAGAATGAGACTCGCGAAGGGAGTCGATGGCGATGATGAATTACCCGCTTCTGCTGAAATCGCCGCTCTACCGCGCCAAGACCATCTTCCCGGAAAAGGAGATTGTCTCGCGCGGATACAACGGTGTGTTTCGCTACACGTACCGGGATTTGTACGATCGCGTCTGCCGACTCGCGAACGCGCTGGATCGCGTGCTCGGCGTGAAAGCGCTTGAACACGTCGGATCGTTCGCCTGGAATCATCACCGGCACCTGGAGCTCTACTACGCGGTGCCGTGCTCGCAGCGCGTGTTGCACACCGTCAACATCCGGCTGTTTCCCGATCAAATTGCCTATGTCATCAACCACGCCGAGGACAAAGTCTTGTTTGTCGACGAAGATCTTCTCCCGCTGATCGAAGCCGTAGCGCCGAAGCTCACGACTGTGCAGGCGTACGTCGTGATGACGGACAATGACAAGCTGCCCGAGACGAAACTCCCGAATGTGTATCATTATGAAGACCTGATTCGCCAGGGAGATCCTCACTTCGACTTCCCGACGTTCGACGAGAACACACCGGCGCTCATCAGCTACACCTCGGCGACGACGGGCAACCCCAAGGGCGTCGTCTACAGCCATCGCGGCCTCTATCTCCACTGCCTGACGGTGCTCGTCGATGAGCTGGGCACGCGCGAGACCGATGTGACGATGCCGGTGGTGCCCATGTTCCACGTGAACGCATGGGGGCGGCCCTATGCCGACACCTGGATTGGAGCAAAGCAGGTCTATCCGGGCCCGCGGCCCACGGCGAAAGACCTCGCCGATCTCATTCACAACGAGCGCGTCACGTACTCGGCGGGCGTCCCTACCATCTGGATGGGCATCCTGAACCACGTCCGCCAGCACCCGGGCGAATACGACTTCTCCTGCGTGCGCTTCTTCATGTCGGGCGGATCGGCGCTGCCAGCGGCGCTCACCGAAGCGTACGAGAAGGAGCTCGGCGTGAAGCTGTACCAAGGCTACGGCCAGACGGAGACGAGCCCCGTGACGTTCGTTTCGTTCCCCAAGTCGAGCCTGAAAGACCTGCCGGACGAGGAGAAGTACCGGCTGCGCGCGAAGACGGGACTCATTTTGCCCGGGCTCGAGATGAAGATCGTCAACGAAAAGGGCGAGGAGGTCGCCCACGACGGCAAGGAGATGGGCGAACTTCTCCTCAAAGGGCCGTGGATCATCGATTCGTATTACAAAGATCCGGAGAAGACCAAGGAAGCGTTTACGGAGGACGGCTGGTTCCGCACCGGCGACATTGCCACCATCGATGAGAATGGCTATCTGCAGATTGTCGATCGCGTCAAGGACCTCGTGAAGTCGGGCGGCGAATGGATCTCGTCCGTGGACCTCGAGAATGCCCTCATGGCGCACCCGGCGGTGATGGAGGCGGCCGTGATCGCCATCCCCCACGAGAAGTGGCAGGAGCGGCCTCTCGCGTGCGTGGTCATCCGGGAGGAATACCGCGGCAAGGTCACAAAGGAGGACCTGCAGGCGCACTTATCCAAGATGGTGGCGAAGTGGTGGCTTCCAGACGACTACGTGTTCGTCGAGGAAATCCCCAAGACGAGCGTCGGCAAATTCTCGAAGAAGACGTTGCGCGAGCAGTACGACAAAGGCCAGCTCGTATCCATGTACTGAGCTTGAGGGGAGATGAACGATGGAACTCGCGGATTTTGAGCGGTTGCTCGGCGTGTGGTCCAAACCGGTCAAGAACGAGGTGGAGAAAGGGGCCATTCGAAAGTTCGCGGACGCGATTGGCGATCCAAACCCCCTCTACTACGACGAGGAGCGCGCGGCGCAGAGCCGGTTCGGCCGCCTCGTGGCGCCCCCGACGTTCAGCCGCACGTTCGACTACGGCGTGATTCCGGGCCTCGAGATGCCGACGGAGGGCCTGATTCACGGCGAGATGTTCTACACGTATTACAAGCCCATCCTCGCGGGCGATGTGCTATACGCGAGCTTCGCGCTCACGGACGTGAAGGAACGGTCCGGCAAGCTCGGCCGGATGATCCTGCTCGTCTTCACGTACAAAGTGGAGAACGAAGCCGGCGAACTGGTTCAGGAGGCGAAGTCGATCGTGATCTATCGACCGGAAGGGGGCGGGGCGAAATGACGGCGAAGCGATATCAGCCGGGCGATCACCTCACGCCGCTTACCAAGCCGCCCGTGACCAAGATTCAGCTCGTGAAGTACTCGGGCGCGTCGGGCGACTTCAACCCCATTCACACGGTGGAGGAGTTCGCCAAGGAGGCAGGGCTCGGCGGGGTCATTGCGCACGGCATGCTGACGATGGGCTTCGTGGCGCAGATGCTGACGGACGAGATCGGCGAAGAGGGCGATCTGCTGTCGTTCGGCGTCCGGTTCGTTGACATGGTGCGGCCGGGTGATATCATCACCTGTGACGGCGTCGTCCAAGAGGTGAAAGAGGAAGAAGGCTATCAGGTGGTGACGTGTGACGTCTGGGCGCAGAAGTCGCCAGGAGACGTCCGCGTCGTCCAGGGTACGGCGACGTTCCGCAAACCGCTCACCTGAAGGCGGGCCAGACACTTTTTCGCGGAATGAGGGTGTCCGTTGGACTACCAAGTGCCATCTGTCGCGCTCGCGGCGCGCGTTTTAAAGCTGTTGAGCCGTCACAAGTATCGGCAATCCACGTTGACCGAAATTGCCGAGCGGCTCGGCGTGAACAAGACGACTTGCCTGCGCGTGCTGCGGACGTTGGAGCGCGAGGATTTCGTCTCCTACGATCCGCAGTCGCGCCGCTACAGCCTGGGCCCTTATCTTATCCCGCTCGGCGCCCGGGCGGCAGATCTGAATGACGTCTACGCGCACGCGCTTGCTGAACTGCATCAGGTCGCCGCGCACACGGGCATGACGGCCGTCCTCGTCAAGCGGCTGCGAGACGATCGCGTCATTTACATCGGCTCCGCCGAGCCGCCGGGCGACGGGGTGCGCATCGCGGTGTCCGTGGGGCAGCAGTTCCCCGTGTACGGCGCCGCCTTCGGCCGCTGCTTTTTGGCGTATGACGACGAGTCCACGTGGCGTCGAGTGCTGCGAGAGGGGCTCAAAGCCTACACGCCAAATAGCATCACCGATGAAGAGGAGTACGTGCGCCTCCTCCAGGAAGTGCGCGAAAAGGGGTACGCGGTCTCCCATGGCGAGTTGTGGCCTGGTATTTCGGCAGTCGCGGTGCCGGTCTTCAACCAGCAGAACAAGGTCGATCTCGTCCTCTCCTGCCTCACGATGACGTCGGTCATCCAGGACGAGGACGTGGAGCGGGCGGTGAAGGCGCTCAAGGAGAGCGCCACCAAAGTCTCGGCGTGGAGCGGATATCAAGGTCGGTCGTAGGCACCCGTTTTGGCGGGTGCCTTTTCAATTGGGGACGGTTGGAGTACGACGCTCGTCTTGCAAACCGAATGCGCTGTCCCATACGGTCCGTGGTTCTTTATCACGCGAGCATCTCGAGCGCACCAGAGGAACTGAATATTGGCACAGCGCTGTACCGCGTCGAAAACGTGTTTTTGGCTCACGTGAATGGCGATGAGGCACTCGATGAGGTGGAGCACCACCTCCGGGACGGTCGTTGGGAGCCGCGCGACCGCCTGCGACTTGCGTTGGCCATGAACATGCGCCTGAGCGACCCTTCGCGGGCGTTCGACCGAGTCCTGTCCTTGATCCCTCAGGTGCGCAACCCAAGCGAGCGGGAACTCGTCGTCAGCGCGCTCCTGACGCTCGGGGAACAGGCGCTTTCGGAGGAACAGCGGCTACGTTTAAGAAGGGAGTTGAGAAACATGTATCGCCTGATTGATGAGATCTTTGAGGACGGCCGCAGGGAAGGGCACCTTGAGGTTTTCAAGGAAGGACTGCAAGAGGGCATGAACTGAACCGAGAGGCCAGTCGGCCGGGCCGGCTGGCCTCTTGACATGTGGGGCGCTGGGATGGGCCTCAGGGGCGGTCGATCTCGGCCCTGGCATGTTCCACAAGCGCCCGGATGCCGTCGCCGAAGCGGGCGAAACGGGCGTCGGACGTCTTGCCCAGCTTGTATCGCACGTAAATCTGCTGCAAGATCACGGCGAGCTTGAACACGCCGAACACATAGTAAAACTTCATGTCGTGGACCGAACGCCCCGTCTCCTGTGCGTACCGCTCCGCCATCTCGCGGCGCGAGTAAAAACCTTCGAGCGTCGTCACGGACGGGAAGAGCGCCTGGAGCGCCGGCGGATCGGACGGCTCGGTCCAGTAGCTCAGCATGACGCCGAGATCGAAGAGTGGATCTCCAACAGTTGCCATTTCCCAGTCCACGATGCCGACAATGTGTTGATACGCCGGCGGGGCAAACAGCATGTTGTTCAGCTTGAAGTCGTTGTGGATGACGGTGACGTCGCGCGATTCCGGGGCGTGGCCGCTGAGCCACGCCATGACGGCGTCCGCGTGCGGCACGTCCTCATCCGTGCGAGACCGGTGGAATCGCTCGATCCACCCGTCGACCTGGCGGCGCAGAAAGCCCTCGGGCTTGCCAAACTGGATGAGACCGGATGCCACCGGGTCCACGGCGTGCAGCTCCGCGAGCGCCTGAATCGCGCGCTCGGAGATGGCCCGCCCCACCTCGGGCGCATAGGCGAAGTCCTCGGGGAACGCGTCGTCCAGCGGGACGCCCGGGCGGTACTCCATGACGAAAAACGGCACGCCGATGACTCGCGGCTCTTCGCAGTAGGCATACGGTTTCGGCGCTTTCGGGAAGTGCGGATGGAGCTTCGCGAGGATGGACGACTCGCGCCCCATGTCGTGCGCCCGCGGGGGGAGCGGGCCGTGGGGCGGGCGGCGCAGGACGGCCACAAACTCGCCGCTCTGAATCAGGTACGTGAGGTTCGACGCGCCGGTCGGGAACTGAACAGCCATCAGCGGGCCGGAATCCGATGGAAGCACGCCCTCGCGCACGAGGTAAGTCCGGAGTCCTTCCCAATCCAGTTGATCTTCTTCGCGAACCGGCATGACGCCGGGCACGGTGCTGATGTCCATGGGCGAGCCCTCCAAGCCTCGCGTCACAGGCGATCTGTGGAATAGATTTTATAAATGGAGCCTTTTGCAGAATGACTGATTTCATCGCGAGCAAAAACGACGCACTCTTCTCGTGAAAGATAACTTGTTTCATAAAAATCCTTTTTGTTGTGCGGATAGATCACGCCCCTTCGGTGGTGCCCGTTCGAAGCATCAGGTTAAGCTACTTGCTCGATGCGATTCGTCCGGTGCATCGCCAGAGCAGATGCCAGGAGTACAACGGCGTTGATGTACGCATGCGCTGTGACCTTCTCGATACCCCGCACATGCAGGTCGTCAAGCATGAGCCGTTCTTTCAACCGTGAAAAGCAGCGTTCCACTGCGGTCCGTTCATCATAAAGCATCTTCCATGTGCGAGAGTCGCGATGTGGATTCGCGTATCGACGGACGTCCTCATCGATGTGCTTCTTCACAACCATGCCATAGCTCGATGCAGAACATGCAGCCATGCCAAGCGGACAATCGACATGTCCTGTCGCGTGCGGACAGCGAAACTTGAGCCAGTCGCCCTCTGCACCCCAATACGTCATCCGATACCTCATCGTAGACGTTCGCTGGCGTTACCGTGAGCGCCATGAGAAGTTCACTCTTGGCATCGACCGCCAAATGGACCTTGTAGCCAAACCACGCCAGCTTGTTGCCAAAAGCATCGAACTTCGCGCCCCAGTTGGCCCGATGGAGGTCTGGACACCTGAGCGTGGGTGTTTCCGCTCATAAGCATGGATGGCCGTGCTGTCGATGGCGACGTGTTCGCCCTTGATGAGCCCTTCGTCACGGCATTGACGAACCAACTCGGCAAATAGTGTCTCCGCAACCCCTTGGTCGACGATGGCCTGAAAGACGCGACTTAGTGTCGAGACGGATGGAATGGATTCGTGAAGGAAGAAACCGCACTGGTAAGGGAAGCGCAAATCACTCTCCAAACGTTGGTGAAGCTGCGTGAAGGTCGAGATGCCCTCAAGGGGTGCCACGAGAAATGCTCACAAGATGGCTTCGCGAGAGATGGGCTTAGCCCCTTGGGTGTCGAACTTCTCAACTTCGCCGCATACGGCCTCAGATTGAGCGCGGAAAAAAACGTTCACGCCGCTCCGAAGGGTCAATTTCCATCCATTCGTCGAAGGAAAAGAGCCATGTCTGTCGAAGGTACACGTTGGACTTCGACCCCTTGAAATGGTTTGCTGGACACCATTTTCTTTCTCTCAAGTTGGGGTGAAGTCCTTCTTTATGCTCGAAAAACCCTTGCCGCACAAGGGCTCGTGATTCTGCAAAAGGCCCATGTAAGTGTGCTCTTTCAGCAGGGAAGTGTGTTCAGCCAAGATGCGATCCTGGTGGTCCAGGCGCATGTCGATGACGCTCAGGTGTTGATCGACCACGTCCAGGCGGTGCTCGATAGCGTCAAGTCGCTTATCGACGAGGCCCAAGTGGTACTCAACGGCGTCAAGACGCTGGCCCATTGCGTCTAAGCTGTGTTCGACGGCATCAAGACGCTGGTCCACGACGTCTAGGCGATGTTCGACGGCATCGAAGCGTTCGTTGACAGCATTCAACCGGTGCTCAACGCCATTGAGGCGTCCGTCGACGGCGTGCAGCCCTTGGGCCACCATATCCAGTCGATCACCGAGCGCGTGGATCTCACCGTTCATCGCGTCGAGTTTGGACAGGATCAGCTCGGCCTTGTCTTCCATAGGATCCGTTCCTTCGAATCCGTTGCCAGCCGAACGGGACTATCTGAAATCAGCCGCCGCAAGGTCTATCATAGTTTTCTCTATAAAGAGAATCAAGATACATCAACTATTATTTTATAAAATTAAATATACATATGTATATTTTACATTTAAATCTATCTCGTTGATTCATCCTACGGGCGGAGGACTTCCATGATCGAGCCCTTGCGCGATCTCGCCCGACGTGACGATGCCCTGTTGCGTAAGGCGTATGACGAATGCCCCATCGAATTGCTCAATCGCCTGCTCGCCGGACTGCACGCGCCGGACGGCGAAGTCTGCGACGAGATCGCCTATTCGCTGTTCTGCCGTTTGCTCGAGATGGGGGCGATCCCGCCTGAGCAGTTGGCGTGGCTCTTTGAACAATTGTTGAGCGACGATCATCTGTTTTATGGCATAGGCAGGGTGGGGGACGACAGCGTCTTCGGGCGCTCCTTCAGCGCGCTCGTCGCCGGGTACATCCTCGACGTCGATGCCAGGCGGCGCGTGCTTGAGCGCGATATCGTCCTTCACGCGATAGCCAGCATTGCGCGGTACGCGTCTTGCGAGCGGGATCGCCGTGGTTACGTGCCGGGCAAGGGCTGGGCGCATAGTGCCGCGCACACCGCAGATGCGCTCGCGGCCTGTGCGCAACATCCCGTCGCGGCCGAAGCGGAATGAGCGTCGATTCTCGCCGCCATCGCGGACGTCGTCGACCATGCAGAGCCGCTCATCTATTTGGAGGACGAGCGACTTGCCATCGCCGTGCGATCCGTCTTCCGGCGGGCCGGTTGGCGCCGTGAGCTTTGGAATCGGTGGCTGGCCCAGTTTCGCCTGCCGAGCGAGTGGACGCCTGAAGCTACCATTCGACACGCGAACCGGGCGCACCTGCTGCATTGGGTGCGGCTCTATCTATTGAGTGAAGATGGGCGGGGGCGCTCATACGCGAGATCGACGAGCTGCTGATGGACCTCAGAATGGACAAGGCAGCCTTGACACGAGCTTGGCGATGCCTTTCGGATTTACGTGCCCTTTCCACAGAGCGTTCGCGATCGCGTCCCGCGTCAAGACTTCTCCCTCGTGGCTGAGAAAGAGTTCCAGAAGTCTTGACTCCATTTGCGAGAGCGGAACACGGCGATGTTCGATCATCAGGTATTGTTCGCCGGATTTATAACGCACTCCGCGACCGACGTTCACAGACACAATGGGCAGAGAGGGAAGTCCTTCAGGAACGGTGAATCGCCTTACAAAGGTCTCTAGATCACCTCCGATGAACGTCTGAAGTGCTGCAAGTGGATCACTTAAAAATCCTGAGAGTCCTAACGAGCGCGCGCGATGCCGTCGATAAAAATATCCTCTGTTGTCGCCATCGAGATTGCAGTCGTGCGCTCGACAGTTCCGCAGATGTGCAAATCGCACGCCTCGAGGATGACCGAGAGCATTCGGATAAGACAGGTGTCGTCTGTACACAAGATCATCCGCATGCGTTCACGCTCCTGAACGCCCAATTGAGTGGGTTCCTCTCAAGTTTACACATTTTTGTTACCTATTCCATGATCGAAGCTCCTATTGCTAGCAAAATGCTAGATATATTCCTCGGATTGTTCTGGTACACTGTTCCTCGAGATTCGGAACTTAAAAGTGGAGGTCATGGCTAGTCATGAGGCGCACTATGCTGAACGCCATTTCTGCGGCAGTGGTTAGCTTGGCGTTCGTATCCCCTACCGTGGCCGCAGATGAAAGCAATTCAATCGTCACAACGCAAGATTATCTTCCGCATACAAACACATCTCAAACCTTAACTTTGCCGTCGGGTGAAGGATCGCTTATAGCTAACGTTTGGAGATCGACATTTGCTTCTCAAACGGGAAATGCGTTGACATGGAACTGGCAAGTTTCTGCAGTCTACAGCGGGTCCCGGACCGTCGAGTGGATTCGCACGCAGTGGTACAGCCAGGCGGATTTGAGGAACGGGGCTTCAATTACGATGGGCATATCCGGCGATTCAGCAACAGCTTCCTATTCTTCTTCATGGCAGACTGTTCGGACACAAGTGAAATACTGGACCAACGACAATGGAGCAAAGGAATCGGACTATCGCGGGAACGTCGTCATCGGACCACAATCGGACTACAAACAGGGCTCAATTGTCACGGTCAATACTGCTACCGTTAAACTTGCTGGAGATCCGAAGACGTACGCGATTAGTGCAGGAGTGTGAATCATGCTGTGCTCAAGCGCACGTAAGCCACGTTGGCCCATGGCATTCACCGCCTGCGCCGCCTTGTGCGCGGTGACGGCTTGTAGCACGCCGCCAAGGCCAGCGAACGCCGTCATCATCCCTGGACCTGCGAGCGCCGACGAGCGCGTGATCGAAGATCCTGTGGATCAGCGCTTCGTGCTCTATGACACGGTAAAGAAGGTTGCGGTCAGTTGGACCAACGTATCCAACGAATTTGTGTACAACTTCACCACGCCTTCTGATCTGTACACCATGGGCAACAGCCTCACGAATCACTTTTCCATCGTGCAGCTTCAGAATGGCAGGGCGGTCACCGTCTACACGCTTCCTGATGCGGCACACGATGCCATTTTTCCGCTTGCAGCGGACGGGCAAAACGCGTTCTTCCTCTTGGTCCATTACCGCGATGACGGCGGTGAGGAGTGGCGGCACATCGTGAGATGGGATCCGACCACGAGAACGCTGCATCCTTTTGTACATGTGGAAGGTGCCATCGAACAAGGTGCACTTGCGGGGCCGACGTTGTACTTTACGGTGCTCCGGCCGGATCGCGCAGTTTGGCTGTACCGACTGCCTGCAGCCAATTTGAATGCAGAGCCTCAACTCGTATCGACCCATTGGACAGACGATCCCCTGCTCGCGTATGAAGGACGGCTTGTGAAGGTCGCCGATCATCAGTTTGTGTTCGATTCGATCCATCTTCCGGTGCGAGCGGTGAACGTCCTTACGCCGCAGGGTGTCCTTGTGCAGTTCGACGACGATCCGAAGTCGCTTACCACACGCGCGGACGTGTTTCAACTTTCAGACGGTAGGCACCTCGGCAGCGCCACTTCGGTTGAAGGAGTGGAGTGGATGCCAAACGGCGTTCAGTTGGACTGCGATGGGCGCGTCGAGATTGTCAGCTGGAGCTATGCCGGCGGAGAAGAGGAGAACCCATCGTGATTGCTATGCAAAACGTGGCGAAGCGCTACGGTGGACGCGACATTCTAAAAGCGATCAATGTAACGTTCGAAGCTGGAAAGGTGTACGCCATCTCCGGGCCCAGTGGAGCGGGCAAGACGACGCTTCTGCAGGTTTTGGCACGCTATGAGCGGCCATCCGCCGGGATTGTGCAAGTGGCGAGCGGATCGCGAATCGAATACGCGCCGCAGGACTTCCTCCTTTTCTCAAATCTCACGGTCTGGGATCATCTTCGGCTCAAGGCGATGGCAAGGCGACTGGAAGAAGGCTGGGCAGCACGTGCTCACCAACTTCTGCAGGCCTGTCGCCTCGAAGGCATGGAACGGACCCAGGTCCGAGCGCTGTCGGGCGGGGAACGCAGGCGCTTGCAACTTGTCCTCGCTCTCCTGCCACCTGCCGACGTCCTACTCTTTGACGAGCCGACGTCCAACTTAGACGATGTGACGTCTGATCGCATCTGGGGACTGTTGGCAGACGAATTGGCAAACAAGACGTCCATCATCTGCAGTCATGCCCCGGTGCCTGACATGCTTCACCCCGAACGGCTTCGTCTACAGGGAGGTGTCCTGCATGCGGAATGATGCAACGCCTCTTCGTGATGTCGCCCGCATGATGAGAAACAAGACGCCAATTCAGTTCCGCATTGCGGCTGCGACGCTCTTCGTCGCTTTGCTCGTGCTCTCGACCTTGGGCCTCTACACACTGCGCATGGCGCTCGATGTGAAGCGACAGTTTTTCTCCAATGACGCTGTTCACGTCATCTTGGTCGACGCCCAATCGTCAGAACATCAAACTCTTCCGAGGCACGTTCAATTTCGTGATCGAGAACAAATCGAACGGATCCTTGCGAGCTCTATGCCCGGTGCCAAAGCAAGGGTGTGGAATGTATACCCCTGAATCCGTGACAGGGCCGATGGAAAGAGGCTGATGTGTGTTCTCGCAAGCCCCTTCACTGCGATTTCACGGATGTACATTCAATTTTCTTAGGGATTGTGAATATCGGTTGGAGCCAGTGCGGCGAAAAGGCAGATGTCCCCCCTGGACTCGTGAATGGTTGGGTTCGGTTTCCATGTCAGGTCATATGCAGTGTCTTTGCTCGACACAGTTCACGTTACGCAAAGGCCAAGTACAATCGCCGAAATGCCGGGAGCCATCGATTCCCGTACCCCAATTTCAGCTTGGTCTGTCTGGCGTGTCGCACCATCTTCGCAGCCAGTGTCATCAGGTTCTGAATCACAGTCCGGATCCGGCGACGTTCTGCCTTTTTTCGTAGCGGCGCATCATTTCGCTTCAGACTCTCCTGGCCGATCACTCGCAGCAGATTGTACGCCACGCATACAAAGTGCAATACCAAGTTGTTCGTGGCGAATTTACCCGAGGGCAGCCGCTCGGCGTCCAGATCCGTCTTGATTTCGCTGTGGAACTGTTCCATCACGGCGTGGTCGTGATACAGGCGAATGATCACAGCCGGGTCATCCGGCAGTGAGGTCCAGTAGGCGCTGACCTCAATGTCCGGTACCAATAAGATTTGGCCGTCGGCCGTCATGGTCCGTTCGATAACTTCGAACACCATGCGAACTGGTTCGGATACACCCTTGACGGGACACATCAGCGAACCATGATATACCTTCTTGCCGGGACGAGGTTCATGACATGTCCCGTGTCGCTGGGCAATCACAAGCCAGGCCTCGGGGCTCTCCTTTCGCAAGTTGCGCTTGATGATGAACTCGGCCCTGCTGTCCTGGGAGCGACACACGGCGATGTTTTCTGCACTGTCATTGCCGGCATCCAGACGAACCAGAAGCGGGAGGTCCGTCACCTGCCTTGCATACTGAATACTCTCCCGCAGGAAAGTCGACGTGCCCTTTTGTACGTGGGTACTGCCTTCACGCAACTGGACATTGACCACGTAGCCCTCTTGGCCAAGGTAAGCAAAGATGGGAGCATATCCGTCGTGCCCCTTGTATGTACGGGACACGCCTTCCTTCTTCGTGCCGGAATTATCAAAGGGACTGACGTCGATATCCAGCGGGATGTAAGTTCGACGCTCTGCAGGCACGCCCAGTTCAATCGGATGCAGAGTTACATCGAGGGCTCTCAGGAGCCTTGCGGACTCTTCCCGGAGAATGGACTCCCAGCCGGATTTTCCGGCAACCATGTCCAAACGCTGGCGCAGCGTCGGGCTCGAAGGCACGTTGTCTACTTGCAGTGCGATCATGAAAAACTCGTCATCTCGAAACGCTTCGATGTGGTCGAAGTCGGTCTTGCCTTGGCAAAGCAGCCCGATGTATGAGTATGCCACGTCCCGGTTTGAAATATCCGGTTTGCCCATACCAGGCAGGCGGGTCTGATTCAACCGCTCGCCGATTCTGGTTTTATCAAGCAACACGCCGACAAGGGTCATTCCCGAATGCGTGACGATGACTTCATCGGATTCTTCAATGATGAAACGCAAGTGGTTCACCCCGATGGTGAAGAGGGATTGAATACAGCCGATATCCGAACTATCTCAATTCTACAGGACCAACCACGAGCGCTTCAGCAATTTTCGCACCTACTCGTCACGGATTCAGGGTATACCAAATTAACTTTGGCATTCTGGATTCGACAGGCCGCACGAACTGGGTGGAGTCGGTCGATCCCGGTGGCGCGCTGCTGCTGGGGCTTCTGACCATGAGAGATGACACGGGTTACTCCGTTCCGCCTACGCCAAGTCCGCTGATTCTGCAAGTTCCAGTGGTTCGCGTGACCCAAGGTGGCTACGAGAGCGATCGGCGTGTGTCCATGACGCTATCGCATACCGCCCCGATCACTCGACAAGCACCGCTCTTCTCATTGCAATCGGAGGCCACGGGGGAGAACGCACTCGGTCGTCCGCTTTTTGTCTCCTACGACACGTACCGGCGCATCCTGGAGACAGCGTATCAACGGCCGTACGCTGCTTTGGTTCGCGCGTTTACGCAAGGACAGGATTTGGGCATTCAACCGGTGGAGAACGTAGCGGTTTATGTACCTCATGTAGCGGACGTGGACCGGGTTGCGCGGGCGCTGGCCGGCCGCGGCTATGGAGAGTGTAAAATGAACTGTGTAAACTCCCCAAGCCCAAACGCGGGAGTCTACATGGGGAGTGAAAGAGCATGGATGTTCTATCCAAGGAGCAAATCCGTCAACTCATTCGAGACGGCAAGCTGAAGGATCTTCACGACGTCCAAAGCATGCTCAGGGAGCTTTTTCGCGAGCACCGTCCAAGAGATGCTCGAGGCTGAAATGGACACGCATCTCGGATATGCCAAATACGACGCGAAGCACAAAGATACGGATAACGCCCGAAATGGCCACGGCGCCAAGCGGACGGTGCAGTCCGAACTCGGTGAGATCGAGATCGCGCTTCCTCGAGACCGAAAAGGCGAGTTTGAGCCTGCGATTGTGCAAAAACGCCAGAAGCGCATGCCAAGTATCGAGGAACAGGTCATTGCCCTTTATGCTCGTGGCTTCAGCACGAGGGATATCCAGGACCACCTCCTGCAGATCTACGGCGTAGAGATATCTCCCACGCTGGTGTCGAACCTCACCGATCGCCTCTTGCCGCGGATTCAGGAGTGGCAGAATCGTCCATTGCACCCCCTCTATACCGTCGTCTTCCTCGACGCCATTCACTACAAGGTGCGCGAAGAAGGCCGCTTGGTAAGCAAGGCGGCGTACATGGTCATTGGCATCGACATCGAGGGTCAGAAAGATGTGCTGGGCATCTGGATTGGGCAGAGTGAGTCCTCGAAGTTCTGGCTAGGCGTGTTGAATGACCTGAAGGCGCGTGGCGTGCAGGATGTGCTCGTCTTTTCGACGGACAACCTGAAGGGATTCAGCGAAGCCATCGCCGCCTGTTTCCCGCAATCCGATGTCCAAAAATGCATCGTCCACCAAATTCGCAATTCGCTGCGGTATGTGTCCTACAAGGATTTAAAGGCGGTCGCGGCAGCACTCAAGCCCATCTATCAGGCACCCACGGAAGAGGCGGCCTTGATGGAGCTTGACCAGTTTGAACGGGTATGGGGAGCGCGCTATCCCCTGTGTGTGAAGTCGTGGCGAGACAACTGGACGGAGCTCGCGACGTTCTATCGGTACCCCGTGGAAATGCGGCGAATCATGTATACGACGAACATCATCGAGGGCTACCACAGGCAGTTACGAAAAGCGACGAAGGGCAAGAGCATGTTCCCAAACGACGAGTCGTTGTTGAAGATGCTGTATCTGGCGACGATGGAGGTGACGAGAAAATGGACGATGCGGGTGGCCAACTGGGGCACCATTCTAGGGCAACTAGCCATCTACTTCGGGGACCGAGTGACGCCATACCTGCCATGACGACGTTAGGTGGCATGCCCACGGTGTGTGGCATGCCACGTCGGACCAGGATGGCAGCCCGGAATCGGCTGTCAAGGCTGGAAAGCGCACCTTGACAGCCTCACATGGGTACGACATCTGGGTGTTCGCTACAGGGCCGAAGGTAATCTCTTCAAAAATGGAGTTTACACAGATCACTTGACACACCCCGGCTATGACACGGTGTACACCTTTCGCGCGTTCCAACAACTCTCGTCGACGCTCCAAACGTCCAGTTGGATGGCCCTGGTGTTCACCATGCTCGTGGCGGCGGGCACGTACGCTGGCATCTGGCTTTTCTTTCGGAATGACCTTCGCCGTGGTCGAAAAGACATGGGAATTCTTCGCCACTTGGGATATTCGCCGTCGGAGGTTGTTTCGGTCTACCGCCGCAAACTTCGCGCACTCTTTCTAACCTGCATGGCTTCGGCATGCCTGTACACCCTTGTCGGAGGTATCGTGCTGTTCCGGCTTTCTTGGACGGCTTGTGCGTTGCTTGCATGCGTGATCGCGGCGTTTGTCGGGCTGATGGAAGTGGGGAATACACGCGCTGTTCGGAAGACGGCCATGCTTGATATCGCGGATCTCGTGCGGTTTTCGAAAGAGGAAGAGTGAGGCTCGCGCGGTCGTGATGAGCATCACCGAGGCTTATCGCGTCCTCCAACTGCTCGTTTGGAGCCTATCCGCTGCCCATTCAGATTCTACGGGGATAGTGACCTCCCGCCTTGCGAATTCGCTCCGATCCTGTCACTCTCTGAGTCAAAACGTTTGTCGGTTCCGCGGAGGCGGAGGTGTCCTATGCTCCGAGCGAAGAATACGGCGAATCTGCTTGGCATCGAAGTGAGTGGAGACTACGACGATTTGCAAGCTCTTTATCATGCTTTGCACGAGGTGGTCGGCGAGGAGGGAGAATACCCAGCTTCGAGGAAGCTCGTTTGCGCGTGCTGGGCGTGTGTTACGATGTGCGGCATGCACTTCAAGGGCACCGTCGGGTGGAGCTCTATCCGAATGGGCTAACTGAAGACATGATGCGCTTTCATGGGCTTATCGCCCCTCAGGAAAATGTGCGCTGCTTGAAACGCTGTACCCAGAAGCGTTGTTTGTGGCTGCCGCATTGAACGACTTTCTCATCCTCTATACGGACAAGCGAGGAGAAACTCCATATGGGCTCTACATGAATCCCAACCAGGATCTTCACGTTGTCCATGTGCACCACTTTCAAGCCCTCATCATCCAGTGTGTCCGCGAGGCCGTGAGCCCTACCGCGTTCAAACGCTTTTTGAAGGCGACGGATACGAGATTTCCGTGGTCTCAGAACTATACTACGCAATATCTGGACTACCTCAATTTTGAGTACGCCAAGAAGTCTCCTTCTCGCCGCGCATTCTCGATCGCGACGATGATGGAGAAGATGATTGCTCGTGGCCCAGAGTACCATTCGATCGAGCAGGATGTCATACGCTTCGCTCAGGAACGTGGGTGTCCCCTCGAGGATGTAACGCTTCAGGCTGACATCGACTGGGATGCCGTGGAGTGGTAGGCTGCTCGCTCACGCACTGATGGCGATGACGAGCGGTAAATACACAAAGCTCAACGCGGTCGTGATGGCCACCACCATGGACGTCCATTCCTCGGCCACGTCGTAACGGCTGGCCAGCGCCACCGTGTTGACGGCAGCTGGCATGCTTGCTTCCACGAACAGCACGGATGCGAGCAGGCCATGGATGCCAAGCGCAAGCAGCAGGAGCCTCGCCGCGACAGGCACCATCACCACCCTCAGCGCCACGCCCCAGCCATACGTCTTTCCGCCATGCGCCCAACCAGCGCGTGTGGCCAAGCTGCATCCCCAGAATGAGCAGCACCACGGCTGCATACGCGTTTCCGAGCAGTTTGGCAGCCGTGCTTATCCCTCCTGGAAGCGGTTGATGCAAGATGGCCAGCACAAGGCCGAGGGCGCTCGCGTACAGGAGCGGGGCGCGCAGCAGGGCGCGCCAGCCGCTCTCGCCCGAGCGTCCGCTCGCCGCGATGGACACGCCGAGTGTGTTGACCAAAAGAATCTGCAGGATCACGTACAGGGTTCCCAGCGCGAATCCCTGGGTGCCGAACGCGAGCAGCAGCACAGGCAGGCCATAGTTATTGGAATTGCTGAAGATGGTGGTCAGCATGAGCGCCCGCGAGGTCGCCCGGTCGAGTCGGAACAGCCGACCCGCCGCGATGGCCGCCACCCAACAGAATGCGGTCATGACCGCAGTGAACAATGCGATTTGGACGACGTGATTGCCGCGCAGATTGGCTGACGGCAGGGCCGAGAGAATGAGCGCCGGCGCCAGCAGGTACAGCGCCACGGTCGACAGCGATTTCGTCTCGACAGGCTGATACCGCGCCACGAGCGCACCTGCGACGCAGACGATCAAAATGGGCACGGTGATGGTCCAGAGCAAATGCAGAAAGCCCATTGCAACAACCCCATATCTCGGCGATCTCGTCCATGGAACTGCGGATACGTCATCATTTCTCGCCGGCACCGAAAAAATCCTGTCCGTGCGTTGACGATGCGGCTTCATTTCGGCATAAAGGGAAGCAGGGGGCCTTCCGCAAGAAGGCCGTAGCCAAATTGCATCGCGCGCGAAATTCAGGTGGAGTCTGTCAAATGGCAGACTCCTTTTATGTGAGCCTTTTGCAGAATGACTGATTCCGTCGCGAGCAAAAACGACGCACTCTTCTCGTGAAAGATAACTTGTTCCATAAAAATCCTTTTCCGTTGTGTGGATAAATCACGTCCCTTCGGTGGTGTTCATTCGAAGCATCAGGTTAAGCTACTTGCTCGATGCGATTCGTCCGGTGCATCGCCAGAGCAGATGCCAAGAGCACAATCGCGTGGATGTACGCATGTACGGTGACTTTCTTGATGCCACGTACATGCAGGTCGTCAAGCATGAGCCGTTCTTTCAACCGTGAAAAGCAGCGTTCCACTGCGGTCCGTTCATCATAAAGCATCTTCCATGTGCGAGAGTTGCGATGTGGATTCGCGTATCGACGGACGTCCTCATCGATGTGCTTCTTCACAACCATGCCATAGCTCGATGCAGAACATGCAGCCATGCCAAGCGGACAATCGACATGTCCTGTCGCGTGCGGACAGCGAAACTTGAGCCAGTCGCCCTCTGCACCCCAATACGTCATCCGATACCCCCCATCGTAGACGTTCGCTGGCGTTACCGTGAGCGCCATGAGAAGTTCACTCTTGGCATCGACCGCCAAATGGACCTTGTAGCCAAACCACGCCAGCTTGTTGCCAAAAGCATCGAACTTCGCGCCCCAGTTGGCCCGATGGGAGGTCTGGACACCTGAGCGTGGGTGTTTCCGCTCATAAGCATGGATGGCCGTGCTGTCGATGGCGACGTGTTCGCTCTTGATGAGCCCTTCGTCACGGCATTGACGAACCAACTCGGCAAATAGTGTCTCCGCAACCCCTTGGTCGACGATGGCCTGAAAGACGCGACTTAGTGTCGAGACGGATGGAATGGATTCGTGAAGGAAGAAACCGCACTGGTAAGGGAAGCGCAAATCACTCTCCAAACGTTGGTGAAGCTGCGTGAAGGTCGAGATGCCCTCAAGGGGTGCCACGAGAAATGCTCACAAGATGGCTTCGCGAGAGATGGGCTTAGCCCCTTGGGTGTCGAACTTCTCAACTTCGCGGCATACGGCCTCAGATCGAGCGCGGAAAAAAACGTTCACGCCGCTCCGAAGGGTCAATTTCCATCCATTCGTCGAAGGAAAAGAGCCATGTCTGTCGAAGGTACACGTTGGACTTCGACCCCTTGAAATGGTTTGCTGGACACCATTTTCTTTCTCTCAAGTTGGGGTGAAGTCCTTCTTTATGCTCGAAAAACCCTTGCCGCACAAGGGCTCTTGATTCTGCAAAAGGCTCAATTTCCATTATGTGAAACGCGAGGTTTGGATGCAAGCGTTTTTGAGGAGGGGCGCACCATGCAATCGGCGTCACCGGAACGCACCATCTTCATCAGTGACATTCATGGGCATCTGCGTCCGTTTCGTCGCCTGTTGGACAAGCTTGAATACCGGCCGGGCCGCGATCAGTTGGTTCTCGTCGGCGACTACATCTCCGGCGGGCCGGATAGCCTTGGCGTTCTCCACTTGGTGCATCAGCTGTGCAGCCAGGGGGCGGTCGCGCTTCGCGGCAATCACGAGGAGGCTCTCGTGCGCTGGATGCGCGGCGGGATGAAGCCGCTCGGTCCCGTGCGCGACTCGCTGTATCGAGCCATTGCGTCAGACTCGTCGCTCGCCGCCTTTCTCCCCACCCTACCGTACTCCTGGGAAGGGGAGCGGTGGATCGCCGTTCACGCCGGGATCCATCCCGACAAGCCCGATTGGCGGCAAACCGCGAAGCGGGACCTGTTGACCATCCGCGAGCGGTTTTATGCGCGCCCGCATCGGGTGGGTAAGCTGGTGGTATTCGGGCACACGCCGTGCATGGTGCTGCATGGGACGCATGACGTGTGGTATGGTTCGGATAAAGTCGGAATTGACGGAGGTGCGCGTCACGGCGGACAGGTAAACGCGCTCGTCGACGCGGGCGGCGCGTTGACCAGCACAGCTGAGCCCGTGTGACATCCTGCGGCAGATGACCGCGGCGCAGGCGTGGATGCCGCGTAGCCAACGAGAGGGGGGCGGTGCGCGTGCTGTTTCGCAGCCCGACGCTCGGCGTGGTGACGTTGGAGCAGGTGGCAGAGGACGCCATCCAGGAGCGAAGAGAACATCCCCAGGATCGCTTTCGGTTGATCATTGGCACCGATTCGCAGCCACACGAGCACACGGCGTCTGCGACCTTCGTGACCGCGGTCATCCTGCACCGCGTGGGGCGGGGCGCCCGCTACTATGTGCACAAGGAGCATCACGAGCACATCCACTCGCTGCGCCAGCGCATGTTTACCGAGGCCTCGCTGTCCCTGCAGGTGGGCGGTCTCCTGAGCGAATTGCTCCAAAAGGCCGGACAGGATTGGCAGATCGAGGTGCACCTCGATATCGGCGAAGGGGGCGAGACCAAGCAGTGGATTCGCGAGATTGTCGCATGGATTGAGTCGAACGGCTACGAGGCGCGCATCAAGCCCGAGTCGTTTGGCGCGAGCAAGGTGGCGGATCGCTACACCAAGTCGTGATGTCTCCTGCGAAGGTTCGGCCCGCGGATGCAGCTCATCCACGCCTCGACGGCCCGCCAGTCACGCCGTCCCGGCCAAAGCGGTGGCGGATGGCTCGAACCGCTGAAGAGGGCGATCTCGGCCGCCCGCGCGTCCTCGCGCAGGAGATCGAGCACGGTCGCCTGCGCGCCCGCCTCCCGCGAAGGGTTGCCCATCAACCTACCGTCCCACGCTTCATAGACCCGCCACGGAATCCCTTCACGGCGCGTGAGGGCGAAGAAGAGCCCCGGAGAAGCCACGAAACGCGGCGAGACGCGCAGGAAGACAGAAAGGGGGATGAAGTGCGGCAGGAGAAACGGCCGCAGCAATGGCGGGGCGCCCGCGCGGCACACGAGGCGATGCCAGTGCCGGTCGATCTCGGCCGCCCGCACGCGTCCCCAGACGCCCGTGATGGCTCCCGGGTGCCGGAGGGCGTCCTCGAGAAAGTCTGCGAGCATGGGGCCGAATCCTCCCTGCCAATCCGCATCCATCATGAATACGGCCGTCGAATCAGGCCAGCGCCGCCAGGCCTCCATGGCTGCGATGGCCCTCGGGGCGTCGTGTCCCAGCGCCTGGGCAAACTCCACCACGGTGAGTTCCAGTCCCAACGTGTCCGACACCCGCCGCGCCTCCGCCACGGTGCCATCCGTGCAGCCGTTGGCACAGATGGCCACCCGCCTGACGCCCGCCCGGGCCACTTGCCGCAGGACGTTGCCAATCCGCCTCGCTTCGTCGCGCGCACCGAGCGCGCACGCGATGTCCCGCGCATCCGCCATGTTTCCATCCTCCGGGATCACGAAGCCGTCGAGCCGCATACCGTAGTCTAGAGCCCGCCATGGGAGGCGATGACGGTGTGGCACATTGGCGATCGCGTCACGCGCCGTTCGTACGGCCACGACATCTGCTTCGTGATCGTTGAATTGGACGAAAGCTCGGAGACCGCCATCCTCAAGGGACTGGACGTGCGCCTGATGGCCGACGCGCCCTTTGACGATCTCGCCCCTGTCACCGAGGAGGATATGCGCGCGTTCGAGGCGATGCGCACGCAGGTCGTCGGCGAATGCCTCCGCATCATTCGATCCCGCCGCGCCCACGACTCGGAGAAGCGATCGCTCCGCAAAGAGGCGCGGTACCGGGCGAATCCCGACTTCTTCGAGCGCCCGGGGACCGTGCTTCACTTGGACGGCGACGGCAGCTATCTGCAGAAGTGCCTCGCCATGTACGAGGAGCTCGGCATTCGCGCCGTCGGGCAGCACGTGGCGGAATCGGAGATGCCGCGAAAGGTCGTGCATCTGCTCGAGACGTATGCGCCGGACATCCTCATTATCACCGGCCACGACGGCGTCATCCGCAAGGGCAAGGACTGGTCCGACATCAAGAACTACCGAAACTCGCAAAACTTCGTGAAGACCGTGGCCAATGCCCGAAAATACGTGCGGAACATGGACGATCTCGTCATCATCGCCGGCGCGTGCCAGTCTCACTTTGAGGCGCTCATCGAGGCGGGCGCGAATTTCGCCTCTTCGCCGCAGCGCATCATGATTCACGCGCTCGATCCCGTCTTCATCGCGGAAAAGGTGGCGTTCACGCCCATTCACGAGACGGTGAATCTGTACGACGCGGTGAAGTCCACCTACACAGGCACGGACGGGATCGGCGGACTGGAGTCGCGCGGCAAGTACCGGCTCGGACTGCCGAAGTCCATGTACTGAGGTCATGTGAGGCATCCGGTGTGTCCAGGCCGCGGGCGACGTCCCGACGAAGGCCCGCGGCGGTCCCTCATCGGCGCCGAATTCCATGCGACTCGCCGTGGATCCCCGTAAAATACCCATTGACACCGAAAAACATGCGCTGATATAATCATCTAATTTCCTTGACACCCCGTTCCGTGCGATGGTATAATGAAGCGCGGAAAGAGGTGGTGTGTGTTGGCCAGGAATGCGCTCCACGAAATTAAGAAGAGTCTGGATGGACTCGTGGGTGAACGCGTGTTGCTCCGCGCAAACGGAGGCAGGCGCAAAACCATTGAGCGCTTCGGGGTTCTCGAAGAGACGTATCCGTCGGTGTTCGTCGTCAAGCTGGACCCGCCGGACGGATCGTTTGAGCGCGTCTCGTACAGCTACGCGGACGTGCTGACCGAGACCGTCGAGCTGATGCTGTGCAAGGAGGACGGGAACACCACCAAGTTCGTGGTTGAACACTGAACCTCGAAGATGGACCGGGGGCTCTGTGAGGACAGGCCTCGTCACATAGATGGAACAGGATGAAGATGACCAGGGTGAGGCGGATGGCCTTGCCCTTTTTGTTGTCCGTAAGCCCTGCACCCGCGGAGTGAAAGCCGCATAGAACACGCCTCTCCAGCGCATTGTAAAGGTGTCGCCTCTGACCCAGGGAGGGATTTGGCATGGCACGGCGGAGAAGCACCATGTCAGATGCGTTCAAGGTGGAACTGGCCAAGGAGCTCGGGTTCTACGACACGGTCCAGCGCGAAGGCTGGGGCGGGATCAAGGCGCGCGACGCCGGGAACATGGTGAAACGCGCCATCGAGATCGCAGAGCAAGCGTTGGCTGAGAAGTCCGGGCAGAGGTGACCGAGGGCGGCTGGGATCATCCCGGCCGCCCTTTGTTGGCGTTCGCATGCTGGCCACGCGTTTCGGGAAGAGTAACTGGATGATCTGACCAATCTCTGGGAGGGCGTGCGGTTGGGGCAGAAAGGACCTCTCGTCATCATCGGCGGCGCGGAGGACAAGGCGGGCGAGTGCCGCATTTTGCGCCGATTTCTCGATCTCGGCGGCGGAAAGCGTGCCCGGGTGCTCGTCATCACCGTGGCGACGAAAACCCCGGTCGAGGTGGGCGCGGAGTACGTGGACGTGTTTCACCGCCTCGGGGTGGACGACGTGCGTACATTCGACGTGTCCACCCGCGAGGCCGCGAACCGCGACAGCGCAGTCCAGATGATCGCGCAGGCGACGTGCATCTTCTTCACTGGGGGAGATCAGGAGCGCATCACGAAGCTCCTCGGCGGAACGAAGGTGGATTCGGCGCTGCACGAGGCGCACCGCAACGGCGTCGTGCTCGGCGGGACGAGCGCGGGCGCCTCCATGATGTCGAGCACCATGATTGTCGAGGGCGAGGGAGAGACCAATCCCCGCCTCTCCATCGTGCGCATGGCGCCCGGCATGGAGTTTCTGGATGGCTGCGTGATTGACCAGCATTTCGCGCAACGAGGCCGGCTCGGAAGGCTGTTGTCTGCGGTCGCGCAGTATCCGCATCATCTGGGGCTTGGCATCGACGAAGACACGGCCGTCGTGGTGCACGACGGGCAGGTGCTCGAGGTCATCGGCCGCGGGGCGGTGAGTGTCGTAGATGCAGGAAGCGCCACCTATTCCAACCTCGACCGCATTCGCCGGGACGAATCGCTCGCGCTGTGCGACGTGAGACTGCACACGCTGCCGGAGGGCTGCGGGTTTTTGCTCCACGAGCGCAGGCCCATTCCCGACTTTCCACACTGGCTTCGCCAGAAGGAGCTATCCTCATGAACATCGTACGCATTCGCTTCATCGAGGGGCCCAACATCTTCACGTACCGCCCCATTCTCCTGGCCCGGTTGGACCTCGGGGCGTATACGGGCAAAGAGAGCATCGACATCCCCGGATTCGGAGAGCGCCTCTTGCGCCATTTCCCTGGTCTGCGTCAACACCACTGCGCCAAGGGACGGCCGGGCGGCTTCATCGAGCGCCTGGAGGACGGCACCTATTTCGGCCACATCTGCGAACACGTGGCCATCGAAATGGGCCATCTCGCCGGCATTCCGGCCAACTACGGCAAGACCGTGTACGCGGGGCGGCCGGGGCTGTACGACGTGGCCATCGAGTGCGCGTCCTACCCCGCGCAGCGGCGCGCACTCGAGGCCGCCCTCGACGTGGTGACCTCGCTCGCCGAAGGTCGCCACCCGGGCGATCTCGACGCCCTGATTCGGGAAATCGCGAGGCTGTACGAGGACGACCGCCTCGGCCCGAGCACGCAGGCCATCGTCGACGCGTGCCGGCGGCGCAACATCCCCGTCCGGCGCCTGCAGGCGAGTTTCCTCGAGCTCGGCTACGGCGTGCACCGGAAGCGAATCGAGGCCACGCTTACCGACCGGACGTCTTGCGTCGCCGCCGACATCGCGAGTGACAAGGCGTTGACCAAGCGTCTGCTCGACGAGGCCGGGCTCGCCGTGCCACCAGGCGGGGTGGCGGCGGACGAGGACGAGGCCGTTTTTCTCTGGCGCCACCTCGGCGGGCCCGCCGTTGCCAAGCCGCTCGACGCGCGCCAGGGCCAGGGCGTATCGCTGCGCCTCGAGTCCGAGGCGGAGGTGCGCGCTGCATTTCGCGAGGCCAGGCGGTACGCGCGGGAGGTCATTGTCGAAGCGTATGTGCCAGGCGAGAACGTGCGCGTGCTGGTGGTCGACGGCCGCGCAGTCGCCGCGTCCGTGCGCGAGCCCGCCTTCGTGGAGGGAGACGGCGTGCACACGGTCCGTGAGCTGGTCGATCTCGTCAACCGCGATCCGCGCCGCGGCGAGGGCCACGAGAAGCCGCTGACGAAGATTGCTATTGACGAGATCGCGCGCCAGGTGCTTCTGCGCCAGGGCATGTCGCCAGAGTCCGTGCCGCAGGTCGGCGAGCGGGTGGCGCTGCGCGAGAGCGCCAACCTCTCGACGGGCGGCGAGGCGCGCGACGTGACGGACGTGTTGCACGCATCCTATTTGCGCATCGCCGAGCGGGCCGCCGAGGCCGTGGGCCTCGACGTTTGCGGCGTCGATCTCGTCGTCCCCTCGCTCACGGCTCCCGCGGACGCTGGGGGATGGGCGGTGATTGAGGTGAACGCCTGCCCGGGCATCCGCATGCACGAGCACCCGTCGATCGGATCGCCGCGCCGGGCTGCGGAAGCCATTGTGGAGTCCTTGTTTCCGGCCGGATCGGACGGCCGAATTCCCATCGTGTCCATCACAGGCACAAACGGCAAGACGACCACCGCGCGGCTCGTCGCGCACGGGTTCGCGCTCGCCGGCAAGACCGTGGGGCTCACGACAACCGGGGGCGTGTACATCGGGGGCGAGTGCGTGTTAAAGGGCGATACCACGGGGCCTATGAGTGCGCGGCTTGTGCTGTCGAATCCGCGCGTCGAAGTCGCCGTGCTCGAGACGGCGCGCGGCGGGATTGTGCGCGGCGGGCTCGCCTACGATGTCGCGGACGTCGGGGTCATCACCAACCTGTCGCTCGATCACGTGGGCCAGGACGGGCTCGAGTCCATCGACGACATCGCCTTTGTCAAAGCGCTCGTCGGAGAGTGCGTCCGCGACGATGGCGCGGTGGTCCTGAACGCGGACGACCCGCGCGTGCTCGCCCTGGCGCCGCGCTTTCGCGCGCCGCTCGTGCTCGTGTCGCAGGTTCCGGAAAATCCGCACGTCGCGCGGCACGTGCAGGCAGGCGGCATGGCGCTGGTCATCTCGGACGGCGTCCTCTACGAATGGCAGGACGGCGCCCAGCGGCCCATCCTCGCCGTCGAACAAATTCTCATCTGCCTGGGCGGCCTTGCGCGCTTTCACGTCGAAAACGCGGCGTTGGCGGCGGCCGCCATGCGCGCGGCGGGGCTACCCGCATCCACCGTTGCCCAGGCGCTCGCGACGTTCTCGCCCGAGCAGAACGCCGGCAGGCTCGAGATGTACGTGCTCCCGAACGGGGCGCGCGTCGTGCTGGACTACGGCCATAACCCGGCCGGCTTCCGGGAGGTTGGGCGATGGCTTCAGGCGCTCGCCTGCAGGCGACGCGTCGGCGTGGTGGGCGTTCCGGGGGACCGGGCCAATCACGTCGTGGAGGAGGCGGGGCGCGCGCTCGCACCGTGGTTCGACGAGGTCATCGTGAAGGAGGACGCTGATTTGCGCGGGCGGGAACCCGGCGAGATCGCGCGTCTCTTGTCTTCTTCTATCTTGCGGGCGTGTCCGGACAAAAAGGTGGCGGTGATCCTGGACGAGCGAGAGGCCACACGCATCGCCGCGCGGGGGGCTCGGGCCGGAGGACGTCGCCTGCGTGTTTTACGAGCGGCTCGCGCCGCTCAAGGAGGCGCTTGAGGAGCTCGGCGCGCGGCCGTGGCACAAGGTTGTGGCGGAGGGCGCGGGCGAGCGGCTCGTCATGCTGTGATTCTTGACATTGTCTTGCCGCCTCGGCATGCTAATCCTAGTCGAGGTGGGGCGCTTTGTTGTTGCAACGCGCGTACGCGAAGATCAACCTGACCCTGGATGTCCTTGGGCGCCGCGACGACGGCTATCACGAGGTCGACATGGTCATGCAGACGGTGGACCTGTCGGATGTCGTCTGGCTTGAGGCTCGAGCCGACGGCGACATCACCATGGAGAGCACATCGTCCTCGGTGCCTATGGACGAGCGGAACCTGTGCGTGCAGGCAGCGCGGGCATTCAAGCGCCGCACGGGCTTTCCGGGCGGCGTGCACATTCAGCTCGAAAAACACATTCCTGTCGCCGCGGGGCTCGCCGGCGGGTCGAGCGACGCCGCGGCTGTTTTGCGCGGGCTGAATCAGTTATCAGGCGCGGGGCTCACCCTGGACGAACTCGCGGACATCGGCGCGGAAGTGGGATCCGACGTCCCCTACTGCGTCTATGGCGGGCTCGCCATCGCGCGCGGGCGGGGCGAACGCGTGACGCGCTATCCGCACGTCCCGGCCATGTATGCGGTGCTGTTGCACCCGCGCCTCTTCGTCTCAACTGCGGACGTCTACCGCGGCCTTGAGCCTTCCGATTTCACCTCCTCCCCGCGCAGCGAGGAGATGGTGCGCTGCCTCGCGGAAGGGGACCACGAGCGGGTGGTTGCGCTCGTCCACAACGCCCTGGAGCGCGTCACCCTGAGCCTTTATCCGGAGCTACGGGCGCTCAAGGAGCGGGTGACCTCCATCGCGCAGCGGCCTGTGCACATGTCAGGGTCGGGGCCCACGATGTTCATGCTGACCCCCGTGCATACGCACGCGCAGCGGCTGTACAACGCGCTCCGCGGCATCATGAAAGACGTGTACGTGTGCCGGTTTGTGGGCGGCTACGCCCAAGCACACGCGCGCAGCTGAGGAGGCGGGCCATGCAGCGGCATGAACGGCTCATCCGGCTGACCCGCCGGCTCGTCGAGCGCCCCCATGGCGCCCATCGGCATCTCGGCGCTGGCCGAGGCGTGGGGCGTGGCCAAGTCCACGCTGAGCGAGGACGTGCAGCTCGTCCGCGAAGTGCTCGCCGATGACGGCGCCGGCCGGGTGGAGACGCTCGTCGGGGCCCAAGGCGGCGTGCGCTTTGTGCCCCAGGTGGATCGGGAGCGCGCCGAAGCCTTTCTGTGGGATGTCGCGCGCCGGCTCGCCTCGCCGGATCGCGTCATCGCCGGCGAGTTCTTGTACGCGTCGGATGTGTTGGGCGATCCGGACGTGATCGACACGGCGGGCGCCATGGTGGCGAGCCGATTCGCCCACGCGGGCGTCGAGGTGGTGGTGACCGTCGAGACGAAGGGCATCCCGCTCGCCGCGAGCGCCGCGAGGTACTTGCACGCGTCGCTCGCCATCGTCCGGCGCGAGCAGCGCGTGACGGAGGGCGCCTCGCTCACGACGCACTATGTGTCCGGTTCGGCGAAGCGCATTCAGACCATGTCCTTGAGCACCCGGCTGGTCCCGCGGGGTGCGCGGGCGCTCATTGTGGACGACTTCATGCGCGCGGGCGCCACGGCCCGGGCGGTGGCCGAGCTCATCGGCGAGTTTGGCGGTGAGGTCTGCGGCACGGCGGTCTTTATGGCCACGTCGCAGCCCGCGCAGAAGATGGTCGCGGATTACGTGGCGCTCATCGAGGTAGGCCCTGTGCGCGAGAGCGGTTTTGAGGTTCGCCCCAATCTCGGCGCGCTGGCTTGGCGCGCTACCCATGTCGATTGAGGAGGTCTTGTCCATGCAGATCATTCACACGGATCAGGCGCCGAAGGCCATCGGCCCGTATTCTCAAGCGGTCCAGGTGGACCGATTCGTCTACACCTCCGGCCAAATTCCGCTCACGCCTGACGGCGAGATGGTTCAGGGCGGCGTGAAGGAGCAGGTGGAGCAGGTGTTCCGCAACCTCGACGCGGTGCTCACGGCGGCGGGCGCGCGGCGCGATCAGGTCGTAAAGGCCACCATCTTCATGACGGATCTCGCCGAATTCCAGGTGGTCAACGAGGCGTGCGAGGCGTTTTTCGGCAGCCATAAACCCGCTCGCTCGACGGTGCAGGTGGCGGCGCTTCCGCGCGGCGCAAAGGTCGAGATCGAGCTCGTCGCCTATCTGGGTAAATGAGCACCAAGCGGAAAACAGAGAACGAGGTCGAATTTTTGAAAAATGATGACGATCTGTGCAGGAGTTTGCCGCCCGGATGTTGAATTGGTCGTGCAAGACAGATGTGACCAATTCGCGACATCAGGGTGGTGAAGAGGGTGCAGATCACCGATGTAAGGCTTCGCCGAGTGGCGAGTGAAGGCCGCATGAAGGCGATCGCGTCCATTACCATCGACAGCGAGTTCGTCGTCCACGACATCCGCGTGATCGATGGCAACAACGGCATGTTTGTCGCGATGCCGAGCAAGAAGACGCCGGACGGCGAGTTTCGGGACATCGCGCATCCCATTTCGTCGTCCACGCGCCAGAAGATCCAGGAGGCCGTCCTCGCCGCGTACTACCGCGCGCAGGAGGCGGACGCCGAGAACTCGCAGCCGCTTCGTGACTCGGCCATGTGAAGCTTGTGTGAAAAGTCCCTGGCGAAAGTCAGGGCTTTTTTGTGATCGCGGGCCTGCCAAATTGAAATGCACCCCCCCATCGGGTACACTTTGTGGCGACAAGATTTGTGGGAGCGCACACATGGCGCGCTCGGAGGAGATATTGCATGGCGCAAACCGCTGTCGTGCTGGCCGCGGGGCACGGCACACGCATGAAGTCACAGACACACAAGGTGTTGCACCCGGTATGCGGGAAGCCGATGATTCACCACCTTTTGGACAGCCTTCGTGAGGCGCGGATGGACCAGGTCGTGGTGGTGGTGGGACAGCATCGGGAACAGGTGGAGGCGGCCATTCGCGGCCGCGCCGAAATCGCGGTCCAGGAGAAGCAGCTCGGTACCGCAGACGCCGTGCGAGCGGCGCTGCCGCTCGTGCCTTCCGATACAGAGACGGTCGTTGTGCTCTACGGCGACGCACCGCTCATTCGGCCGGAGACCATCTTGCACTTGATGCGGCTGCGCGAGGAGACCCGCGCAGCCTGCGTCGTGCTTGCGGCGGAAGTGACGAATCCGAAGGGGCTGGGCCGCGTCTTTTTGAATGATCGCGGCGAAGTGGAGCGCATCGTCGAGGAGAAAGACGCGACGCCGGAAGAGCGCGCGCACCGGCTCATTAACACGGGCATCTACGCGTTTCGCCGGGATGCCCTGGAAGAGGCCCTTCGCGAGGTCAAGAATGACAACGCGCAGGGGGAATATTACCTGACGGACACGGCGCTCATCCTGTCCCGCCGCGGCGAGCGCGTCATCGCGCACATCGCGGAGGACGAGGACGAAATTGCGAGCGTGAACAACCGCGCCGAGCTGGCGCGCGTGGAGGCCATCTGCAGGCAGCGCATTCTCGCGCGCTGGATGATGGAGGGGGTCACGGTGGTGGACCCCAACGCGACGTACATCGAGGCGGATGTGGAGCTCGCGCCGGACGTGACTCTGCTCCCCGGCACCATGCTCGCAGGCCGCACGCGGATATCGACGGGGGCGGTCATCGGGCCGCACACGCGGCTGGTGAACACGGTCGTGCGGGAAGGCGCGCGCGTGCAGTTTACGGTGGCGGTCGAGGCCGTCATCGGCGAAGAGGCCGAGGTGGGGCCGTTCGCCTACCTGCGGCCGGGGGCGGAGATTGGGCGGCGCGTGAAGATTGGCGATTTCGTCGAGGTGAAAAACAGCCGCATCGGCGATGACACCAAGGTGAGTCACCTGGCGTACGTGGGAGACGCGGAGATTGGCCGCAACGTCAACATCGGGTGCGGGGCCATCACGGTGAACTACGATGGCGAGCGGAAACATCGAACGGTCATCGGCGACGACAGCTTCGTTGGTTCAAATGTGAACCTCATCGCGCCCGTGACCATCGGCAAGGGCGCGTACGTCGTCGCGGGCACGACGGTGACGGACGACGTCGGCGACGACGGCTTCGCCATTGGCCGTGTGCCCCAGACCACCAAGCCGAACTACGTCCGGGCGTGGAAGGCGCGCAGGCAGAATCGGAATCCGGAGAAGGGCGGGAACCATTGTGGCCATTGACGCCGACTTGAAGCTCGTCACGGGAAATGCCAATCCGGCATTGGCGCAGGAAATTGCCGACTACATCGGAGTCCCGCTGGCGGACTGCCAAGTCGGGCGGTTTTCGGACGGCGAGGTCCGCATCCGCCTGGGCGAGAGCGTGCGAGGCGCAAACGTCTTCATCATTCAACCCACGAGCCAGCCGGTCAACGAGCATCTCATGGAGCTCCTCATCCTGATGGATGCGGTGAAGCGCGCCTCGGCGCGCACCATCAACGTCGTGATCCCGTACTATGGATATGCGCGTCAGGATCGCAAAGCCCGCGCGCGCGATCCCATCACGGCGAAGCTCGTCGCCAATTTGCTGCAGACGGCGGGCGCGAGCCGCGTCATTTCGATGGATCTGCACGCCGGCCAGATCCAGGGCTTCTTCGACATCCCGGTGGATCACCTCATCGGGATGCCCATCCTGGCGGATTACTTTCTGGACAAGCAAATTGAAAACCCCGTGGTGGTGTCGCCCGACATGGGCGGTGTCACCAGGGCGCGCGCGTTTGCGGAGCGCCTGGGCGCCCCGCTCGCCATCATCGACAAGCGGCGGCCGGACGCGAACGTGGCGCAGGTGATGAACATCATCGGTGACATCGAGGGCAAGACGGCCATCCTGATTGACGACATGATTGACACGGCGGGGACCATCACCGCGGGCGCGGCGGAGCTTTTGAAACGGGGCGCGCGCGGGGTGTACGCGTGCTGCATTCATCCCGTGCTCTCGGGACAGGGCGTGGAGCGCCTGCAGAACTCCGCCATCGAAGAGGTGGTCGTCACCAACACCATTGCGCTGCCCGAGCACAAGCGGATCGACAAAATCAAGGTGCTGTCGGTGGCGGAGCTCATCGCGGAGGCCATCATCCGCGTGCACACGCAGCGCTCCGTGAGCCAGCTGTTCGACTGAGGAGAGACGGACCTTGAAAGTCATCGTGGGACTCGGAAATCCGGGGCGCGAGTATGAGCGCACCCGGCACAACGCCGGGTTCATGGCCATCGACACCTTGGCGGAGAAACTCGCGGCGCGCGTGGACCAGGCCGACTTCCACGCGCTCGTCGGCGACGCGCGCTACGCGGGCGAAAAGGTTCTGTTGGTGAAGCCGCACACGTATATGAACGTAAGCGGCCTTTGCGTAGGCGAGATTGTCCGCTACTATCGGATCGATCCGGCCGAAGACCTGATGGTCCTCTACGACGACATGGACTTTCCCCCGGGCGTCGTTCGGCTGAAGGCGCAGGGGTCCGCAGGAGGCCACAACGGGATCAAGTCCATCATCGATTGGCTTGGCACGGAGAAGTTCGGGCGCGTCCGCATCGGCATCGGCCGGCCGCCGAAAGGAGCGCCGATTGTGCCGTACGTCCTGGGAGCGTTTTCGCGAGAGGAAGAGCCGCACATCCGCAGGGCGCTGGAAACGGCCGCAGAAGCGGCGCTGTACGCCGTCGAGCGCGGATTCGCCAACGCCATGACCCTCTACAACGCGGCGGCCAAGGCTTGAGCCGCCGCGAGCGGCGGAGGTATGGGAAGCGCATCGCGTCTCCATACTAAGGGGAGACCTGTCTGACAAACGTCTGACAAAGGGGCGATCCCGATGCGCTTCGAATACGTCTGCCGCTATTGCAGACAGAAAATTGGGGCGGTGGACGCGTCGCACTGGTCGCTGAGCGACGCGATGGAGCGGCTCGGCCTCCACCATCTCGAACCGGATCACCAGTGGGACGTCATCCGCCCTCGCGACAACCAGTTTGAGATTCAAACCGTCTGCGACGCCTGCGAGCAGGCCGTCGCGATGCATCCCGAACTGCTCTTGGAAGGAAGTATCATACAATAAATCCAGGTACATGCGTGTGCTGGGAGGGGGAAAAGGTGAAGGGTCTCGTCGAACTCATGGCCGCAGACGGGGCGCTTTCGTCATTGGCGGACGGGATGGGGCCGCGCAGAAACGACATGCTCATCACGGGCGTGACCGGAGCCGGACGGCAGCTCGTGATGGCGGCCTTGTACCATCTCCGCAATCGCCGTCTCCCAGAGTCGATGATTGTGGTGACGCATACGGCCAGTCACGCGCAGACCATCTGGGAGGACTTGAAGGAGTACCTGCCGGACGCGCGCGTCTATCTGTATCCCGAGCGAGACAACGCGCTCGTGGATTACCTGGCGTCGTCCTCGGATGTTCTGGCGGATCGGCTGCACGTCCTTGAGGCCCTCGCGCAGGAGGGCCCTGTCGTCGTGGTCACCACGCTTCTCGCGGCCTGGCAGCCGGTGACGAAAAAGCATCACTTTCTACACTCGCTGGTGAACCTCGCGGTAGGGGAGACCAAGCCCATCGACGACGTGGTGGCTCAGCTCGTGCGCGGCGGCTACGAGCGCGTCAGCCTCGTGGAGAGCCGCGGCCAGTTCAGCGTGCGCGGCGGCATCCTCGACGTCTTCCCGCTGGGCCACGACCTCCCATATCGCATCGAGTGGTTTGACACGGACATTGACTCCATTCGCACGTTCGATCCCGCGACGCAGCGATCCCAGGACAAGCGGGATCGCGTGTCGTTTGGCCCGGCGTTCGACCTGATGCTCCCGCAGCCCGTCGCGGACAAGGTGGCGGATGAGCTCGAGGCACGGCTGGAAGCCAGGCTGAAGACCGTGACCGATGCGGCGCTCCGGGATCGGCTGGAGCAGTCCATCTCGGCGGACATCCGCAAGTTGCGAGAGGGGCAGCCGTTTGCGGGCGTGGCTCGCTACCAGCTTCTGTTCCCGGATCACGCGGACACGCTGTTCGATCACGTCTCTCAGCCTGCATTTGTCTGCTTCGACGAGACGGCTCGGATCCTGGAGCGCGCGGAAGTGCTTGAGAAAGAGTTTCGCGAGTGGCTCTCAGGCGCCATCATGCGGGGCGAGGTGCTCTCGGGGACGGTCGACGCCATTCACTACGAGGCGAAGTTTCAGGAATTGAATCGGCCGAAGGTGCATTTTGCGACGTTCGCCCATACCCGCGGCAGTCAGCGGTATCAGCAGGTGCTCAACATCTCGGCGCGCAGCATGCAGAATTTCCACGGTCAGATGAACGTGTTGAAGCAGGAGCTCGCCCGCTGGGAGAAGGCGCACACGCAGGTGGTGTTTGCGGCTGCGACCAAGGAGCGGGCGGATCACCTGGCGCGCGTCCTGGACGACTATCGCATCCAGGCGGACCAGGTAGAGGTCTTTACGCCGGGATCGAAGGTGCCGCAAATTGTCGTCGCCAACCTGTCGAGCGGGTTCGAGTTGCCGATGCACCGCATCGCCGTGATCGTCGAGACCGAGGTGTTCACGGCAAAGCGCAAGCATCGCCAGACGCGCGCGCAGGTCTCGGATGCGGAGCGGATCAAGAGCTACCAGGAGTTGAACGTCGGCGACTACGTGGTGCACGTGAATCACGGCATTGGCCGATACATGGGCATCAAGACGCTCGAGGTGGATGGCCGCCGCAACGACTACCTGTACCTGAGCTACGCGGGCGGGGACAGCCTGTACGTGCCGGTGGACCAGATTGACCAGATTCAAAGGTACATCGGCTCGGGCGAGAAGGAGCCGAAGCTGCACAGCCTCGGATCGAGCGAATGGCAGAAGACGAAGAACCGCGTCAAGAAGTCGGTGCGCGACATCGCGGGGGATCTCCTGAAGCTTTACGCGAAGCGCGAAGCGACGCCCGGGCACGCGTTCTCGCCCGACACGCCCTGGCAGGCGGACTTCGAGAACATGTTCCCATACGAGGAGACGCCGGATCAGCTTCGCGCCATCGCGGAGATCAAGCGGGACATGGAGAAGCCGCGCCCGATGGATCGGCTCTTGTGCGGCGACGTGGGCTACGGCAAGACGGAGGTCGCCATGCGCGCGGCGTTCAAGGCGGTGATGGACGGGAAACAAGTCGCGGTCCTGGTGCCGACGACGGTCCTCGCGCAGCAGCACTATGAGACGTTCAAGGAGCGGTTCGCCGGATTCCCGGTGAAAATTGAGATGCTGAGCCGCTTCCGGACGCGCAAGGAGACGCAGGAGGTGTTGAAGGGCCTCAAGGAAGGGACCATCGACATCGTCATCGGCACCCACCGGCTTTTGCAGAACTCGGTGCAGTTCAAGGATCTTGGGCTTCTCATTGTGGACGAGGAACAGCGCTTCGGCGTGACGCACAAGGAAAAGCTGAAGCAGTTGCGCGCGAACGTGGACTGTTTGACGCTCACCGCGACGCCCATCCCGCGCACGCTCCACATGTCCATGCTCGGCGTGCGCGATCTGTCCATCATCGAGACGCCGCCTGAGAACCGGTTCCCGGTGCAGACGTACGTCGTGGAGTACAACGAGGGCCTTGTCAAGGAAGCCATCGAGCGCGAACTCGCCCGCGGCGGACAGGTGTACTTCGTCTACAACGACGTCCAGACCATCCACCGCATGGCGGAACGCGTGCAGTCGCTCGTGCCCGATGCGCGCGTGAGCGTGGCGCACGGTCAGATGGCCGAGGCAGAGCTCGAGCGCGTGATGCTCGACTTTCTCGAAGGCGAGTACGACGTGCTCGTCACCACCACCATCATCGAGACGGGACTCGATATTCCGAATGTGAACACCTTGATTGTCTACGACGCCGACAAGTTCGGTCTGTCCCAGCTTTACCAGCTGCGGGGCCGCGTCGGCCGATCCAACCGGATTGCGTACGCATATTTTACCTATCAACCGGCCAAGGTGCTGTCGGAGGTCGCGGAAAAGCGCCTGGCGGCCATCAAGGAGTTCACCGAACTGGGCAGCGGCTTCAAGATCGCCATGCGCGACCTGTCCATCCGCGGCGCGGGCAACCTGCTCGGTGCCGAGCAACACGGATTCATCAACTCAGTGGGCTTCGACATGTACACGGAACTTTTGCAGCAGGCCATCCGCGAGCTGCGCGGCGAGCAGCTGGAGAAGCCCGTCGAACCGACCATTGACGTGCCCGTCGAAGCGTACATTCCAGACACCTATATCTCGGATCCGTCGCAGAAAGTGGCCATGTACAAGCGGTTCCGGGCAATACAGGCGGTGTCCGAGGCGGACGATCTCGAGGACGAGCTCATCGATCGCTACGGCGATCCGCCGCAGGAGGTGCGCAATCTGCTCGACGTGACGAGGCTCAAGAGCCTCGCGATGCAGGCGCACGCGGATCACATCGCGACGCAGGGGGCCGAGACGACCGTGCGGTTCCCGAACGAAAGCAGGCGGCCGTCGATTATCCGAAGCTCCTGTCCATGGCGGTCAAGCACAAGGCGCAGGTCACCTCGCGGCCGAACGGCATGATCTTTGTGGCGTTCCGCACTAAGGGCCTGGCAGGGGACGAGATCGTCCGCAGGCTCATCGCCTTCTTGGCCGATTACCTGGAGATGGTGCGGCAGTCCAAAAGCAGGAAGAGGTGGCGGGCGTCTGACTCCCGCCGCGCCTGGCCCTCATGGCTTGGCTGGTGCATAGAGGATCTGGGCGAGTCGCATAATACAGTCACGTCGGATTCCGTTGCACCAAACTTCATGAGGGTGAGGGATCTTTTTGAAAGCCACAGGCATCGTGCGGAGAATTGATGATCTCGGTCGGGTGGTCATTCCGAAGGAAATTCGACGGACGTTGCGCATTCGCGAAGGCGATCCCTTAGAGATATTCGTGGACCGCGATGGCGAGGTCATCCTGAAGAAGTATTCGCCCATCGGTGAGCTCGGGGACTTTGCCAAGGAGTACGCGGATTCGCTGGCCGAAAACACGGGGCACATCGCGATGATTGCGGACCGGGACGTGATCATCGCCGTGTCGGGGGCGCCGAAGAAGGAGTTTTTGGACAAGCCTGTGAGCGAAGACATCGAGCAGGCGATGGAGGAGCGCAAGACCGTTCATAACTCGACGGCGGGGGAGTACGCCATCGTGCGAGACCGCCCGGAGCGATTCGGCGCGCGCGTCATCGCGCCCATCATCGCCGCGGGCGATCCAATTGGCGCGGTCATCCTCGCCACCCGCGACGAGAGCGTGCGGATGGGGGAGACCGAGGTCAAGTTGGCGGAAACCGCCGCCGGTTTTTTGGGAAGCAGATGGAACAATGAACAAGCGTCATCCATAATGTACCATATATGCATGGGGTGTTCAAGTGCGATTCGGACGGATGAGCGCCAACGGCGCATGTCGAAACCGACGGCCGATCGCCATCGGGCCTCCCGCACTGGGGAAACAGGAGCCAGCGGGAGGCCGTTTTGTGTTCGCGATCCGTGTGCAGTATCATGTGGACGATGCGTAGGGAGACGAATGGGACGGAGACGGCGCGCTGAGCCTCAAGTTCAGCATGCAAAAACGGACCGGTCTCCACCTAGAGGACCTCGAACGCCGAGGGTTGCACGGAAGCCAGTCCATGGAGGGGTAGGCGCATTGAGCACGGTGCACATTGTCGGATTGGGCCCTGGAGATCCGGACAGCATCCCGATTGGATCGTACGAGATCATGCGGCGCGGCTGGCCCGTCGTGCTTCGCACGCGCGAGCATCCCGCGGTAAAGCGGCTCGACGAAGCGGGCGTCACCTACCAGACGTGCGATGATCTCTACAAGACGTGCGACACGTTTGACGCCGTCTACGATGCGATTGTCGCGCGCCTGCTCCACCTCGCCGAAGGCCATCCGCATGTCGTCTACGCGGTTCCGGGCCACCCTCTCGTGGCCGAGCGCGCGGTCCAAATCCTGTTGGCGCAGCCTCACCCGGGTGTGGAGGTGGAGGTAGGCCCAGGTCAGAGTTTTCTCGATCTCGCCGCGGCGAGGCTCGGGATCGATCCGGTGGAGGGGCTCCTGTTGCTCGACGGCCTTGCGCTTCGACATGACCAACTCAACCCGCGCCTGCACACCTTCATCGCCCAGGTGTATGATCGCGCCGTGGCGAGCGAGGTGAAACTCACCTTGATGGAGCTCTACCCGGACGAGTACGAGGTCGTGGTGGTGCGCGCGGCCGGCGTTCGCGGAGAAGAACGGATGGAGCGCGTGCCACTGTACGAGATCGACCGTCTTGCGTGGATCGACCACCTCACGACCCTGTATGTGCCACCAGCCAAGGACGCGGCCGTGTTGTACCGGGATCTGCACGAGGCCCCGCGCATTGTCGAGGTCCTGCGCGGGCCAAACGGCTGCCCGTGGGATCGGAAGCAGACGCACGCGTCGCTGCGCAAGTACGTCGTCGAGGAGGCGTACGAGGTGGCGGAGGCCATCGACGAGGGCGATGCTGATCACCTCGCGGAGGAGTTGGGAGATCTCCTGCTGCAGATTCTCCTCCACGCGCGCATCGCGGAGGAAGCGGGCGAGTTCACGCTCCGCGACGTGTTCGCGGGGCTGGCGGCGAAGCTGGTCCGCCGCCACCCGCACGTGTTTGGGGACGAGGTGGCGAAGACGGCGGACGACGTCCGCGGCATTTGGGAGCAGGTAAAACAGGATGAGCGTAGAAATGAAGAGCGTGAAGAGAGCGCCTTGTCAGGCGTGAAGCTCGCCGGGCCAGCGCTCGCCGTGGCGCAGGCGGTCCAGAAGGCGGCGGCCAAAGTCGGGTTCGACTGGTCGGACGAGGCCGACGTATGGCAGAAGGTCAAAGAGGAAATGAATGAACTTGACATCGAGCGACGTCGGGAGCCGCGGGATGCCGCCAAGCTCACTGCGGAAGCCGGGGATGTGCTGTTTGCCGTCGTCAACCTCTGCCGGTTTCTCGATCTCGACGCCGAGACTGTCCTGGCCCAGGCGACGCGCCGATTTGTCCGCCGATTCCGGTACGTGGAGGAACGGCTGCGCTCCAATGGGGAAGCATGGGAAACCGCGTCGCCAGAAGCCCTTGACGCGTACTGGAACGAGGCAAAAATCGCATTTTCACAGTCGAACTAGCAGGATTCCCGGCGAGAAGAACGAATAACATTCCCGACATTCCCACGAAAGGGGTATCGCACGCGTGAACAAGATGGAACTCATCAACCGTGTCGCGGAAGAGACGGGATTGAAGAAGAAGGACGCCGAGGCCGCTGTGAACAAAGTGTTCGAGGTCATCGAGAAGGCCCTCGCCAACGGCGAGAAGGTGCAGATCATCGGCTTCGGCACGTTTGAGACGCGTTCTCGCGCTGCGCGCTCGGGCCGCAACCCGCAGACGGGCGAGGTCATCGAGATCCCGGCTTCCACGGTGCCTGCGTTCAAACCGGGCAACAAGCTCAAGGAAGTCACGCGCTGAACCTTGCGACTCGATAAGTTTCTCAAGGTGTCCCGCTTGATCAAACGGCGCACCCTGGCCAAGAAAATCTGCGATGCCGGGCGCGTGTTGGTGAACGGCCGCCCCGGCAAAGCGGCGACGGATGTGGCCGTGGGGGACGAGATTGTCATCCAATACGGCAACAAGACCGTGACGGTCGTCGTCCGGCGCCTCGCGGAGAATCCGCGGCGGGACGAGGCGGCTTCTCTTTACGACATGGTCCGCGTGGAACCGCGCGCGGGCGACGTCGACGAAGCGTTTGTCGACGATGAAGAGGAAACTCCATAAGCCCGGTTCGGGACCGGCCCGTGAAGGCCGGTCTTTTGCTATGGGCGAGGGCGCGGCTTGCACTTGTTCGGGCCGGCGTTCGGCGCCCAGACGGGGTTGTGCGCTCCCTCGGTCTACATGTCCACCCTCGGTCATACACTCGGAGCGACAGGGTGGTTGGAGGTGTCGGCATGGATCCGGCCGAGGGACACGATGTGCACATCTTCGGCAGGCGGGAGATCGAGGTGACCGGGGTCGAGCGCCTCGAGCGGTTCGATGCGGAGGCCTTCGTCATCGCGACGCGCGCGGGCGAGCTAAGCGTCCAGGGGAAATCGCTCGCCATTAAGGCGTTCGATCGGCAGACGGGGATCATTCGCATTGAGGGCGAGATTGGCGCGCTCCTTTACGGAGATCATCGCCGAGCGCCGCGGTGGGGGCGGCTTCGGCCATGAACGCGGGGCAGAACGTGGCCTATGTGCTGTGGATGCTCGCTTCGGGAGCGGCCATGGGCGCGGTGTTCGACTGGTACAACACCATCTCGGGCGGTTTCCGCTGGCTGCGGCGCCTGCGGCCGGTGTGCGATCTCGCCTTTTGGCTGTCGGCGGCCGTGGGCGTGTATCTGCTCACGTTTCGGACCATTGGCGGCGAATTTCGCATCTGGACGCTCGTGCTGCTCGTGGTGGGCTACGGCCTGTATCGCCTGACCCTCAGGCGGCGCGTCGTCCGCGGGGCGTTCGCCGTTGTGGCCGTCATCCGCTTCATCGTGCGAATGGTGCGCCGCACGTTGGAGATCTTCGTGGTCTGGCCACTCCGGATGGCGGCTCGGCTGGTGGTGGCCGTCGCGACGGTCTTGTACCGAGTGGGGCTGATGGTGGAGAACGCTGCGTGCCGCATCGTCGCCATCGCCTTCGCCGTCGTCACGTTCCCGGTTCGCCGCTACGTTCGCCGAGACGCCGGATGGCGAAAAAACTAGCCGCCTGGCAAGAGGATTTCTGGCAGCGCGCGTCGAATTGGTTGATCCAAAGCCGCGGATCGGCTCGCTGACGCGCCTTTGCCGGTATGTCGGCGTGCCAGGCGGTAAATCTCACAGAGGAGCGTTTCGCCATGCGAGCAGTCGAGTCGCGCCCGTTGCCAAGCGTCAGGCGAGAGCCTCAACGGCAGCGACGGAACTTCCCCGTGCGCATCCGTTACGTGGCTGCGCTGGCCATTTGCGCGTGGGCGTTCTTTTACTTCTGGCATGCGGAACGTCCCCAATTGCGCCAGCTCGCGGCGGAGAACGCCAAACTGGAGAAGCAGCTGACCTCGCTCCAGGCCGAGCAGCGCTCATTGCAGACGGAGAAGCAACAATTGAACAATCCGGCGTACATTGAAAAGTACGCGACGGAGCATCAGAACCTCGTGATGCCCAACACAGTGCCGTTCGATTTGCAGTCGCCGTCCAAGTCCCACTGACGTCGCGGACGTACGTGAGTCGAAAGGGCGCAAGGCGGATATCCTACGGATGAGCGGAGGTGGCCGCCGGGGCTTCACGCCGTTTGTCAGGCAAGCCGTTCATCGGATTCTTTTGGTCCAATCGGACAGGGAGGAACAAGCAACTTTATGGCCATTGAGGTCGGGAGCAAAGTGACGGGCAAAGTGACGGGAATCACGCGATTTGGCGCGTTTGTCACGTTGCCCGAAGGCGAGACGGGTTTGGTGCACATCTCCGAGATCTCGGACGACTATGTCCGCGACGTCAACGATTACCTGAAGGTCAACGACGAGGTCACCGTCAAGGTGCTGAGCGTCAGCGGAGATGGGAAAATCGCCCTGTCCATTCGCCAGGCCAACGAATTGTCTGGCCGCGCGCATCGCGGAGGATCGCGAGGGGGTCAGCGCCAGGACCGGCGCCAGGGATTCGAACAGATCATGAATCGATTTCTCAAAGACAGCGAAGAGCGCCTTGCGCAGCTCCGGCGGAGCGAGGCCAAGCGCGGCGGCCGCGGCGGTCGTCGCGGCTGACGTCGAGCCGCGGTGGCACCTGCTTTCAGCGCGGCGCACTTCGCGAGAAAATCGTGAAAAAAGCACCGGGTTCTGCGAAGGGCCCGGTGTTTTCGCGTCATAAAATGTGTCGCTTTCCCTCACATTCCTGCCGCGCGCCAAGCGCCTGAGAGGAGAAGTTTCGTGCAGGCCGATACCTACTACCTCGAATACGAGCTTCACGACGGCACGCGCGTCTTTCTCGCCTTCGACAACGAGAACGATCGCGACGGCTGCCACATCTCGCTCGATATGTACAAGGCCCAGCTCGGCCCCATCACGCAGGAGGTGCTGGACCGCATTCTGGGCAAATTCCATGGGCGGATCGCCGGGTTCCCGGGCTAAGGTGCGCTTCGGATCTGGCGCCGCGCCTAGGCGCACGGGGCGCGGCGGAAGGCCAGCTCAACCGTTTGGACGGCCCGCTCACGGCTCCGCTTTCGCGTCCGATTTCCGATATCGGTAATACGCTTCATTCAGCATCACGATGGCCTTGCGATCGCGATTGAGGAACGCTCTCCTGAGTTGACTCCGAAGCCATTCCGGCATTCCACATCACCTCGCTCGTCGCCAGTTGTTTGTAGTGTACGCGGCGGGGACAGAAATGGCGCCCAGCAATCTCGCGCTTTGAAGGCTCGCCTTCGGCTCGAAGCGCGCGAGGGCGACCGACCTCACGCCGCGCCTGGCACCGCCCTATACCAGAAGATCCAACCGGCTTCGCACCTGTTCGACAACCACGCCCGCCTTCGACAGCAGTTCCATCGCGTACGGGTCCGGCCGATACTCGAACTCGTAAAATACGCGCCGGATCCCGGCCTGAATGAGGCTCTTTGTGCACGTCAGGCAGGGCGTGTGCGTGACATACAGATCCGCGCCTTCCGCCGCGATGCCAAAGCGCGCGCACTGCAGCAACGCGTTCTGCTCCGCGTGAATCGCCCGCACGCAGTGGCCGTCCACCACTTTGCAGCCCACGTCCACGCAGTGCTCGTCCCCGTGGATGCTGCCGTTGTATCCGCTGGCGATGATCCGCTTGTCACGCACCAACACGCACCCCACCTGCAGCCTCGTGCAGGTGGATCTCGCCGCCATCACCCGCGCCTGCGACGCAAAGAAGCTGTGCCAGTCCATCCGCTCTCGCTTCATCTCCATGTCGATCACGCCCTCCCCGTGCCGAACGATGTCCAGAATTCTCGAAAATTTTCCCGCTGCCGCAGACGCCGTTTGACAAAATCTGCAGTTTTACCTGCCCTATAATGGCCATACACATGGATGAAAGGGGACGGATGTATGGTCGGAAAGCGAACACGGAGCGGGCCGAAACCTCATCTTGCTGAGCCGAATCGGGCGGCGCGCTCCAAACCTGCTTCTCGCTGGACCCTTCGGGCGTGGCGCCGCGCCCTGCTCATCGGCGCGCTCGCGTTCCTCCTCGGCCGCGCCTCCATCGATCACGCCGTGGCGCCGTTTGCCCTCGCCTATTACGCAGTCGTGATGGCGCTGGCGGGCGAGCGCCGCGCGTGGCCCGCATACGCCGGCATCCTCGGCGCGTTCACCGCGGGCGTGGACAGAGGACTGGAACTCGCCGCAGCCATCGTGCTGTACAAACTCGTGCACCGGATTATCTTCCGCCGCAAGACGGCGGACATCATCTGGGCGCCTATTCTCGCCGGCGCCGTGGGCTTCGCCGTTCACCTCGCCACGTTCGGGACAAGCCTCACGTTCGCCGAGGCGCTGCTCGCCTTCAGCCAGGGCGCCCTGGTCACCATCTTAGCGCTCATCTTCCTGCAGTGCATTCACCTCTTCCTCGGGCAGGAGCTCACGCGCACGCTGCGCTACGAGCAGGTGATGAGCGTCGTCATCCTCATCGCCTCCGTCATCATGGGCTTCGACGGGCTCGCCATCCACGGCGTTCCGCTCGCGCTCTTGGCCATCGACTGGATGGTGCTCGTGCTCTCCGCTACCGGGATTGGACCCGCCGTGGCCGGCGCCGTCGCCATCAGCATGCTGTCGCTCTTGAGCCACCAGGCGTCGCTCATGGAGGTGGGGGTGCTCGGCTTCATCGCGCTCATCTGCGGCCTGATGCGCGACGCCAACCGGTTTGCCGTGGCCGCCACGTTCGTGGCCGGCGTCGGCGTGCTCACGCTCGCCTACGCGCACGCCTATGCGCCCCTCCTCGTGCAGATGTCCGCCGCCGGCGCCGCGTCGGTGCTGTACCTCCTGACGCCCCGGAGTCTCTTTGCCGAGCTTCGCTCCTTCGTGCCCGGGACGCCTGAACATTCCGCCGACGAGCGCACGCGCGCTGAGCGGGTGCACGCGCTCATGACCGAGAAAATCCACGAGGTCAGCCAGATCTTCGAGGAGCTCGCCGACACCTTCTCCGACGTCAGCGGCAACGACTACCTCTTGATGCGCGATCTCGTCACGCAGACCATCCAGAAGACCCGCGACAGCGTCTGCTCGCTCTGCCCGCGCCAGACCCTCTGCTGGGGGCGCGAGATGATCCAGACCTACAACGCCATGAAGCACACGCTCGCGCAGATTGAGTCCGCGAACGGCCGCCGCGCCGCGCCCACGCCGGAACTCAGGGATCGCTGCATTCGCCTCGATCCCATGATGAGCACGCTGCGCTACAACCTCGATCTCACGCACCGGGACTACAAGTGGCTGAAAAAGATGATGGAAGAGCGAAAGCTCGTGGCGCATCAGCTGGCGGGGGTGGCGGATGTCGTCCGGGCCATCGCGAAGGAACTCGAGATGGAGCAGAAGACACTCCTGTCGGATCGCGAGAAGATTGTGAGCGCGCTTGAGGAACTCGGGCTCTACGTGGATGACGTCCGCATCGTAAGCCTCGAGCCGGGCCGCGTGGAAATTGAGGTGGTGCAGCCGTCCGAGAGCGCGCACGAGACGTCCGCGCGCATGATTGCGCCCCTTCTGTCGGGCATCCTCGGCGAGCACATCACGGTCGCCAAGCTCACCGTGCCGCCGCACGGCGGGCCCTGCACGGCGACCTTCGCCTCGGCGCGCCAGTATCAGGTGCATGCCGCGGCCATGGCCATCGCGAAGGACGGCCGCCCCGTCTCGGGCGACACGCATACCGCGGTCGATCTCGGCAACGGCCGCTACGCCCTCGCCATTTCCGACGGCATGGGCAATGGCGAGCGCGCGAAGCAGGAGTCGAAGTCGGCCATCGACCTCCTGAAGCGGCTCATGAAGGCCGGATTCGACGAAAAGCTCGCCGTGCGGACCATCAACTCCGCGCTCGTGCTCAGATCGCGCGAGGAAATGTTCACCACCCTGGACATGGCCGTGATCGACCTGTTCCACGCCAAGTGCGAGTTTCTGAAGGTTGGCTCTGCGCCGAGCTACATCAAGCGAGGGCAGGAGGTCATCAAGGTCATCGGGAATAGCGTGCCCATCGGCATCCTCGAGGAGATTGAGGTGCAGACCATCGAAGTCCAGCTCCTGCCGGGCGACGTGCTCATCCTCGTCTCGGACGGCATCTACGACGCGGCACCGGAAGGCGCGGAGGCGGACGACTGGGTGCAGGCGGCGCTCGCCCAGATCCGCTCGACAGATCCGCAGACCCTCGTGGACGAGCTCGTGGAGATGGCCGTCGAGGCTTCGCACGGCAAGGTGCGCGACGACATGACCGCGGTGGCGGCCGTGATCGAGAGGTATCAGGAGCAGTGGGCGGCCATCCGGCTGCCGAACGTGCCGAGTCTCCGGTCCGCCGAGCGCAAGCGCCGCATGGCTTGAGCGCAGCCTGCAACGGACTCTATCAAGCTTTTGGGAATGAAACGGTTCCACCTCGGCGATACTGGCGACTAGCAAGTTTCGCGGAGGTGGATTGTTTTGTCCAGGGAAGCGACCATCCGGCAGATCCTCGTCATCACCGACGGCTGTTCCAACATCGGGCCCGATCCCGTCGAAGCCGCGCGCAGGGCGCACCGGCACGGCATCGTCGTCAACGTCATCGGCATCGTGGGGCGCGGCGACGCGGGCGAGCAGGGCTATCAAGAGGCGCACTCCATCGCGGACGCGGGCGGGGGCATGTGCCGCATCGTGCAGCCTGCAGACATCTCGGCGACGGCGCAGATGATGACGCACCAGACCATGCAGATGACGCTTCAGCAGGTGGTTAACCAGGAGCTCCTCGCCGTCATGGGCAAGTCGGCGGAGGATTTGCCGCCCGCCGATCGCGCCCGCGTCATGCAGGTGGTGGAAAGGCTCGAGGACGAGGTGGCGCTGCATCTCGTCGTCTGCCTCGACACGAGCGCGAGCATGCGCGACAAAATCCCGACCGTGCGCGAGGCGGTGCGCGATCTCGCCTTGTCGCTCAAAGTGCGATCCGGCCCCCTGGCGGTGAGCGTCATCGCGTTCCCGGGCAAGGGCGAGGAGGCGACGCGGCTCGTGCAGCCCTTCTCCTCCGAGGTGAACGTCGCGGCGCTCGAGGCGGAGCTCGTGGCACGGGGCGGCACGCCGACCGGCCCGGCCATCGATCACGCCGCCGATCTTCTCCTCTCCTACGCGCGCAACGTCGACGAGGACGCGCCGCGGCGTGAGTTCGGATGACCCATTCCCGCCCGCTCGCGCCCGGCACGTGGGTGGAGGGCAAGTGGACGAACCGGCGCTGGCGGATCCGCGGCGTGCTCGGCACGGGCGCGAACGGGGTGGTCTACGCGGTGGAGCGGGACGACGGCCTTCAAGGCGCTATGAAAGTGTGCGAGACAGCGGGCCAGGTGGCGTTTGAGTGGTCGCTCTTGAACCTCGTGCGAGGGCCGGGATCGCCGTTTCCCGCGCCGCAGCAGATCGACGACTCCAATCGCGCCGGCGCCCGCTTCTTTTACGTCATGGAGCGCATTTCCGGCAAGCCGCTCGACAAGGTCTGGCCGGCGCTTGCGCCCGCCATGCGCAAGCAAGTCATGATCCGCATCGTCGAAGGGCTCGCCAAGCTGCACGCCACCGGCCACGCGTTCTGCGACGTCAAGCCGCAGAACGTGCTTGTCCAGGAGGCCAGTGGTGAGGTGCGCTTCGTCGATCCCGGCGGCGTGACGCCGTTTGGCAAAGCCGTCCGCCAGTTCACGCCGACAACCGACGGCGCCTTCTTCGGGCTATGCGACAGGCGCGCGAGCGCGGCGTACGACGTCATCGCCTTGGCGCTCATGGCCGTATCGCTCGAGGTGCCGTCGCCCGCGAACTTGTACCATCTGCCGCCGGAGAAGCGGAGGGAATGGCTCCTGCGCGCGGTGGCGGATCAGGTGGACGGCGCGTGGCGACCCGTGTGGCATCGCGTGCTGCGCCGGGAGATTCGGGACGCCGAGGCGCTTCGCGCCGCCGTCGCGGAGGTGCGCGTGAAGGAGAAAGTGAAACAAGGGGGCGGGCACGACTGGACGGCCGCGTTCATGTGGGCGAGCATCGCGTGCGCCGTGCTCACCACGGCCTGCGCCTGGGCACTCTATCTCCGGATTTTCTGACCCCTTGCACGGCTTCGACCGGCGGCTTCGCTTTGCTACAATGAAGGCAGACAGGGCACGCCCGCGCGCCGGACGAGGCGATCCGGGCGGCCGACATCGGAAACGGCGGGAACATCCTTTGGGACGAGCGCGCCATCTTCTCACGCACGTGATTTCCTTCTTCCAACAGCATCGGCTCGAGACCGCCCACGCGGTGTTAGGCGTATCCGGCGGCGTGGACTCGATGGTGCTCCTGCATCTGTGTCAGCGCGCCGCAGAGGAGGCGCCGCGCGCCCTGGGCGGTTTTTCCGTGGTCCACGTGCACCACGGTCTGCGCGAAGCGGCGGATGCCGACGCCGCCTTCGTCGAGCGATATTGCCGAGATCGCGGCATTGCGTGCGAAATTGTCCGCGTGACGGTCGAGGATGCGCGCGGAGAAGGGGTGGAGGCGGCGGCTCGGCGCGCGCGGTATGAGGCGCTCGCCGAACGCGCGCGGGCGAAAGGCGGTGTCATCCTCGTGGCGCATCACGCGCAGGACGAGCTGGAGACGTTCGTCATGCGCCTGTTGCGGGGCGCGGGCCCGGGGGGGCTTGGCGCCATGCGCACGGAGGCGGAGATGAACGGCGTGCGGGTGCTGAGGCCGCTCCTCGCGGTGGAGAAGCGCGAGATTGAGCGGTACGCGGCTCTGCATGGGGTGCCGCACGTGGAGGATGAGACGAACGAAGACCCCCGGTTTTTTCGCAACCGCGTCCGTCAGGTGGTGATCCCGGCGCTGCGCGCCGTCGAACCGCGCGCGGAAGAGAAGGTTCTGCAGGCGCTCGAGCTCTTGTGGGCGGAGGACGCGTTCATGCGCGAGATGGCGCGCGAGGCTGTGCGACGCGTTGCGGCGCGCGGCGCCGACGGCCGAATCGCCTTTTCTGCCAGCCGCCTTGGCGAACTTCACGTTTCTTTACAACGCAGGGTGATTCACATACTATTGAATTGTTTCTCCGCGCGCGAGTGGACGTTGGCTCACGTCGAGGCGGTTCGCCGCCTGGCCCTCTCGGGGCCCCCGTCGGGCGAAGTCCATCTCGCGGTGGATGTGCGGTGCGTCAGATCCTACGATAACCTGTACATAGGTCACCTGCCCATCGCTCGTCCCGCGGTGGAGGCCAAGGTAGCGTGGGAACTCCTTGCGGCGGCGGAGGTCCGCCTCGGGGAAGGCGAGGCGTGCTGGCGGTTTCGGCGGCTGCGCGTGGCGCATCCGGCGTCCGCCCGCATGCCGTCGCCCTGGTGGCTCCTGTTGCCTGCCGACGTGTCCCGCGCCGAAATCGTCACCGGGGTGCCGACGAGGGAGCGGGTGCCGCTCTTCGGCGGGCACGGAACCAAGAAACTGCAGGACGTCTTCACGGACGCCAAGCTGCCGCGGGAGTGGCGTGCGCGCTGGCCGCTCCTTCGGGTGGACGGCGACATCGTCTGGATCCCCGGCATTATGCGATCCGGCGCGCACCTTTGGCGCGGCGGACCCGCGTTTGTCATTCGGGCGCGACCGCCTGCGGCGTGCCTGCGCGCGCTTGGCGAGCGGTAGAGGCAGTGGGTAAACATTTCACAGCGGACATGGGGAGGCACTCATGCATCCTGATCTGGAGCGTATCCTGTTCGATGAGGAAACTTTGCAGGCCAAAGTGGCCGAGATGGGAGCGACGCTGAGCCGAGACTACGCAGACAAAACGCCTCTTCTCATCTGCATCCTCAAGGGCGCGGCGCTGTTCATGGGCGATCTCGTCAAGCGGATCGACGTTCCGGTCGAGATCGACTTCATGGCGATTTCAAGCTACGGCCAGTCGACCAAGTCGTCCGGTGCGGTCCGCATTTTGTACGATCTCGAGCGCCCGGTCGAGGGGCGCGACGTCATCATTGTGGAGGACATCGTGGACACGGGCCTCACGCTCGCGTACCTGCGCGACACGATGATTCGGCGCCAGGCGGCGAGCGTAAAGATTGTCTCCCTGTTCGACAAACCGAGCGGGCGAAAGGTCGACATCCAGCCGGACTACTTCGGCTTCACGGTGCCGGACGCGTTCATCGTCGGCTACGGCCTCGACTACGCGGAGCGGTACCGCAACCTGCCATACGTGGGCATCCTCAAGTCTGACATCTATGCGACAGGTTGACGCGCGTCTCCCTGGCGGGCGTCTTTCTTGCTAGGAACGCCTATCCCGGTATGGTACAATAGTCGCGCCGTAACCGAGAGGAGGTAAGGCATGAACCGTTTTTACCGGAGCGTTGTCCTGTACGTGCTGATCCTGTTCGTGCTGATCGGCGTACTGAGATACCTCACCGGCCCTGAGCAGGTTCGCGGGCCGATTCCATATAGCCAGTTCATTCAATATGTCGAGCACAACCAGGTCACGGGCACGCTGCAGGTCACGCCCGACGGCCTCACCGCGACCATCGACGGGACCCTCAAAAACGGGGAAAAGTTTGAGACTCGGGCTCTGTACGACAACAACCTCGAGCCCTTCTTGCAGAGCCACAACCTGTCGTTCAACGTCATTCCGCAGCCCCGCGGAAGCGTATGGCTCTCGCTCCTCGAGCAGGTGGTTCCGTTTGCCTTCCTCTTCATCTTAATGTTCATCCTGTTCAACCAGGCCCAGGGCGGCGGCAACCGGGTCATGAACTTCGGCAAGAGCCGGGCCCGGATGTACACGGAAGACAAGCGAAAGGTCACGTTCGCGGACGTCGCAGGGGCGGATGAGGAGAAGGCAGAGCTTGAGGAGATTGTCGAATTTCTGAAAGATCCGAAGCGCTTCACCGCGCTCGGCGCGCGCATCCCGAAGGGCGTGCTGCTGGTAGGCCCACCCGGCACCGGTAAGACGCTCCTCGCGCGCGCGGTGGCGGGCGAAGCCGGCGTGCCGTTCTTCAGCATCAGCGGTTCGGACTTCGTCGAGATGTTCGTCGGCGTGGGTGCTTCGCGCGTGCGCGATTTGTTCGATCAGGCGAAGAAAAACTCGCCCTGCATCATCTTTATCGACGAGATCGACGCCGTGGGGCGGCACCGCGGCGCGGGGCTCGGCGGCGGACACGACGAGCGCGAGCAGACGCTGAACCAGCTGCTCGTGGAGATGGACGGCTTCTCTTCGAACGAGGGCATTGTCATCATCGCCGCCACCAACCGCCCCGACATCCTGGATCCCGCACTGTTGCGCCCGGGCCGGTTTGACCGGCAGATTGTCGTCAATCGACCGGACGTGAAAGGGCGCGAGGAGATCCTGCGCGTGCACGCGCGGAACAAGCCGCTCGCGCCCGATGTGAACCTCGAGATCATCGCGAAGCGGACGCCGGGCTTCACCGGCGCAGATCTCGAGAACGTGTTGAACGAGGCGGCGCTGCTTGCGGCCCGCAAGAAGCAGAAGGAAATCACCAACGCGGATATCGACGAGGCTATCGATCGCGTCATGGCGGGGCCGGAGAAGCGCAGCCGCGTGATGAGCGAGAAGGAGCGCAGGCTCGTCGCTTATCACGAGGCGGGCCACGCGGTGGTGGGCTACTTCATCCAGCCGGATCGCACGGTGCACAAGGTCACCATCGTCCCGCGCGGCATGGCCGGCGGCTACACGCTGAGCCTGCCGAACGAGGACCGGTACTTTATCACGAAGCAGCAGATGCTCGATGAAATCTGCATGACGCTCGGCGGGCGCGTCGCGGAGGAGATTGTCTTCGGCGAGATCTCGACCGGCGCGTCGAACGACCTCGAGCGGGTCACGAACATCGCCCGGCAGATGATCACGGAGTACGGCATGAGCGACAGGCTCGGCCCGCTGCAGTACGGCAGCCGCGCGGGAGGGGCCATCTTCCTGGGGCGAGATCTCCAGGGCGAGCCGAACTACAGCGATCAGGTGGCGTACGAGATCGACCAGGAGATGCGGGAAATTGTCGAGACGTGCCACGAGCGCACGCGGCGCATCCTGACGGAGAAGCGCATGGCGCTCGATGCGCTGGCGGAGCGCCTCCTGGAGAAGGAGACGCTCGACGGCGAGGAAGTGAAGGAGATCCTCGAGCGGTATCGGTGAACAGGGGCCTAAGGCGAAAATGGAGAGCGGGATGCGCCAGCGGTGTGGCGGCATCCCGCTATTCTTTTTGAGGCAGCTCTACGCGTCAACATGGCGCGGAGCTTGACGGCCGACAAAGAGCACGTTGCGGTCGGTCGGGCAGGTGGCCTGCCAGTCGGTCCGCATGCCGCCGCCTTGCACTCAACTTTTCACGTTGAGCGGGGGATAATACGGGGAAGGATCTGCATTATGGAGTAGTTCAGCGTGTACATCCCCGGTCCGACAATTTCCTCGCCGCGAACGCCGTCTTTCTCCAGTACGGCCGCTACCTGGATGAGCTCATTGAAGTACCCACTGGGTTGTTTGAACTCCGCATACACGTTGCAGGTAGCGTGCGGCGGAATCACGACGCCGGCGCTTGTGAGCGGTCTCGCATCCTTTGGATAGCCACCTGGAACGTCCTTGCTGTTCATTACATAACCAACCCTTGAGAATTGAAACCCTCCGGCTGTTTCTAGACCCATGAAGCGCACCGGGACGTCCGAATGATTTGCAAATCGAAAGCCAAAATCGTGCGGCCCCGTCAGATAGTCGGGCTGTCCTGCTTCTCCGCCAGATAAGTAGGGGAGCGCGAGCCAATCGACGGGGTGCTTGACGACGCGGGTATACGCTTTACCGAGAACAAAGGACCGGTTTCCCGTCGCAAGACGAACGGTGACGCCGATTGGATCGCCTCGATAGGTGCCGGCAACGCGTGCGCTCCAGAGGAGTGCATATTGGAATACGACTTGACTCTCGCTCGTCTGGATGTGTACTGGTGTCTGGATGTGTACTGGTGCGACGGGGTGGAGCGCATTTGCGTGCAGATCTGCACCTTGCAGCGGAAGCCGTTCTTTTCGGTAAGGGTTTGTGATATTCGCCTGAATCGTGATGGTCTGGCTGGGGCCTGTGACCACAGAATACAGCCACTTGTTGAAGATGGTCCATCGATCCGTCGGGCCGCTCGGGTGCCCGCAACCCGTGGCCAGCCCTGTTACCAAAGCGACAAGTGAGGTGAAGGTGACGAGTCTGGATGACCGTGTCATGCGTTCGTCACATCCCGATGCCAGTGATGTGCCACTCATATGTTGGGGTTGAGTCAAGTGGAGTCACCGCGCCATGGACGACCGTCGAAGTGAATGCGCAAGTGACGGACATACCAGCCAGTGCAATTTGAGCAGTACGACTAAGGCGGAGAAAGCGCTGACTTTTCATGAGAATGTCCTCCCCGTATGAAATGGTTTAGACCCAGTTCTCCATGAACGCACGCGCCAAGCTCAGGGATTGAGTCGCTGGGGTATCCCCAGAGACGATGACCTTAAGCGTAGAGTCCGGGGCAGTTCTGGTTCCTCCTGTGGATTGGTTCTCACGGCCCGAAAATTCGTTCGACTGGTCACCCACTTGACGTTTCACCGCAGGTCTTGAAATGGATGTACATATCGCTTATACCCGAGACGCACAATTCGAACATGAGTCTTCAGGCCCATGTCGTGCTAGCATTCCGATAGCACTTCCCTGGTCCGGCCGTCCCCTTCTGGCGCTGCGCCGCGGTGAAATGTGTGAGCGGGCAGCAGGATCTGGACCACTTCGCCTTGAATGAAGATAGGGTGTTCGGCTCAACAGGGTTAGGACATGCGGAGGGATGCGCCCCGTGAGGTGGGTGGCCACACAGTACGTCAAACCGAATTCCATTTTGGCACAACGCGTGCCGGACAAGCGGGGCCGCACCCTGCTGGCGAGAGGCGTGGTCTTGACCGACAACTTGATTCGCCGACTCATAGAACTCGGTGTGCGGGCGGTCTGCATTGAGGACAAGGCCACGGAGGACATTGTGGTCCGGGAAGTGGTGAGGGAAGACACCAAAATCCGCCTGTTCGGCATGACATACGACACGCTTCATGAACTCGCGGTCACCCAATTTGCGCCGCACGTGCGGGCGTTTCAGATTCGGAAGATGTTCACGCCGGTGGTGGAGGACGTGATCGACGAGCTACGGTCCACGGGGGCGGCGGCGGATCAGCTGAGCACCGTGTACGTGCAGGACGGGGAACTCTTCCACCACTCGGTCAATGTGATGTTTTACGCGGTGACGCTCGGGCTGAAGCTCGGCCTGAACCGACACGACCTTGTCGATCTCGGCATTGGTACCCTCTTGCACGACGTCGGCAAGCTGCGACTGGATCGGAAGATTCTGCAGAAGCCGGGGCGACTCACAGACGAGGAGTTTCGCATCATTCAGCAGCACGCGCGCATCGGGTACGATATCCTGATGAGGCAGGGCGATATCTCGGTGAGATCGGCCGTGATCGCCCTTCAGCATCACGAGCGGCTGGACGGAAGCGGCTACCCGGACCGCTTGGTGGGCAGGGACATTCACCTGTTCAGTCAGGTGGCGATGGTGGCCGACGTCTACGAGGCGCTCACGGCCAACCGCGTCTATCGCCGGGCCTTCCTGCCGCACGATGCCCTTGCCATCCTGGAGAACGACACGGCGCAGGGCAAACTGCCAAAGCGCGTCATGGAGGCGTTTCTCGCCACGGTGTCCGTGTATCCGCTCGGCATGTCGGTGCGGCTGTCGGACGGGACGCTGGGCGTCGTAGTGGTACCGTCGGCCCACAACCGGCAGTACCCGGTGGTGCGCGTCATCGAGGATGCGGAGGGCCGCCCGGTGGAACCGTATGAGATCGATCTCGCCACTGCGCGCGACGTGCACATTGCGACCTGTGAGGCGTGAGACAAGGCGGCGGGACTGCGAGCCCGTCGCGCAGGGGGAATGGAGATGACGAAAGACCGCGTGATCCGCGCCATCGCGCGGGAGGGACGCGTGCGCGTCCTCGCCTGCCACACCACCGAGCTCGTGCGCGAGCTTGCGAGGCGCCACCACACTTGGCCGGTGGTCACGGCGGCGCTTGGGCGCACCGCCTCCATCGCCGCGATGATGGCGATGCTGCTCAAAAATCACGAGTCCATGACGGTCAAGATTGAAGGGGACGGGCCGATTGGATACCTGGTGGTGGAGGCGCTGCCCTCAGGCGACGTGCGCGGCTATCCGGGCAACCCGCACGTGCACCTGCCCCCGAACAGCCAGGGCAAGCTGGACGTGGGCGGCGCCATCGGGCGGGGGCACCTGTACGTGGTGCGGGATACGGGATTGAGATCGTACTACACGTCGTCGAGCGAGCTCGTCTCGGGGGAGATTGCAGACGATTTCACCTATTATTTTGCCACGTCCGAACAGACGCCGTCCGCGGTAGGCGCGGGCGTGCTCGTCGGCACGGACAACGTGCCCATCGTGGCGGGCGGATTCCTGATTCAGCTCATGCCCGGGCACACGGAGGAGGACGCCGCGTACGTGGAAGAGCGCCTGGCCGAGGTTCCGAGCGTCACGGGCTTTTTGGAGAAGTACCCGGCGGCGGATGCGCTTTTGTTCAAGCTCTTCCCGGACGCGCATATCCTAGCCATGCAGGACGTGCGCTTCCGCTGCAAGTGCAGCTATCCTCGCCTGCGCGACGTGTTGCTGAGCCTCGGTGCCAAGGAGCTCCGAGCTATCCGCGATGAGCAGGGCCAGGCCGAACTCACGTGCCATTTCTGCGGCAACGTGTACACGTTCGGGCGAGAGGAGCTGGACGAGATGATTGCCGAGATCGAGCAGCAGGGGGTGGGCGCGCCGTGACGGTGGTCATGGGGATTCTGAACGTGACGCCGGACTCGTTCTCGGACGGAGGCCGGTATCTGGATCCGGAGGCGGCCGTGGCTCGGGCGCTCGAGATGGAGGAGGAAGGCGCAGGCATCATCGACATCGGCGCGGAAAGCACGCGGCCCGGACACACGCCGCTCTCGCCGGACGAGGAGTGGCGCCGCCTGGAACCGGTGCTCGAGCGGCTCGCGGGGCGGCTCAAGGTGCCCATCTCCATCGACACGTACCACGCCGAGACCGCGCGCAGGGCCGCACAGTACGGAATCGCCATCGTGAACGACGTGTCCATGCTGCAGGATCCGGACATGCCCGCCGTCGTGCGCTATCACGGCCTGCGCTACGTGCTCATGCACACGCGCCGCGAGGTGCTGCCCGGGCTCCCCGTGGCCGCCATGGTGGAAGAACTCCGCCGCCCACTCGCGCGGCTCCTCGAGGAAGGCGTGCCCGCGCGAGACATCCTCGTCGATCCCGGCATCGGCTTCGGCAAGACGCGCGAGCAGGATCTCGCCTGCCTCGCCGAGATCGGCCGCTTTCAGGCGCTCGGCCATCCGGTGCTCGTCGGCGCGAGCCGCAAGCGGGTCATCGGCCACGTGCTCGGCGGCGTGCCGGTGGGCGAGCGGCTCGCCGGATCGCTCGCCGTGGTGGCGCACGCGTGCATGGCGGGCGTGGACATCGTGCGCGTCCACGACGTGCGCGATTCGGTGCGCGTGGTGCGGATGATGGAGGCGATTTTGGCGCATGGCGGATCGTTCGCTTCATGACGCGTACATCGGGGCCGGATCGAACGTCGGCAGGCGCATCGTTCATCTCGGCTTCGGCATCGAGAGGCTCAAGGGGCTTGGCGAGATCGCGGGCGTGTCCCAGGTGTACGAGACCGCGCCCGTGGGCTACCTGGATCAGGGCGATTTCCTAAATCTAGCCGTCCACCTGCGCACGCGGCTTTCGCCTCACGAGCTTTTGCGCGCGCTGCTCGCCATCGAGGCGAGGGCCGGGCGCACGCGCGAGATTCGCTTCGGCCCGCGCACGCTCGATCTCGACCTGCTCCTGTACGACGATCTTGTGCTCGATACGCCGGAACTCACGCTGCCGCACCCGCGCATGTGGGAGCGGGCGTTTGTCATGGTGCCGCTCGCGGATCTGAACCCGCACCGTCTCGCCCCGAGCGGCGAGACGTGGGCCGATCTCGCGGCGCGCCTTCGCCAGAAAGACGAGGTGCATGAGGTTGGACGCTTTTGGTAGGCGGCTGCGCGCCTTTCGCAAGCTGAAGCAGATGACCCAGGCCGATCTCGCCCGTGGCCTCGGCGTGAGCCTCGCGACCATTGGGGGCATCGAGCGAGGCACGCGGCAGCCGACGGAACATCTCGTACGCGCCATCGCGAGCGCCCTCTCCGTCGGCGTGGATGAGTTATGCGGCCGGGACTGGCCCGCGAAGGGTGAGGATGCCGAAGCGTGGGATGCGGCGGGTGATTCAGGTGCGGATCATGAGCCTGCGGTCCATGCGAGCGCCTTTCACGAAGGTACCTAGCGAAAAGGACCCGCATGGTCTGCGCGTGTCGCAGGATCAGGGCGCGATGGTACGTTGACAATGTGTGGGGCCGTCTCTATAATGGCGCATAGATCCGCGAGTGACGATTTCGTTTTCCGGACAATGGTATCCTGAATGGCTCACAGCGCGCGTGCTGCCAGGGATGGCATGCACGCTTCTCGCTATTCCGGGAGCCTTGAAGCATCGACTGGGAGCAAAGGAGAGACAGCCATGGCAGATAAAGAAGTGTTGCTGACGCCCGAGGGCCTGCGCAAGCTCGAGGAGGAGCTGGAACTCCTGAAGAGCGTCAAGCGGCGCGAGGTCGCGGAGCGCATCAAGGTTGCCATCAGCTACGGAGATATTAGTGAGAATTCTGAGTATGAAGACGCCAAGAACGAGCAGGCGTTTATCGAAGGCCGCATCATGACCCTCGAGAAGCAGCTGCGTAACGCGCGGGTCATCAACGAGGACGAGGTCGACACCAACGTCGTCAGCATCGGATCGACGGTCAAGGTGTTGGATCTGGACCTGGACGAGGAAGTGGAATACACCATCGTGGGATCTGCGGAGGCCAACCCCGCCGAGAATAAGATCTCGAACGAGTCGCCCGTGGGCAAGGCGCTGCTCGGCAAGCAGATTGGCTCGATTGTCGAAGTGAACGTTCCCGCAGGCGTCATCAAGTTTAAAATCCTTGAGATCAAGCGGTAAGCGTATTCCGCGGCAGCGCGCCCGACTTTTGGCATCCGGTTGTGCGGACGAGGCTCTGTGCCTCGTCCCTTTGCATGTCTGGCGGAGGTCGGGCGAGATCGCCCACTGTCCGCGCACTGGCGGGGGTGGAGGCGTTCGTGAGCCTTCGGTTTGCAACTTGCGCCGTTTTGTCCAATGATGATACAAGAAGCGCCGGGTCATCATTCCGGTCAACTTTCCTGAGGAGCGTGTCGGTTTGGAAGAGCAAGAGCTGATTCAACATCGCCTGGAGAAGATGAAAGCCCTGCGCCAGCGCGGCATCGATCCGTTCGGCGGCCGCTACGATGTGACGCATCACGCGGCCGACATCCATCGTTTCGGCGAGGGCAAGAGCCAAGAAGAACTGGAGCGCGAGAACCTTCGCGTGCGCATCGCCGGTCGCATGGTGGCCCGCCGCGGCCACGGCAAGGCCACCTTCGCCGTGCTGAACGACGTCACCGGCAACATCCAGATCTACGCCAAGTACGACGTCCTCGGCCCCGAGGCGTACGACGTCTTCCAGCACCTCGTCGATCTCGGCGACATCCTCGGCGTCGAGGGCACCGTCTTCCGCACCAATCGCGGCGAGATCACCGTGCTCGCGGAGCAGGTGACGTTTCTCACCAAGTCCCTTCGCCCCCTGCCCGAGAAGTGGCACGGGCTCAAGGACGTCGAGACCCGCTACCGCCAGCGGTATCTCGATCTCATCGTCAATCCGGATGTGCGCCAGATTTTCATCGCCCGATCCCGCATCATCCAGGAGATCCGCCGCTTCCTGGACGGCCAGGGATTCCTCGAGGTCGAGACGCCGACACTCCACACCGTGGCGAGCGGGGCCCACGCGCGCCCGTTCATCACGCACCACAACGCGCTCGACATGGACCTGTACCTGCGCATCGCCATCGAGCTGCACCTCAAGCGGCTCATCGTCGGCGGCCTCGAGCGCGTGTACGAAATCGGCCGCGTCTACCGGAACGAGGGCGTCTCGACGCGCCACAACCCCGAGTTCACCATGCTCGAGCTGTACCAGGCGTACGCCGACTTCCACGACATCATGGATCTCACCGAGAACATGGTGCGCCACGCGGCCAAGGCCGTGATCGGCAAGCTCCACGTTCCGTATGGCGATCACGTCGTGGACCTCGAGTCGCCCTTCAAGCGCGCGCACATCGCCGATCTCGTGCTGGAGCACACGGGCGTCGACTTCCGCCGCGTCACCTCGGACGAGGAGGCCCGGCGCCTGGCTGCGGAGCACGGGGTGAAGATTGAGCCGCACATGACCTACGGGCACATCCTGAACGAGTTCTTCGAGCAGCGCGTCGAGGACAAGCTCATTCAGCCGACGTTCGTCTACGGCCACCCGGTCGAGATCTCGCCGCTCGCCAAGAAGAACGCGGACGATCCGCGCTTCACCGACCGGTTCGAGCTGTTCATCGTCGGCCGCGAGCACGCGAACGCCTTCAGCGAGCTGAACGATCCCATCGATCAGCGCGAGCGCTTCCTGGCCCAGCTCCGCGAGAAGGAGGCGGGCAACGAGGAGGCGCAGGAGCTCGACGAGGACTTCCTCACGGCGCTCGAGCACGGCATGCCGCCCACAGGCGGGCTCGGCGTGGGCATTGACCGGCTGGTGATGTTGCTCACGGGCCAGCCGTCCATCCGCGACGTCCTGCTCTTCCCGCTCATGCGCGACCGGCAGGACGACTGAGCGCCGTGGGTGCGAGGCGCGGGCCGGGGCCGTCTGGCCCGGCCCTTCGCCCGCCGTGCATTTCATGGTCTAAAAATTTCCTTGCCCGATCCCGCTTGACACAGAGGGGGAGAGGGTGATAGTATCATTTTCGCCGCCCGCGAGGCGGCACGAAAAAACCGCGCGGCAGCGCGGGGATCGCTCCTTGAAAACTAAACACACGAGACCACCGAGCCCGCAAGTCTTTGCGATAGAGGTCAGGATAGAACGCTTGGATTGAGAGTTTGATCCTGGCTCAGGACGAACGCTGGCGGCGTGCCTAATACATGCAAGTCGAGCGGACCTCTTTTGAGGTCAGCGGCGGACGGGTGAGGAACACGTGGGTAATCTGCCTTTCAGACCGGAATAACGCCCGGAAACGGGCGCTAATGCCGGATACGCCCGCGAGGAGGCATCTTCTTGCGGGGAAAGGCCCGGATGGGCCGCTGAGAGAGGAGCCCCGCGGCGCATTAGCTAGTTGGCGGGGTAACGGCCCACCAAGGCGACGATGCGTAGCCGACCTGAGAGGGTGACCGGCCACACTGGGACTGAGACACGGCCCAGACTCCTACGGGAGGCAGCAGTAGGGAATCTTCCGCAATGGGCGCAAGCCTGACGGAGCAACGCCGCGTGAGCGAAGAAGGCCTTCGGGTTGTAAAGCTCTGTTGCTCGGGGAGAGCGGCATGGGGAGTGGAAAGCCCCATGCGAGACGGTACCGAGTGAGGAAGCCCCGGCTAACTACGTGCCAGCAGCCGCGGTAAAACGTAGGGGGCGAGCGTTGTCCGGAATCACTGGGCGTAAAAGGGTGCGTAGGCGGTCGAGCAAGTCTGGAGTGAAAGTCCATGGCTCAACCATGGGATGGCTCTGGAAACTGCTTGACTTGAGTGCTGGAGAGGCAAGGGGAATTCCACGTGTAGCGGTGAAATGCGTAGAGATGTGGAGGAATACCAGTGGCGAAGGCGCCTTGCTGGACAGTGACTGACGCTGAGGCACGAAAGCGTGGGGAGCAAACAGGATTAGATACCCTGGTAGTCCACGCCGTAAACGATGAGTGCTAGGTGTTGGGGGGGACACACCCCAGTGCCGAAGGAAACCCAATAAGCACTCCGCCTGGGGAGTACGGTCGCAAGACTGAAACTCAAAGGAATTGACGGGGGGCCCGCACAAGCAGTGGAGCATGTGGTTTAATTCGAAGCAACGCGAAGAACCTTACCAGGGCTTGACATCCCTCTGACGGGTGCAGAGATGCACCTTCCCTTCGGGGGCAGAGGAGACAGGTGGTGCATGGTTGTCGTCAGCTCGTGTCGTGAGATGTTGGGTTCAGTCCCGCAACGAGCGCAACCCTTGACCTGTGTTACCAGCGCGTTGAGGCGGGGACTCACAGGTGACTGCCGGCGCAAGTCGGAGGAAGGCGGGGATGACGTCAAATCATCATGCCCCTGATGTCCTGGGCTACACACGTGCTACAATGGGCGGTACAAAGGGAGGCGAAGCCGCGAGGCGGAGCGAAACCCAAAAGCCGCTCGTAGTTCGGATTGCAGGCTGCAACTCGCCTGCATGAAGCCGGAATTGCTAGTAATCGCGGATCAGCATGCCGCGGTGAATACGTTCCCGGGCCTTGTACACACCGCCCGTCACACCACGAGAGTCGGCAACACCCGAAGTCGGTGAGGTAACCCCCGAAAGGGGAGCCAGCCGCCGAAGGTGGGGTCGATGATTGGGGTGAAGTCGTAACAAGGTAGCCGTACCGGAAGGTGCGGCTGGATCACCTCCTTTCTAGGGAGAAGGACGGGGCTTGCGGGTTTGGGAGGTTGGGTGTGTTTAGTTTGAGGGAGCGAGAGCTCTCTCGGAGGACCTTGGCAAGTGCATAGGGAGAAAGGCAAGGTGAAGCTAGGAAGGGCACACGGTGGATGCCTAGGCGCCAAGAGCCGAAGAAGGACGGGGCGAACGCCGAAATGCCACGGGGAGCCGTAAGCGGGCTGAGATCCGTGGATGTCCGAATGGGGGAACCCGCTGGCGGGAAGCGCCAGCAGCTTAAGGCCGAAAGGCGTTAAGCGGGGAACCGGGGGAAGTGAAACATCTCAGTACCCCGAGGAAGAGAAAGCAAACGCGATTCCGTGAGTAGTGGCGAGCGAAAGCGGAGGAGCCTAAACCGCATGCGTGGGAAAGGCTGCAGCCGTTGCGCATGCGGGGTAGAGGGGGCTGTTTGCGGCGAGCTGCAGGGTAGCCAGCCCGAGTGGGTGCGTAGGAGAACGGTCTGGGAAGGCCGGCCAGAGACGGTGAGAGCCCGGTATCCGAAACGCGCGCACGAGGGTGGAAACAGACCCCGAGTACTGCGGGACACGAGGAATCCCGTAGGAATCTGGGAGGACCACCTCCTAAGGCTAAATACTCCTTGGCGACCGATAGTGAACGAGTACCGTGAGGGAAAGGTGAAAAGGACCGCGGGAGCGGAGTGAAAGAGAACCTGAAACCGTGTGCCTACAAGCAGTCGGAGCACCGAAAGGTGTGACGGCGTGCCTTTTGTAGAATGAACCGGCGAGTGATGCGGGCGAGCGAGGTAAAGGCGGAGGAGCCTAAGCCGAAGCGAAAGCGAGTCTGAAGAGGGCGTGAGTTCGTCCGCATCGACCCGAAACCGGGTGATCTACCCCTGGTCAGGGTGAAGTGCGGGTAACACCGCATGGAGGCCCGAACCCACTGGCGTTGAAAAGCCAGGGGATGAACTGGGGGTAGGGGTGAAATGCCAATCGAACCCGGTGATAGCTGGTTCTCCCCGAAATAGCTTGAGGGCTAGCGTCAGGGGATGAGTTGTGGAGGTAGAGCACTGATGGGGTGCGGGGCCCGCGAGGGCTACCAAGCTTCGTCAAACTGCGAATGCCACAATGTCGAGGAACCTGGCAGTGAGACTGCGAGCGATAAGGTCCGTAGTCGAGAGGGAAACAGCCCAGACCCGCAGCTAAGGTCCCGAAGTACCGGTTGAGTGGGGAACGATGTGGCGCTGCGAAGACAACCAGGATGTTGGCTTAGAAGCAGCCATCATTGAAAGAGTGCGTAATAGCTCACTGGTCGAGTGGCGCTGCGCGGAAAATGGAACGGGGCTAAACCGGACACCGAAGCTCGGGATGGCGACATGGTAGGGGAGCGTTCCATGTGCGGGGAAGCTGAGCCGGAAGGCAAGGTGGAGCGCATGGAAGTGAGAATGCCGGTATGAGTAGCGAAAAGAGGGGTGAGAATCCCCTCCGCCGAAAGCCCAAGGTTTCCTGGGGAAGGCTCGTCCGCCCAGGGTCAGTCGGGACCTAAGGCGAGGCCGAAAGGCGTAGCCGAAGGAGAACAGGTTGACATTCCTGTACCACCGTAGGCGCTTGAGCGAAGGGGTGACGCAGGAGGACGAGGGAAGCGGCCGGATGGAAGAGGCCGTCCAAGCAGCGAGCGTGGGGTGTAGTGAAATGCGCACCCTGGAAAGCGTGAGCTGTGATGGGGAGGGAAGGACAGTACCGAAGTCCCGACGTTCACACTGCCGAGAAAAGCCTCTAGCGAGCCGAAGGTGCCCGTACCGGAAACCGACACAGGTGGGCGCGTGGAGAACACGAAGGCGCGCGGGAGAACTCTCGTTAAGGAACTCGGCAAAATGGCCCCGTAACTTCGGGAGAAGGGGCGCTCTTCCTGGAGGAAGAGCCGCAGTGAAAAGGCCCAAGCGACTGTTTAGCAAAAACACAGGTCTCTGCGAAGCCGAAAGGCGACGTATAGGGGCTGACGCCTGCCCGGTGCTGGAAGGTTAAGAGGAGGGCTTAGGGGGTGTACCCCCGAAGGTCCGAATCGAAGCCCCAGTAAACGGCGGCCGTAACTATAACGGTCCTAAGGTAGCGAAATTCCTTGTCGGGTAAGTTCCGACCCGCACGAAAGGCGTAACGACTTGGGCGCTGTCTCAACGAGAGACCCGGTGAAATTGTAGTACCTGTGAAGATGCAGGTTACCCGCGGTTAGACGGAAAGACCCCGTGGAGCTTGACTGTAGCCTGATATGGGACAACGGTGTTCCATGTACAGGATAGGTGGGAGACGGAGAAGCTTGGGCGCCAGCCTGAGTGGAGTCGGCGTTGGGATACCACCCTTGGGACACGGTTGTTCTAACCGGCCTTGTGAGGACGCGAGGCGGGACAGTGTCAGGCGGACAGTTTGACTGGGGCGGTCGCCTCCTAAAGGGTAACGGAGGCGCCCAAAGGTTCCCTCAGCGCGGATGGAAATCGCGCGGAGCGTGCAAAGGCAAAAAGGGAGCTTGACTGCGAGACGGACAGGTCGAGCAGGGACGAAAGTCGGGCTTAGTGACCCGGTGGTGCCGAGTGGAAGGGCCATCGCTCAACGGATAAAAGCTACCCCGGGGATAACAGGCTGATCTCCCCCAAGAGTTCACATCGACGGGGAGGTTTGGCACCTCGATGTCGGCTCATCGCATCCTGGGGCTGAAGTCGGTCCCAAGGGTTGGGCTGTTCGCCCATTAAAGCGGTACGCGAGCTGGGTTCAGAACGTCGTGAGACAGTTCGGTCCCTATCTGCCGCGGGCGCAGGATACGTGAGAGGGGTTGTCCCTAGTACGAGAGGACCGGGATGAACCGACCGCTGGTGTACCAGTTGTCCCGCCAGGGCACCGCTGGGTAGCCAAGTCGGGAAGGGATAAGCGCTGAAGCATCTAAGCGCGAAGCCCGCCTCAAGATGACGTATCCCATTCCGTGAAGGAAGTAAGACCCCTCGAAGACGACGAGGTAGATCGGTCTGGCGTGGAAGCGCAGTGATGCGTGGAGCGGACAGATACGAATCGGTCGAGGGCTTCACCTGAAAGGCTCCCTATGCACGGTGGCAAGGGCCAAGAAGACAGATGTGAAGCGACACTGCGAGCGAGTAAGGCGCAGAAGCGCCGGCTCGGGACGCAAGCTTCGCAGAGAAATCTGAGGCGAAGAGAGACGTGAGCGGGTACGCTTGAAAGAGCGACTCGCAACCGAGCTTCGCCGACGATACAGATGCGAAGCGACATGCGAGCGAGGAGATCTGCAGGCCGAAGGCCGAAGCCCTCCGAGCGAGCATGGAGCGAAGCAGGTCTGGTGACCATAGCGGAGGGGCAACACCCGTACCCATCCCGAACACGGACGTGAAGACCTCCAGCGCCGAGAATACTGGGGAGGGCAGCCTCCTGGGAAGGTAGGTCGTTGCCAGGCGAGTGACAAAGGTCAGGCACATCAGCCTGGCCTTTTTGTCGTTTTTGCGGATGTTTTGGATCCTTGTCCAGGACGAGATGGAAGCGAAGTGCGAAGGGCGGGAGCAGATCTGCAGGCCGAAGGCCGAAGCCCTGCTCCCGCCCTTCGCACGAAGCTTGGCACGAGCCCCATCGTGCACACGCACCGCCTTTCCTGCGTACGCTGACGTCAAGGGGCGATCCGGCGTGCGTCCGTTGACTCCTCTTCAGGAAAACACGGTGACCAACGACATCAACACGCGCGTGACGCAGGTGAACACCGCGGTGACCGTGCTGAACACCGCAATCATGCTTGTCTCCATCGGCTTATCCCTCTACGCCCTGAGGGCCGCGCGCAAGGCGTCAGAGCCGTTTGTTGACGCGGCGCTGTCGCCTTCGACTACCACCAGGGTAGGTCGGGCGCGGCGATCCCGGCGCTTGGAACGGGCACGTCCCTCGCGACAGGTGTTGAACAGCCGGACCCGGTGAGAAAGGCCCTCAACTATCGCTCCAACCCAAAAGCAGGGCCTTGCGGAATCCAACTCCGCAAGGCCTTTCAGAGTCTGCTCCCTTTATCCTCGGTGCACGAAAAATGGGAGTTTCTCCGCGCCCATGATCCGCGCATACACGAATAACTGTCCCTTGTGGTGCACTTCGTGGTCGATCATGCTGCTAAGTAGCACGTTTACCGGCAAATCCGCTCCAAACACCGCCTTCGTGTCGACGAGGCTTTCCAATTGTTCGTCCGACACGGACGCGACGTCCGCATGCGTGCGGTCGGTCAAGGACGAGATCGCCTGCAAGATCGCCTGTTTCGTGCTGAGATCGGGTCTTTCGGGCTGGTTTGTGATGCGCCCGGTCTTGGCCGCGGCCGCAAACCATGCACCTGTCGAGAGAATATGCCAGACGAGATCGCGAAACGACATCGCCCCGTCCCACGGCTTGAAGTCGAGCTTGTCCTCGGGCACCGAATCCACGAGCGGCGCGAGGACGTCTCGATGCGAGTGCCAGTGCGTAAGCACGGACTCCACTTTGCTCATGCGACATCGCTCCTTTATCGCTCCTTTTTCTTGCTTCGCTTCGAGCTTAGCACGATCGCGTCCCGCACAAAAGGCCGGGATCAGGTGAGCGAGATCGAATCTTCTTGTACAATGGGACCGAGACCCCATCTTCCGAAAGAAAGGCAGGCGCTGTATGCACCTACTGCAGGTCATCATTTACGGAATCGTGCAAGGCATCACGGAGCTATTTCCTATCTCGAGCGTCGGACATGCGGTCATTTTGCCGTACCTGTTACGTTGGACGGAGTTTTCACAATCCAACCAGTTTCTCCCTTTCGTCGTGATGCTCCACCTGGGGACAGGCCTGGCGCTTCTGATTTACTTCTTGCCGGAATGGCTCCATCTCATCGCTTCGATTTTCGACCGGCGAAGAAACGTGGAGCGGCGGATCCTGCTCCTGATCATCGTGGCGACCATCCCTGCCGCGGTTCTGGGCAAGATCTTCGAACACAAACTTCAGGAATTGTTCCCATCCGCTTTGTCCGCCTCCATTTTCCTCATTGTGAACGGAGTTGTGCTGTTCTGGGCCGACGGCATGCGCCGTAAGCGGAGGAGAACGACGACTCGCATGGAGAATCTGTCGTACGGCCGGAGCTTCCTCATCGGCATTGTTCAATCGTTCGCGCTCATCCCGGGCTTTTCGCGAAGCGGCATCACGATGGCGGCTGGCTTGGCAAGCGGGCTCGAATACGAGGATGCGGCGCGCTTCAGCTTTCTCCTCGCGACGCCAGTCATTCTCGGGGCTGGCATCCTCGAAGTGCCGAAAATGCTGCACCAACACAATCACGTGATGTTTCACGATGGGCTGATCGGTGGCTTGTGCGCAGGCGTGATGGCGCTCCTCAGCACGGCCTTTCTCATGCGCTACTTCGAGACCACCGAAGTCCGCGCCTTGCGTCCATTCGGATGGTATTGTATTGTAGTAGGCGTGGTTGTTGCCATTCTGGCGGCGCTGCACATCCAATTTTGAATTCAGAGCGAAACGCTGCGACGGCGCGAGCGGGTGAGCCAACTGCTCGCCCGCTTTTTCGACGTTTGATTCGTGATGCGAAATAGCGGTGCGATTGCGCCTCGACGTTCCTAAAGAGAGATTCTGCAGGGGTGATGGTGCGTGGCTGTGGTGCAGGCGGTTCGCGAAAAGGGGCGGATGAACCGGGACGCCGTGTGGAGCATCAGCGGTTCCCACTTTCTCAACGACTTGTCGACGACCGGGCTTGTGCCGGCGTTGACGCAGCTGTACAAGCCTCTGTTTCACCTCAACTACACGGAGATCAGCCTGATTGTGCTTGTGTCCTATATCACGTCTTCCGTGGCGCAGCCCTTGTTTGGGGCGTGGGCGGATCGAAACCCGAAGGCGTGGATGCTGCCCTTGGGGCTCTTTCTGTCCACCCTGGGCATCACGTTGACCGGCATCGCGCCCAGCTATGGCGTGCTGCTTCTCATGGTGGCTGTAAGCGGCCTGGGGTCGGGGGCGTTCCATCCAGAGGCCTCGCGCGTGGCACACCTCGCGGCGGGCCGGGCGAAGGGCCTCGCACAGGCCATTTTTCAGGTCGGCGGAAACGGCGGCCAAGCGATTGGGCCCCTCATCGTGTCGCTGTTCATTCTCTCGGCTGGTCTTCACAGCATCCTCTGGATGCTCATAGGGGTGGCGCTGGGGTTGGTGTTCACGCTGCGCTTGTATCCGTGGTACAAGGCGGCGCTTCGCGACTATGCGAAGGTGCGCAGGACCATCGAGGGCGAAAATCGGATCGGCGCCGTCGCGCTCTTGGTGGTCGTGATTGTGCTTCGCTCCTGGTGCCAAATTGGCATCGCGCAGTTCATGCCATTCTACTATGCGCACAAATTTGGGATGTCGTATCAACTGTCCGATGCCCTCATGTTCGTGTTTCTGGGGGCCGGCGCGCTGGGGACGTTCATCGGCGGCGCCCTCGCGGATCGCATGCCGAAACAGCGCATTCTGTTTCTGTCGATGCTCTTGTCCATTCCGTTCGCCTTCGGGCTGCCGTTCCTACACGGCGCGTGGGCTGCCGTGGCGCTGTTGCCGTTCGGATTCTTTATCCTCTCGTCGTTTGCGGTCACGGTAGTCTACATGCAGATGCTGTTGCCGCGCAACGTCTCGCTCGCGTCCGGGCTCACCATCGGCTTCGGCGTGGGCGCGGGCGGGATTGGCGCGACCTTCTTCGGTGTCTTGGCCGATCACGTCGGCCTCACAAGCGTCCTCTACATCCTGATGGCAGTTCCCATCGTCGGGGCGATCCTCTCCGCCTTTTTGCCCGTTGATTCGAAGAGCGGATCGTTCGCTCGCGCTTGACGGATGGACTCGCGCACCGCTCGTACAGAGCGGTGTTTTTCGTTGCTGCGGGTTATCGACAGGCTGGGGCGAGGACGGTAGGATGGAGGCGACGGGAGGTGGCCACAGTGCCAGCGCGCTTCGAACTCGACGTGCCCCGTGTCCAACGCTGAAGGCGAGGGCACAACCCTTCGCCAGGTTCCACTACACAACGGGCGGAGGGATGGGGATGAAATCTTCCTGGATGGGCGCCTTGTGTCTGGCGCTTGCAGCTTCTCTTTGGGGCGGCACGTATGTGGTGAGCAAGGCAGTGATGAATTGGGTTGATCCGTCGGCGCTCATCTGGCTGCGGTACGCGCTCGGCGCGCTCGCGCTTGGTGCGGTCGGTCTTGTACGGCGGGTGAACTGGCGAATGTCGGCGCGCCATGTTGGCACGGTGGTCGCCATCGGCCTCGTGGGCTACGCGCTCTCCATCTGGGCGCAATTCGTGGGGACCCAATGGTCGACGGCGCAGATGGGGGCGGTCATCACCTCGGGGACGCCCGCGTTTATGGTCATCTTCGCGCGCGTCCTTCTTGGCGAAGCCATCACGTGGAGGCGGGCTGCGTCGGTGATCCTCGCGACGCTCGGCGTCATCGTCATGATAGGCCTCGGCCACCAGGCGCACAGCCGGGAGGCTTGGGGTGGCCTGATTCTCCTTGTTGCGGCCGTGACCTGGGGACTTCAGTCTGTGCTGGTGAAGCGCGTGCCCTCTGAATATTCGTCCATTGTCGTCACGGCGTATGCCATGCTCGTGGCCCTGGCTGTGATGACGCCTGTCAGCTGGCCGCACATGCCGCGCCTCGAGGCCCTCCTCGGTCACACGTGGGTGTGGCTGGGGATCCTGTACCTCGGCGTGTTGTCCACGGCCGGTGCGTTTCTTCTCTGGAACGAGGGTTTGCGGCGCATGCCCGCGGGCGCAGGGGGCGTGTACTTCTTTCTGCAGCCGCTCGTGGGCACCGCGCTCGGATGGATCGTTCTGGGGGAAAATGTGACGCCCTCCTTTTGGTTCGGGTCTCTGCTCATCCTCGGGGGTGTGGCACTCGTGATCCGTGAGCCCGAATCCTCTGAAAGATCTGTGAGATGGGCGTCTTCGCTATCCAAAGACGGGTCTCAAGACTCATGACGTCCGCGGCATTCCTGCGTTATGATCCGTGCGGATCGCCATGCTGGGACCGGAGGGCGAGGCATCCCCTCCGGATGCCAAGTCCAGGAGGAGATGCATGATCACGTTTCTCCCCTTCGGCCTTATGTTCTGGGGTGCGTACACGGCTTGTTGGGTGGTGCGCGCCGCGGTGCACCGGTGGCGCCTCGAGTGGCGCGCACTGTGCGCGCACCAAGCGTTGTTTCTCTACGCGCTGTGGCTGGTGGACGCCGCGCTCTTTCCCATCCCCCTGCACGGGGTGCCGTCGTGGCCCGAGATCGACCTGTCTCCTTGGGAGACCCTGAGGAACGCGCTGAATGTGCGCACGGGCGTTTGGGAGATCTTCGCGCGCTCTCTTGCGCAGTTTGTTCCGCTCGGCGCGGCGCTCCCTGCCCTGTACGTGTCGATGCGCCGGCTGTCCCTCGTCCTCATGGTGTCGTTTTTCGCGGGGTCCGCTCTTCAGGTGGCCGGGCTCATCATCTCGGCTCGCATCGGCATCCCCTACCGGCTGTTCGAGGTCGACGACATTCTGTTCAACTGTGTGGGTGCGGCCATCGGCTTTGGATTATGGCGCGCCCAGGCGCTCATTCGCGTTCTTCGCCCGGCATCCGCTACACTGGAGGAGATGGGTGACATGCCAAGAGGGGAGCGAGGAACATGGAGCTTGGGCTCAAAGGCAAAGTCGCCGTGATCACCGGCGCCTCGAAGGGCATTGGACTGAGGACCGCGACGTTGCTCGCGATGGAGGGCGCCGATGTGGCCATCTGTGCGCGCACGGAAGCGGCTCTCGAAGAGGCCAAGCGTGCCATCGAACAGGCGTCGGGGAGGCGCGTCTTCGCCATGCCCGTTGACGTGCGCCAGGCGCAGGCGTGTGAGTCGTTCATCGACGCGGTCGCGGAAGCGTTTGGCCGGATCGACATTCTGGTGAACAACGCGGGGACCGCCAACGCGCGGGACTTTCTCACGGTGAGCGATGAAGACTGGCAGGGCGATCTCGACCTGAAGCTGTTTGCCGCCATTCGCTGTTCGCGCCGCGCGGTGCCGCACATGCAGCGACAGCGCGGGGGCGCCATCGTCAATGTCACCGCGATTGGCGGCAAGACGCCTGGGCCGTCGTCGCTGCCGTCGTCTGTCTCGCGTGCCGCCGGGATCGCGCTCACCAAGGCCATGAGCAAGGACCTCGGCAAGCACGGGATCCGCGTGAACGCGGTGTGCATCGGGCAGATTCGAAGCGATCAGATTGAGAAGATGTGGAAGGCGCAGCGGCCGGACCTGACCTGGGAGGAGTTTTCGCGGCTCCCGGAGCACAACATTCCGCTGGGGCGCATCGGCGACACGGACGAAGCCGCGCGGGTCATCGCGTTTCTCGCTTCTGACGCGGCGTCGTACGTCACGGGCGTCGCTCTGAACATCGACGGCGGGCTCGCGGCGATGTGGTGAGGCAGGCCATGTGACAGGCGGCTGTGAAGCGCATCGGGCATGTGCACCGCACGCGCCAGTGTGCGGACGCGTGGGCGCATGCTCGTTCATCCGCGTTGCTGGCGGAGCCACGCACCGATGCGCCGCGCAGCCTCCCTGAGCACGGGGATGTCGTGGACAAACGCCATGCGGACATGCCCCTCGCCGCGGGACCCGAATGCGGTGCCTGGGGTGACCGCCACGCCGGTCTCTTTCAGCAGCGCGAGCGCGAACGGGTAGGAAGGCTGCCCGCCCGGCGTTTGGGCCCACAGGAACATCGTGGCCGCCGGTTTGCGCACAGGCCAGCCGGCTTCGGCGAGCGCTTCACAGAGCGCATCGCGCCGCTCCGCGTATACGGCTCGCTGATGCTCGTAGCCGTCCCACGGCGTCGTGAGTGCCGCGATGGCCGCGCGCTGCACGGGCAGAAACACGCCGAAGTCGATATGCGACTTCAGTTTGCGCAGCGCGGCGAGCGCGTCCGGGCGCCCGACGGCGTACGCGATGCGTGCGCCCGCGAGATTGTAAGTTTTCGAGAGCGAGTTGAACTCAATGGCTACTTCTTTGGCGCCCGGGATCGAAAGGATGCTGATGGGCTGAACCCCGTCGAACACGAGCTCCGAATAGGCGAAGTCGTGCACGAGCAGCAGGTCGTGCTGCTTCGCCAGCGCCACGGCCCGCTCGAGCGTGCCTCTCGTCGCCATCGCGGCCGTTGGATTGGACGGGAAGTTGAGGATCATCATCTTCGCCTGTCGCCACACCTCGGCTGGGATGGCGTCGAAGCGGGGCTGGAGCGTCTCGGCATCCACCGGGATGGGCTCCACTTGTGCGCCCGCGAGCCGAACCCCTGCGTCGTAGATGGGATACCCAGGATCGGGGATGAGCGCCACGTCGCCCGGATTGAGAAAGGTGAGCGCCAAGTGGCTCAGTCCGTCCTGCGATCCGGCGAGCTGCAGGACCTCCCGCTCGGGGTCCAGGGTCACGCCGTACCGCTCGTAGAAGCGGGCCACGGCCTCGTGGAACTCCGGCAGCGCCGTGATGGCGTACCGATATTCTCGCGGATCCCGCGCGGCGCGAATCAGGGCCTCGACGGCGTGCGGCGGCGGAGGGAGATCGGGCGAACCGACGCTGAGATCGATCACGTCGAGTCCCTTTTTGCGGCGCTCGTGGGCCGCGATGGCAAGCTCTTGGAACACGCCGTCTGGAAGTTGGTTGAGTCGATCCGATGGTGTCATGCTATCGTCCTCGCTCGTCGTTTGCAGATTCTCTTTCAGGATACACGCATTCAAAGGAGTGGAATAGTCGCCGATGCGAAAAATCGCGTTCCTCGCCTCCCACAACGGATCCGGCATGCGCTACCTGCTTGCGGCCCGGGCGCGCCACGAAATCGAGTTTGATCCGGTACTCGTGGTGAGCAACAATCCAGGCAGTGAGGCGCTCGCGTATGCGCGCGAGATGGGCATCCCGACCGCTATCCTCAACGAGAAGCGCTGCGGCGGCCAAGGGGAGGCGGATGAGGCGCTGTGCGAGGCACTGCGCGCCCACGGCGCGGAATGGGTGATCCTCTCCGGCTACATGAAGCGCATCGGACCTGCGACGCTCTCCGCCTACCGAAACCGCATCCTCAACATTCATCCGAGTTTGCTTCCGAAGTTCGGAGGGCCCGGCATGTACGGCATGCGCGTGCACGAGGCCGTGATCGCGAGCGGCGAATCGGTCACTGGCGCGACCGTCCATCTCGTGGATCACGAGTACGATCACGGCCCGGTGCTGGCGCAGGTCGAGGTCCCCGTTCTCCCGGGCGACACGCCCGAACGTCTGCGGGCGCGCGTCCTGGAGGTGGAAGGCCCCCTGTACCTACAGGTGCTCAAGAAGTTGGAGCGGGGCGAGATCGATCTGGATGCTTTTGGTGCGACCGCGTCCCTGTGATACGATGGTGAACGAAGGGGAGGCGACGACATGCTCGCGGTCATCATGAAGCAGTTCGGCGGGCCGGAGGTGCTCGAAATCGGCGAGGTGGAGACGCCAAAGCCCGGCCCCGGCGAGGTGCTGGTGCGCGTTCGAGCGACTGCTCTGAATCGCGCGGATCTTCTGCAGCGGCGCGGCCTTTACCCGCCTCCGCCGGGGGCGTCGGACATCCTGGGCCTCGAAATGGCGGGGGACGTGGAGGTGCTCGGCCCAGGCGTGACCTCGGTCCGCGAGGGCGATCGCGTCGCGGCGCTCTTGCCCGGCGGCGGCTACGCGCAGTACGCCGTGGTGCCGGCTGGCATGCTGATTCGGCTGCCTGACAACCTCTCGTACGAACAAGGCGCGGCCATCCCAGAGACCTTTCTCACCGCTTATCTGAACCTGTTCGTGCTCGGACGCCTGAGCCCAGGGGAGACGGTCCTCGTGCACGCGGGGGCGAGTGGCGTCGGCACGTCGGCGATTCAACTCATCCGCCTCGCGGGGGCGCATAGCATTGTCACGGCGGGTAGCGCCGACAAAATCGCCAAGTGCCTCGAGCTCGGCGCCAAGGCGGGATGGAATTACCACGACGGATCGTTCGTCGACTTTGTGCGCCGGGAGACAGATGGTCGCGGCGCCGACATCATCTTCGATTTCGTAGGGGCGCCTTACTTCCACGACAACCTGCGCGCGCTGGCCGTCGATGGGCGGCTCGTGGTCATCGGCACGATGGGCGGCACGAAGGTCGACGGGTTTGATCTCGGCCTTATCCTCGCGAAGCGGCAGCAGATCATCGGGACCGCTCTCCGCTCCCGCAGCTTGGAGGCGAAGATCGAGCTCACAGCAGCGTTTGTGGCGTTCGCCTACGACGCGCTGGCCAAAGGCGAGATCGCGCCGGTCATCGACCGGGTGTACGACTGGCGCGACGTCCGCGCCGCGCACGAACGAATGGAGGCCAATCAGAACATCGGAAAAATTGTCCTCAGGGTGACGGAATGACGAAAGAGCCTCGCCCTGACGGCACTCTTCGGGCCTGACGCGGTGTCCCGTGTCAGGCCTGAATTTGTTTGCGTTGATGCGCGCCACGCGCGTATGTATCTTGTTCGACAGAAAGCGATTACAACTGTCGAAGGAGGGCGTAACGTGGCGACCCAGGTAGCAGTACAACCGATTGCGTCGAGCGGCCGAGCTCGGGCGGCGATGCAAAAGTTCGGTGGTTTTCTGGCGGGCATGGTCATGCCTAATATTCCCGCGTTCATCGCGTGGGGGCTCATCACCGCGTTTTTCATTCCCACGGGTTGGACCCCGAACGCGAAGCTTGATCAACTGGTTTCTCCCATGGTCTCATTCCTCATTCCGGTTCTCATTGGCTTCACCGGAGGGCGTCTCGTGCACGGGATCCGCGGGGGCGTCGTCGGCGCCATCGCCACGGCCGGAGTGGCCATCGGCGCGTCTCAGCCGATGTTCATCGGTGCGATGATCATGGGTCCCCTCGGCGGCTACCTGATCAAGCAGTTCGATCGCGCCGTGGAAGGGCGCATCCGCGCCGGATTTGAGATGCTGGTCAACACGTTTTCCGCAGGCATTCTGGGCGGTGCGCTCGCGATCCTCGGCTTTCTGGCCGTGCAACCCATTATGGATCGCGTGTCGGCCTGGTTGGGCGCGGCGGCCGTGTGGGTGACCAACGCGCATCTTCTGCCGCTCATCGCCATCTTTATCGAGCCGGGCAAGGTCCTGTTTTTGAACAACGCCATCAACCACGGTATCCTTGAACCCATCGGCGTCGAGCAGGCCAAGGAGACCGGGAAGTCCATCTTCTTCCTTCTCGAGACCGATCCAGGGCCGGGCCTCGGCCTGCTCATGGCCTACTGGGCGTTTGCGAAGGGGGCCATCCGGCAGTCGGCGCCTGGCGCAATTCTGATTCAGTTCTTCGGCGGCATTCACGAGGTGTACTTCCCGTACGTGCTGATGCGGCCCATTCTGGTGCTTGCCGTGATCTTGGGCGGGATGGCGGCGGACACGACCTTCATGGTCCTGCACGCCGGCCTTGTGGCGACGCCGTCGCCCGGCAGCATCTTCGCCGAGATTGCCATGACGCCGAAAGGCGGCTACGTACCCGTGTTGTCGGGCATCTTTGTGGGCGCGCTCGTCTCATTCCTGGTGGCTTCCTTCTTCATCCGCCGGTCTCGAGACGAGATGGACGAGAGCACCTTGGCGTTCGCCCAGGCCGTGGTGCAGGACATGAAGTCTCAGTCCAAGTTTGCACCGTCCGCGCAGCCCACGGCGCAGGCTGTGGCGGAAGAAGCGGCGCTCGCAGGAGTCCCGCAGGCCGTGTATTTCGCGTGTGAAGCCGGCATGGGATCGAGCGCAATGGGCGCGTCGATTCTGAAGAAGCGGCTGCAGGAGGCTGGCTACGACATCCCTGTGCATCACGTGCCGGTGAACCAGTTGCCGCCCACGGCCGAGGTGGTGTTCACGCAGGCGAGTTTCGAGACGCGGGCGCGGCAGGTCGCGCCAAACGCGAAGATTTATTTGGTACAAAACTTCTTGAACAAGGCGACGTACGATCAGTTGATTGAGGACCTGAACCGTCTGAAGGGATGAGGCATGGCGAACGAACTGACGGATCGCCAAAAGCTCCTGCTCCTCGAACTGGTGCGGCACTCGGAAGGCGTGGATCCTTCCGAGGTCGCGCGCCGTTTGGACGTCAGCCGCCGCACGCTGCAGCGGGATCTGCGCGCCGTCGCTGGCTGGCTGCGCCCAATTCGGGCGCGGATCGAAAGCCAGGGAGGGCGGTTGTGCCTCCTGGCTTCGCCGCAGGAGTTGGAGCGCATTGAAGCGGCGCTGGGCTCAGTGAACGCGCGGACGGCGGCGATCACGCCGCGGCAGCGCGCTGCGCTTCTGGCCCTGTGGCTTCTTGCGGAGCCGGGGCCGCTCAAACTCGCCTATCTAGGCAAGGTCCTCGACGCCGCGCCCGCGAGCTTGAGCGGCGATTTGAACGATCTCGCCCCATGGCTGCGCGCTCGTCACCTGACGCTCGTGCGCAGGCAGGGTTTCGGCGTATTGATCGAAGGGAGCGAAGTGGCCAGGCGCGAAACCATGGCTGACATCGTCTACGAGCAGATTTCTCCGTATCAACTGGCTCGCATGACCACGCGAGAAGGCGATCTCAGCCATCCCGTCGCGCGCTGGCTCGTTGAATTTGTCCAAGAGCCGGTGCTCACGGCCGTCGCGGACGCCGTGGAGGCGGTGTTGGGCGCCGCGGAGCCGCCGGTAGAGGAGGCGGATCGGTTTGAGGTCTGGCTGTACGCGGTGATCCAATGCCTGCGGGTCGCCAGACGAGGGCTGGTGCGCGGAACGGATCTGGACGAGAGCGCAAGGCCTGGCGATGTTGCGCTCGCGAAGGAACTCTTGTCGAGTGTGGCGAAGGCGACTGGCCTTCCGGCCGTCTCGACCGAACCGGAGATCCGGTATATGGCCAGGCACCTCGCCGGCCTCCGCGTGCGCCTGGATGACGATTTCCGGCTGCTTCCGTCCAACGTGACCGCGCTCGATCTCGCCCATCGGTTCGTGCGCGCGGTCGAGGACATCACGCGGCTGCCGTTTGCGTCGGACCATCTGCTGGTGAGTGGGCTCGCGCAGCACCTCGCGCCTGTGCTCGATCGCGTCCGTGCTGGCCTGCCGATTCGAAATCCGCTGCTGGAGGAGGTCAAGGCCCGGTATCCGGATCTCTTTTCCGCGGCGGAATCGGCAGCGCACGAGGTGTTCGCCGCGCATGGGCTTCGGCTGCCGGATGAGGAAATCGGCTTTCTCGTCATGCACCTTGGGGCCTCCCGGGAGCGGCGATGGGCGGAGGAGAAGTGGCGCGCCGTCATTGTCTGCCCTCACGGGCTCAGCTCTGCGAGGCTTCTTGCGAGCCGTGTGCGCAAGGAGCTGCCCGAGATCTCGGTGCAGGAGGTGGCGTCGGCGAAATCCGCTGCGCACGTGAACGCCGATCTCATCCTGTCCACCGTTTCGCTGCCGGAGTCAGGCGTGCCTGCGGTGGTCGTGTCGCCATTTCTCACGGAGGAGGACCTCCGCGCGATTCGGCTAGCGCTTGCCAAGATGGAGCGGCCTGCGCGCACCTCGTTCAAGCCGGGAGAGACACTGACGGGCACATCCAAGTGGGCCTCGCGGCTCGCTTCTTTGGCCAGGACAGCCGCGATTCGAGCGGAGACCGTGGGCGAGGTCATTCGGCTCGTCGGGCTCGATCTCGTCCGACAAGGGCGCGCTTCCGACGCCGAATCGATTGCGGAGGCCATCGAGCGCAGGGAGCGGTTGGGGAGCGTCGTACTGCCGGATCGGCAGCTTGCTGTGTTGCATGCGAGGACCGACGGGATCGACGGCCCGTTTGTCGGCGTCTACCGCTTGGAGCGGCCAATATGGATGCGGGGAGTGGCGGAGGACGAGCCCGTGTCGGTCTTCCTGGTGCTGCTCGCCCCGGTGCACGAGGACCCAGTTGTCATCGACGGCCTCGGCCGCATCTCGGCGGCCTTGGTCGAATCGGAGACGCTGGCGGAGGCGCTGAAAAGCGCCGACGAAGAGGAAATTCGGCGGCGTCTGTACGACGCGATGGTTCGCCAAGGGGAGTGAATGAAGATGGTGAAATTGGACGCGCGCCACGTGGCGCTGAATGTGGGGACGGAGCCAAAGGAAGAGGCCATTCGCCGGGTTGGTCGCATGCTCGTGGAGCTCGGCCATGTCGAGCCGCCGTACGTCGACAGCATGCTCGAGCGCGAGGCTTCGACCACCACGTATATCGGCAACGGGATCGCCATTCCACACGGCATGCCGGACTCGGTGAAGTACATTCGCGAATCCGGCATTGTGGTGGCGCAGTACCCGGATGGCGTGGATTTCGGCGGGGAGAAGGCAAGGCTCGTCATCGGCATTGCAGGCAAGGGCGAGGAGCACATGGAGCTGCTTTCGCAGATCGCCACGGTCTGCATGGACGAGTCGAACGTCGCGAAGCTGGTCGGGGCGTCGTCGGCCGACGAGATTGTGCAGATTCTGGAGCGCGCGTCATGAGGCGGGCGCTGCACTTTGGCGCGGGCAACATCGGCCGCGGATTCATCGGCTGGTTGCTCGCAGAAGCCGGCTTTCAAGTGACGTTTGCGGACGTCGTGCCAAGCCTCGTGGAGGAGATTGCGGCGAAACGGAGCTACCGCGTCATTGAACTCGGCGAAGAAAAGCGCGTCGTCGAGGTGCAAGGCGTGGACGCGTGCCTGCTCGGCTCTGAGCGGTGCGTCGAGCTTGCGGCGACAAGCGATTGGATCACGACGGCGGTCGGCATTCGCCACCTCGAAGGCGTGGCCGAGGTGTTGGTGGAAGGATTTCGCCGGCGGATGAGAGCCGGGCGAGAAGGCGACGTGGTGGTCATTGCGTGCGAAAACGCGGTGCGGGCGACGTCCCAGCTGCGCCGTCACGTCGAGCGGCTGGCGGACGATGCGTTGCGCGAATTCCTGGATGCGCGCGTGCGCTTCCTAGACGCCGCGGTGGATCGCATCGCTCCAAACCGCGAGGGACACGCGGAGGATGCCCTGGACGCCGTGGTGGAGTCGTACTACGAGTGGGTGGTCGAGGGGAGTCCCGTGCGCGGCGCGCCGCACGGCATTTCGTGGGTCTCGGATCTCGTTCCGTATTTGGAGCGCAAGCTGTACCTCGTGAACGGGGCGCACGCCGCCATTGCCTATCTCGCGCATCTCCTCGGCATCGCGACCATCGGCGAGGCGCTCTCGCAACCGGACATCGAGCAGCACGCCGCGCGATTCCAGGAGGAAGCGGCGCGCGGGCTGGCGCATCGGCACCCCGCCTTCGATGTTGCAAATCTCACATCGTACGCGGCGAAGGTGCGAACCCGTTTCGCGAACCCACACGTGGTCGATCACGTCACGCGTGTCGCCCGCGACCCGCTGCGCAAGCTGGCGCCAGGCGAACGACTGGTGGGCCCACTCTTGGCGGCCGCCGAAGCGGGCTGCGAAACGACGGCCATCGAACGGGCCATCGCGTCCGCGCTGTGCTACCTGGACGAGCACGATGAAGCTTCGCTGGAGTTGCAGCGGCGGATTTCCGCGGAAGGCGCGGAGCAGGTGGTGCGCGCGGTGTGCGGCCTCGACGGGGCGCTGCTTCGCGCCGTGATGGCCGCGTACCAAGAACTGCAAGCCCGTATCCATTAAGAAGAGGCAAATCCACAGGAGGTTATGGAGATGGCAAAGGCACAGCGAGAAATCGAACTCAAAAACCCTTCCGGGCTGCATGCTCGGCCGGCTTCGCTGTTTGTGGCGGAGGCGAACAAGTTTCAGTCGGAGATTTTCTTAGAGGCGAAGGGCAAGCGGATCAACGCCAAGAGCATTCTCGGCCTGTTGTCGCTCGCCATTGGGCAAGGCACCGTCATCAAAATTGAGGCCGAGGGCGACGACGCAGAGCAGGCCGTCACAGCCTTGTGCGATCTTGTCGCCTCCGGGTTCGGCGAGTGAGGTGACCAAGATGGGCACGGTGTATCGCGGCGTGGCCGCGTCGGACGGGGTAGCGGTGGCGAAAGCGTGGCTCGTCGCCCCGAGAGAGCCGTCCGTCGAGCGCGCGGAGATTGCAGATCCTCAGGCCGAGTGGGCGCGCGTCGAGCGCGCCATCGCCGCCGCGAAAGAGGAACTCGCGGCGTTGCGCCAGACGGCTCTGGAAAAGCTCGGCGAGGCGAAGGCGCAGCTGTTTGTCGCGCACGCGCAGATGCTCGACGATCCCGAACTCACGGGGCAGATTCGCCAAGCCATTGAGGCGGAGCGCGTCAACGCCGAGTGGGCGGTGAAAACCGTGATCGACACCTTGGTGGGCCTGTTTGACGCGCTCGACGATGAGTACATGCGCCAGCGCGCGGCGGACGTCCGCGACGTGGGCAGCCGCCTGCTCCGCCATCTCCAGGGCGGGGACAGGGCGAGCCTCGCGGATCTCGCGGAGCCCGTCGTCCTGGTGGCGCGCGATCTCGCCCCCTCCGACACCGTCCAACTGGATCCCGCGCTCGTGCGCGCGTTTGTGACGGACATCGGCGGGCGCACCTCGCACACCGCCATCATGGCGAGATCGCTCGGCATCCCAGCGGTGGTGGGGCTCGGAGACATCACGGCGCACGTGGAATCTGGGCAGGTGCTCGCCGTCGACGGGAGCGAGGGACTCGTCGTTGTGGAGCCGAATGAGGAGGAGTTGGCGCGCTTCTCGGCGCAAGTGGAGCGGCAGCAGGGGGAACGCTCGCGCCTCGCCGCGCTGCGCGACGCCGAATCCGTGACGCCGGACGGCCGCAGGGTCGAGATCGCCGGGAACATCGGCACCCCGGCCGAAGTGGAGCAGGTGTTGGCTCAGGGCGGGGAGGGGATAGGGCTCTTCCGCTCTGAATTCCTATACATGAACCGCGAGACCGCGCCGACGGAGGAAGAGCAGTTTGCGGCGTACAAGGAAGTCGCGGAGGCCATGGCTGGGCGCCCGGTCATCGTGCGCACGCTCGACGTCGGCGGTGACAAAGGCATCCCGTATCTCGGCCTGCCGCACGAGGACAACCCGTTCCTCGGGTATCGGGCCATCCGCGTCTGCCTGGATCAAAGGGAACTGTTTGCGGCGCAGCTTCGCGCCATCCTGCGCGCGTCGCACTACGGCAAGCTGCGCGTGATGTTCCCGATGATCGCGACGGTGGAGGAGGTGCGGGCGGCCAAGCGCGAACTCGAGGCGGCGAAGCAGGCGCTGCGCGAAGAGGGCGTGCCGTTCGACGAGGACATCGAAGTGGGCATCATGATCGAGATTCCGGCGGCGGCCGTCATGGCGGATCGCCTGGCGAGGGAAGTCGACTTCTTCTCCATCGGCACGAACGATCTCGTCCAGTACACGCTGGCGTGCGATCGGCTGAACGAGCGGATTTCCCACCTGTACCAGCCGCTCAACCCGAGCGTGTTGCGGTTGGTGAAGATGGTCATTGATGGGGCGCACGCCGAGGGCAAGTGGGTCGGCATGTGCGGCGAGCTGGCGGGGGATCCGCGCGCGACCGCGATTCTCCTCGGCCTGGGACTGGACGAATTCAGCATGAGCGCCGGCTCCATCCTCAAGGTGCGCGACGTCGTGCGCAACACGCGCTACGAGGATGCGAAGGCTTTAGCGGCCCAGGCGCTCGAGGCCGATACCGAGGCGGATGTGTTGAAACTGGTGGAAGCCTGAGGCTCTGGAGTCGACGCGATCGACCATAAAAATCCCGCGGGGTGCACCGCCCCGTGGGATTTTTGCAGAAGGGCGTCGCTTGCCCATTCGAGCCTGGCGCGCGTTCGCAAGTACCTTCCTCTGAGCGCCCGTCCCTGCCTCATCACCCGCGTCCACTGATCCCATGTGGCCTTCATTGCGTATGATTCCGTGAAACGCGACGTCGGTCTTTGAGGAGCGGCAAGCCATGGCCTCCAGCTTGTCCCGTGCGGCAGCTTCCACTATCATACTTGACAGCACAACCAACTCCAGCGTCCGTTTGAGGAGAGTGGACATGAACGGTGAGCTGTCCGACGACATGCTGCTTGCCGCCATCGCGCGCGGCCAGCGCGACGCGCTCGAAGCGCTCTATGACCGCTTTGAGCGCCTCGTGTACAGCTTCGCCTACCGTGTGACCGGAGACGTCTCGCACGCCGAAGAGATTGTGCAGGACGTGTTTGTTAAGGTGTGGCGCCAGGCGCATGCCTACAATCCCGCGCTGGGCAAGGTTTCCACCTGGCTTTTGACCATCGCGCGCCGATCCGCCATTGATCTGCACCGCCGCGAGCGGCGCCAACAGCACGAGTCGGGCGAAGACGTGTTTCCCATCTTGCCGGATCACGGGCCCACGCCGGATCGCGTGGCGGAGCAAAGCGACTTGCGATCCCGCATCCGGGAGGCCCTTGCCAAGCTCCCGGAGGAGCAGCGGCAGGTTGTCGAGTGGATGTACTTCCAGGGATATACGCAAAACGAAATCGCGGAACGATTCGGTTGGTCGCTCGGGACGGTGAAGAGCCGCGCTCGGCTGGCGATGCAGAAGCTGCGCGAAGAATTGCAGGGCGTCGGATGGGAGGTGGAGGGCCGTGGCTGACAAGGTGTGCGAACTGTGTGCGCTCTACGTCCTCGGAGGGCTCGACGAAGCTGAACGGCGCTCGTTCGAGGAACATCTGGCCACATGCCCCGACTGCCAGGCCGAACTGGCCGAGATGAAACCCATCGCCGACGCCATGCTGTACGACTTCGACGAGGTGTCGCCGCCGCCCGAGTTGCGTCAGCGCGTCCTGGCAGCCGTCTTTGAGGAGATGGACGCGGAAAGCGGCGCGAAGGGCGTATCTGCATCGCCACGGGCCTCGAAAGAGGGCGCAGCGCCGCGTGACCGCGCGACCGACGACTGGCGTTCCGTGCAATTCTCATCTGCGTTCGAGCCAGCTTCGGATTCGAAATCGACGGTTGAAGCTTGGTCGTCGCGCCGCGAGCGGCGCCGGATTCGGACGTGGTGGATGGCGCCTTGGGCCGCGCTGGTGCTTGTCGCAGCAGGGCTCGGTTGGTCGCTGCATCGCGTCGCCCCGTACCAGACGATTGGCGAGGTGAAGACCCAGGTTCAGCTCGCGCCGACGGCAGGGATGGGTAGCGCGCAGATGTGGGTTATTGAATCGCCTCAGGGTAAAGAGATGCTCATCCGCTTTCACGGTTTGAAGCGACCGGTCGGATCGCAGGTCTACCAGGTCTGGGTGATTCACAACGGTCAGCCGCCGCAGTCCGCCGGTGTGTTTGTCCCGGACGCGCAGGGGAACGCCGTGTTTGCCTCGCTGATGCCGAACGAACCGGTGAATGTCGTGGCGGTGACGCTGGAGCCAAAGGCGATTGACGTGCGGCCGCTAGGCACGATGGTGTTCAAGGCACAGCTCTCCACCTGATGGCAAGCCGATGTGAGGCAAGTGCCGAGGCAGGAATTTGTTGCGGGGACATTGAAGGCATCCACCCTGAAACGGTCCATAGGAAGTGGGGCGATTGGGGTGTCGAGCCTCTTGACGGATCACGATGCGCTCGGCCTCGCGGAGCTGGTGCGGACGAGACAGGTCCACCCGCGGGAGCTCGTTCAGGCGGCCATCGAGCGCATTGAAGCGCTGAACCCAAAGCTGAACGCCGTCATTCACAAGCGCTATGAGAAGGCGCTCGCCGAGGCGGACACCGTGCCCCTCGACGCACCGCTGGCTGGCGTGCCGGTGCTCGCGAAGGACGTGCACCAGGAGATCCAAGGCGAGCCGATGACGTTTGGCTCCAAGGCGTATGCGTCGCACATCGCCAGTGAAGATTCCCATTTTGTGAGGCAGCTCAAACGCGCCGGAGCCATCTTCCTAGGTATCACCAATGTGCCGGAATTTGCGCTCATGGCCGTCACGGAGCCAAGGCACTACGGGCCCACGCGCAACCCTTGGGATTTGCAGGTGACGCCGGGCGGATCAAGCGGCGGTTCGGCTGCGGCGGTTGCCGCGGGCATGGTGCCGATGGCGGGAGCGAGCGACGGCGGGGGCTCCATTCGCATCCCCGCGGCGTATTGCGGCCTGTTTGGGCTGAAGCCGACGCGCGGGCGCACGCCTGTGGGGCCTAAGCTCGGGCGCCATTGGTTCGGTGCGTCGGTCAATCACGTCTTGACGCGAAGTGTACGTGACAGTGCGGCCGCCTTGGACTGTCTCGTGATGGAGGAGAAGGCGGCGGCGTTCACGGCGCCGAGATCGGCAGACCGATACCTTGACGTGATCCACCGCCCGTTGCCGAAGCGACTGCGCATCGCGTTTACCACGGAGTCTCCGCTCGGCACAGCGGTCGACCCGGCGTGCGCCGAGGCGGTGGTACGCGCGGTGAGGCTCCTTGAATCGCTCGGCCACGAGGTGGAAGAGCGAACGGCGCCGGTCGACGGCCGGCAGCTGGCCCAAAGCTACATCTGGATGTATTTCGGGGAGGTGGGGGTCAAGAACTGCTCACTGAATGATGGACAATCATGTACATTTGATGTATTTTATTTCTATGAAAATCAGTGATTGGGCAAGAAAGAATGGAATCACGTACAAGACCGCCTGGCGTTGGGTAAAAGAAGGCCGGATGCCCGTGCCTTTTGAGCAAACTCCTTCGGGCACCATCCTTGTTCACGAACCCGAGTCTTCCACGGAGAATGCCGTGGCCTTGTATGCCCGCGTGTCAAGCGTCGATCAAAAAGCCGATTTGGATCGCCAAATCGCACGACTCATGGAATTTGCAACGGAACAGAGGCTTGTCGTGGTCAAGGCAGTCACGGAAATCGGCTCGGGCTCAACGGACATCGACCGAAGCTCATGAAACTACTGTCCAATCCAGATGCGCATACGATTGTGGTGGAGCATCGGGATCGGCTCATGCGGTTCGGGTTTGAATACGTCGAGGCGGCTTTTGGCGGCTCAAGGCCGACGAATCCTCGTCGTGGAGTCAGACGAGGTCAAAGACGACTTGGTGCAAGACATGATCGAAGTCCTCACGTCGTTTTGCGCGCGGTTGTACGGGCGACGTTCCGCTCGTCATCGCGCCAAGCGCGCTTTGGAGGTTCTCGAGCATGAAGATTCATCGGGCGTATCGGTATGAGTTGGCGCCGAATCGGATGCAACGGAGCCTGCTTGCCAAGCACGCAGGTGCGGCCCGATTTGCGTACAATTGGGGGCTTGCCAGACGCATCGCGCTCTATGAAGAGACGGGGCAAAGCACGAACGCCATCGAACAGCACCGGGAACTCAACCGCCTGAAGAAAACCGACTTCCCGTGGATGTACGAGGTCTCCAAATGCGCCCCGCAGGAAGCGTTGCGGGACTTGGATCGCGCGTTTCAACACTTTTTTCGCAGGTTGAAGGAGGGGCGCAAGGCGGGATTCCCTCGGTTCAAGAAAAAAGGTCGCGACGATTCGTTTCGCCTGACGGGTTCGATTCGCGTCTTGGACAACGTTATACAACTGCCTCGGCTCGGGCGGGTTCGGCTGAAAGAGAAACCGCATGTCGAAGGCCGAATCCTGTCGGCGACGGTCAAGCGGGAGGCGGACCGTTGGTATGTGAGTTTGTCGGCAGAACGGAGATTCCCCGACCCTGTTCCACCTTCGGGCGAGCCGGTGGATGTGGATCTGGGGGTCTCGTGGTTTTTGACGTTGTCCGACGGGACGAAAATCGAGGCGCCAAAGCCGCTCGCCCGATACCTTCGCCGCTTAAGGCGGTTATCGAAGCGGCATAGCCGAAAGAAACCAGGCTCGCGAAATCGGCGGAAGTCGGCGCTGGCGCTTGCCCGGCTGCACCGGAAGATCCGCAACATACGGCAGGACTTTTTGCACAAAGTGACGACGGAGCTCGCGAAAACCAAGCGAGTGATCGTCATCGAAGACCTGCATGTGCGAGGCATGGTGCAGAATCGAGCGTTGGCGCGAGCCATTTCGGACGTGGGTTTTGGCGAGTTTCGACGAATGTTGACGTACAAGTGTACGTGGTACGGCTCGGAACTCATCGTGGCACCACGGTTTTACGCGAGCAGCAAGACGTGCTCGGCGTGCGGGTACGTGATAAGCGAGCTGCCATTGTCGGTGCGGGAGTGGACGTGCCCGGCGTGCAGCACGCGGCATGACCGCGACATCAACGCAGCGAAAAATCTTTTGAGAATTGGTACCGCGAGTTCCGCGGGAAGTGACGCCTGTGGAGATCCCTCTGGCGGGGCGGCCTTGGGCTGCTAGTCATGGGTCGTGGAAGCAGGAAGCGAGAAGTGGACATTTGTCCATGAATTGCAGAACGGCTCAGCTCCAATCTCTTCGCAGCGTCTTGGGGCGTAAACCCCGGCCGGGCGACGTGGAACCCGCCACCTGGCTCCTCGGAGCGATAGGGCAATTCGTCTCCGCTGCCGACTTTGTCGCGCGTCTGCGAACATGGGACGAGGCGGCCGCGCAGATGGAAGTGTTCCACGAAACGTACGACGTCTATCTCACGCCGACGACGGCCATGCCGCCCGCGCGCATCGGCGAGCTGTCGCTTGGATGGCGCGAAGAGCAGCTCGCTCGGTGGTCGCATCGATGGGGCATCGCGCGGCTGCTCAAGCGGGCTGGGATCGTGGATAAGCTCGTGCAGACAAGTCTCATGCGAACGCCGTTCACCCAACTCGCCAACTTGACCGGTCAGCCGGCGATGTCGCTTCCACTGTCCAGGTCCTCGACGGGCGTTCCGCTCGGCGTGCAGGTTGTGGCTGCGCGCGGTCGAGAAGACTTGCTTCTCCAACTCGCGGCCTTGTTGGAGCAGACGAGCCTCTGGGTGGATGTCAAGCAGAATCCCCCCGTTTGCGAAAATCGCCGCCCTCCATCGCAGGATGTGTAGATACCCACGTTTGCCCTCTCCAAAAAACCTCACATGAACTCGAGAGCGCCGTCCAAGGTCTGGGCGGCGTTTCTCTATGTTCCGCCCATTTCGTCGGTCGTGTGATCCATGAGCCGACCCCCTTCGTATCCTTAGGCGAGTGTCACAGAAAGGAGGGCGGCTGATGCGCTCCCACCGGTACCAAGCGTTTGTACTGCTTCTCGTCGGGTATGAATGGCTCATCTCTGGACTCGACAAGGTGCTCGCTCATCACTTCGCGCAGGGGCTGGCCGGTCAACTCGCGGCCGCGGAGCACGGCCTGCCGTATGGCTTCTACGTGTCGCTCTTGTCTCACGTGTTCGTCCCCGACGCGCAACTGTTCGCTTGGCTCGTGATGGTTGGCGAGTGTGCGAGTGGCGTGCTCCTGCTCGCGCTCGGCGCCGTCGCGTGGTTTCGCCCGCTGTCGCCGGTTCAGAAGGCCATCGCGGTTGTCACGCTCGCCGTCGCCAGTTTCATGGTGATGAACTTCTTCTTCTTTCAGGGCGGCAGCTACTTCCTCAATCCATCGGACCCCTACGATGAGGGTATTCCCGTTGATTTTGTTCTCTTCTGGATTCAAATTGGAACCATGATAGCGATTCTTCGAGAAAAATCGAATGAAGAAGTGATCCAACCTACCCTTTCATCCGTAGACACGAGTGAAAGATTCCACAGAACCCATGGAGGGATGTCGAAGTGAACATGCAAAACAAGGCCAAATGGCTCGGAGCTTCCGCCGCCTGCGCGATTGCGCTGGGGAGCATGTCGAGCGTCGCGATGGCGGGGACGACCTCCAACATGTGGCCGGTCAAGCCGGCGCCGGTGACGGCGAACGCGGCCATCAATTTGAGGGTGAGCCTCGACAACCTGCTCGCGCAACACGCCGTGCTCGCTATCAAGGCGATGGAGGCAGGCTATGACAACGCGCCGGACTACAAAAATTGGGTTTCCCTGCTGAACCAAAACACCGACGCCCTGTCCAATGCCATTGCCTCCGTCTATGGACCTCAGGCAGGTCAGGAATTCAAGTCGATGTGGAACGCTCATATTCAGGATTTCGTAAACTACGTCGTGGCCACCGTCAAGAACGATCCGGCAGGCCAGCAAGCCGCGCTCAACGCTCTGCAGCAGTATGAGGTCAACTTTGCCAAGTTCCTGGCTTCCGCGAACCCATACTTGAACGAGCAGGCGGTGCAGGACGGCCTTCGCCAGCACGTCCAAGAGCTTCTGACCGCGTTTACCGACTACGTCAACAAGGACTATAGCGACATGGCTCAGGAGCTTGTGCAGGCGTACAACCACATGTTCATGGTGGGTGACGCGCTCGCCGGCGCCATCGTGAAGCAGTTCCCGCAGAAGTTCGGAATCTCTTCTCCGGACACGGCGGCCGCTAACCTGCGCGTGACCCTGGATCAGCTTCTGGCCCTGCATGCCGATCTCGCCAACCTCGCCATGGAGGCCGGATACAGCGGAGCGGGCGATTTTCAAGCGCTCGCCAGCGTCCTCGGCCAAAACACGGATCAGTTGTCGAGCGCGTATGGCTCCGTGTACGGCGCGCAAGCAGGGGCGGAATATAAGCAGCTCTGGACGGATCACATCAATGACTTTGTGAACTACGTGGTGGCGACGGCCAAGAATGACGCGAGTGGTCGCCAGCAGGCCGTCAATGCCCTGGAGGACTACAAAGTCCACTTTGCGGAGTTCTTGGGCAGCGAGAACCCGAACCTCAACGTCCAGGCGGTGGAGGACGGCCTCGAGACGCATATCGACGAGCTGATTGCAACCTTCAACGATTACGTGAACAAGGACTATGCGGATTCCGCGAGTGAGTTCGCCATGTCCTACAATCACATGTTCATGACGGGCGATGCGCTCTCCGCCGCCATCGTGGCACAATTCCCCACGAAGTTCGAGAGCGCAAGTGACACGTGGACCTGGACCGGCATCTCGCTCGAGGTGAACGGCCAGGCGTGGAAGATGCCGCTTGGCGTCTGGGGCGTGAACCCGGCCACGAATCAGAGCGAGCAGTACGTGCCCATCTGGTACGTGATGCAGGTGCTCGACAAGCTGAACATTCACAACAGCTGGAACGGGCACGAGTGGATGATCCAGACGAGCGGATCGTACAACTGGAATTCGAAGTTCAGCGGTGGGTACATCACGCTCGACATCAACGGCCACGCGGTCGGCATGGCGAACGGCACAGTCCTCGTGGATCCGTATTCGCACAAGCCTACCACGTTCATGGCGATGTCGGACGTCGCCAAGATCCTGAACGATCTCGGCCTGAAGTACACGTGGGGCGGCTCGACGCTCAACATCATGACCTCGATGTGAGGACCACAAGCGCAACTCCAGACGCCTAAGAGGAAGCCCGGCGATGCCATTCGCCGGGCTTCAGCGCGTCCAGACGAGGAGCGCGATGCTCACGAGCGCCATGGCCATCACGCCTAGATCTCGGCCGCGCACCCGCCACTCGGGCAGCAAGGCGGAGGGAGGCGGAACTTCAAACAGCCGGCGCGCTTCCATGGCATCCGCCGTCGTTTCGCCGAATCGGAGCATGCGGATGACAAACGGCGCGATGACGTTCGCCACGTCCACGAGCGCCCGCGAGGTGCTAAGGAGACGGCCGGTGTTTTGCAGGCGGACCCGGTAGGCGTACCACTGTTCCCGGTAAATGACTTCGACCGCGGGGATGAACCGGGTGACAAGCGCGCCGAACCAACTGGCCAAAAGCCGCTGCCGGTGTGGCACGACGCGAGAAAGGGCGCCGTCGACGAGCGCCGCAAATTGGAGCGACGAAAATCGCGCGAGCGCCAGCTGGCCGATCTGCAAGAAGCACCAATACGGCACCACTTCAAGCAACGTGTGCTTCGCCGTGGCGGCATGAAAGGCCCAGAGCGCATGGAAGGGCGGTCCCAGCTGCAGGCCGCTCACGGCGCACGCTAGGGCGGCAAAGCTCACCCAGGTCCACGTCAGGCGCAGGCTCGTGCGCAGCGGCGCGCGCAGGGCGGCGAGCAGCGCAAGGGTGGCCAGCACGGCGACGAGATCGCCTGCAGGCCGGTGCACGAGCGCAATGGCGATGGTGATTGCGGTCAGCGACAGCCAGCGCAGGGCTGGGTGAAAGGCGCCCACACGGCTCTCAGCGCTGGCCTCCGGTGGCGGCATGTCCATGGAGGCGGACGCCAAGTCGCTGGAGGCGCCCGCAGCCGCGGGCACGGGCCCGGCTTCCTGGCTCAACGCCTCTTCGGAGCACCTCACTCCATCCTGCACAGCGGGTGACGCCAGGAGGCGGGCGGCGAGATCTTCCGGGCGACAGAGGCCAGGCTTTGGCCCGCCCGCGGACGCGATGGCCAGCGCCAGCCGCACCGACGGCGGAAGGGGGACGCCGTCTCGCTCCAAGGCCGCCGCGGATTCCGCGAAGGCCTGCGGCGTCCCGTCGAAGACGAGGCGGCCGTGGGCGAGCGCCAGTACGCGGGTGGCAGAAAACAGCGCCTCGTCGAGATCGTGCAGGGCCGTGATGGCAAGGCCGCCTTGTTGCACAAATCGCGCGATCTCGGCGAGCAGTTCGGCCCGAGACGGCGCGTCGAGCCCGCTCGTCGGTTCGTCGCAAAGGAGCACCTCGCCAGGCCGCGCGAGCGCCATGGCGTAGACAAACTTGCGCTGCATGCCGGTCGACATGCGGGACGGAAGATCGTCCGGCTGCAGATGGCCGAGGCCGAAGGGGGCGAGCCGCGGCACCACCCATTCGCCCCACCCGCGCCGGACGTCGGCGCTTGGCATCCGCAGGCTTGCGGCGAACTCGTCCGCGGCGGAAGTGGCAATGAGCAGCCGCTCCGGCGCTTGCGGGAGGTACGTTCGCCGCACGTCCGTGGCTCCTGCAGGCGCGCGGTATCGGATCTCGCCCGCCACGGGCTGCGACACGCCAGCCAGCGCGTCGAGGAGCGTCGACTTGCCCGAGCCGTTGTGCCCCACGAGCACAATCCACTCGCCGGCACAGGCTTCAAACGAGATATTCGACAGAATCGGCGCCTTTCTGCGCGCGAGAGTCGCCGATTTCACCTGCAACAGCACGCCGCCATCCCTCCACAAACTCGTCTTCTGTGAGCGGCGCGAAGTCCGCTCCGGTCGCTTCCCGGATCCGGCGCGCGGCTTGAACGAGGTACGGCGCCGCAAAGCCGAGATCGTCGCAAGGGGCTTGGCCGTCCGCTCCGTAAAAGAAGGCGCGGGGCGATATCGGCCCGCACATGGCGCCGTCCTTCACTACCACGACGGCGTCCGCCGCGAGCACGTCGTCCATGTCGTGCGTGACGAGGAGCACGGTTCGCCCGGTCTGCCCGAGCTGTCGGAACACGGCGCGCATGGAGACGCGCGCGTCGGGATCGAGCTCCGTCTGCGTCTCGTCCATCAGGAGCACGTCGGCCCCGGACGCGAGTGCGCCTGCCACCGCAAGTTTCGCCATTTCGCCGCCCGAAAGCGCGTCGACCGGGCGATCCAGCTGCACCTGGAGTCCGACGGTTTGCAGCCATTCGTGAATCTCGCTTCGAAGCGCGCGCCGGTCCGGTGCCGGATGGCCCAGGTGCGCGGCGCGCGCGGCGATGGCGACCGCGAGTTCCTCCTCGACCGTCTGCCCGACAAAGCTCGCCGCGGGCGGCTGAAAGCCCATCTGCACGCGCCACCTCGCTTCGCGCCACGGCTGACCGTGCACGTACATCTCGCCCTGAAACCGCGCCAATCCGACCAGGGCTCGAAAAAACGTGGTCTTACCGGCGCCATTTGGGCCCACGAACGCCACGATGCGCCCGCGGGCGATTTCACCGGACACGTCGCGCAAAACCGGCTTCGAAGCCCCAGGGGGCGAGACGGTCAGTCGCCGCCACGTGAGCGCGGGAGGTCCCATTTGGGCCGCGTCTTTGGGCCGCGTGGACACGTTCGAAGGTGAGTTCAACATGAGGCGCCCTCCGCTCGCATTCGAGGTTGTCTTTTGCTCCTATTGTCAACTATAATCCACTCGTAGGTTAACAATATCACATGGATTCGGAGGAGTGATCAAGTTCCATGGCCAAAGTTCGCGGTCTCATCTTCTGTGCGCTCTTCATCGCCATCTTCGCCGTGCTGAGCCTGGTTCAGATTCCGGTCGGCTCCGTGCCCATCACGCTCGAGACGCTTGTGGTGCAGGTGTGCGCCGGCTTGCTCGGGCCATGGTACAGCGCGCTGACCTTCGTGCTCCTCATTGTACTGGATCTCATCGGCCTGCCGCTCATCGGCGGTCACGCCGGTCCCAGCCTCATGCTCGGCCCGACGGCCGGCTACATCTGGGGCTGGCCGTTCTGCGCGCTCTTCGCGGGCCTCGCCATCTCGCGGGTGCGGCCCGGGTCGCGCGGCGAGATCGCCAAGCTCATCGCCATCTTGTTCGTGCTGGGCGATCTCGTCTGTTACATCCCGGGCGTGCTGTGGCTGCGGCACGTGGTGCCGTCGCTGCACCCGTGGGGCTCCGCGCTGGCAGGCGGCGTGTGGCCGTTTTTGCCCGGCGACTTCATCAAGAGCGTGCTGGCCGCCGTCATTGTGGCGCGAGTGCGTCGCGTCTATCCGACGGAGCGCATCCTCCGCGGCGAGCGGTATGCGGCGGAATCGAGTGCCGCGGAGTCCTGAGACCTAAGTGAGCTCGATGCATGGCGAGAAGGCCCGCGCCTTGTCTGAGGCGGCGGGCCTTCGTCGCGCTTTTTGCGAAGAGAAGGATTTTGCATTTAGAAGCACGAACTACATCGATACGCATGCTCCGCATGGGGGGCCGAAATCGATGCGGGCGTGGCTCAAGTGGCTCTTGTTGAAGCCGTTGGCGACCGAATATCGGCTGCTGGCGTACGTGGTCAGCATGCAGGTGGTGGTGCTGGCCATGGTGGCGGCCATTGTGTACGATGCCGCGGGCGGGGTGCACACGCTGGCGCATTGGGAACGAGCCATCGGGGTGGACAGCCTGCCCATTCTCCGCGCCATGGCCTCGCGTCCGCTTTATGTGACGCTTTGGATTGCAGGAATCGGCACCGCACTCCTCCTCGCTTTCTCCGCCTTTGCGTACCGCGAACTGTTTCTCGATCTGCGCCAAAAGCGGGACTTGCGCAGGCGCCTCGCGCACCAGTCGAGCCACGATGCGCTCACCGGGGTCCTCAATCGCGCCTACTTCATGGACTACTTCGAATACGCGGTGCGGGCAGCGGAGCGAGACGCGGATCGCCTCGCGCTTTTGTACATCGATCTCGACCGTTTCGAAGCGCTGAACGCCGCGTTCGGCTATCGCGCGGGCGACGACGTGCTGCGCGCCGTGGCTCGGGGGTGGCAGGCCGAAAAGCGCAGCGCGGACTGTTTGGCCCGCCTGGGCGGGGACGAGTTCGCCCTTCTCATGGCGCACGCCGGTCCGGAGCTGGATGTCCTCGCCGTGGCGAATCGGCTCATGGCTTCGTGCCGCGAAGTGGATGCGTGGGCGCATCGTTTCGATCTCGGCGCGTGTGTCGGGATCGCCTTCTTTCCCGAAGACGGCACCACCCCGGACGTGTTGCTGCGCAAGGCGGAGCTCGCGGTGCAGCGCGCGAAGCGGCGAGGGCGGCACCAGGTCTGCTTCTACCGGGAGTCCATTGCGGCGGCCATGTCGCGGGCGGATCGCCTGCGGAACGAATTGCCTCGCGCCATTGCACGGGGCGAGTTGTACGTGGTGTACCAGCCCGTCGTGGACGCGAAGTCGGGCGAGTTGGTGTCCGCGGAGGCGCTCGTGCGCTGGCGGCACAAGGAGTTCGGCGAATTGTCGCCAGGCGAGTTTCTCCCGGTTGCGGAGGAAGCGAGGCTGATGCCGGCCATCACCAGGCGCGTGATGGAGGAGGCCATCACCAGTCTCGCGGCGTGGCGGGAGAGCGGGCTGTCGCTCACCATCTCCTTGAACATCTCCGCGCAGGACTGCCAATTGTACGGCGATCTCGTCGACGACCTCTCGCGCGCGGTCGCCGAGCACGGCGTGAAGCCGGAAGACGTCGAGATCGAGCTGACGGAGCAGTCGCTGATGGAGCACGCGGCGGAGGATTTGGTCCGGTCGCTGTGTCAACGAGGCTTTCGCATCGCGCTCGACGACTTTGGCACGGGGTACGCGTCGCTCGCGTATCTGCGGCGGTTTCAGGTGACCCGGATCAAAATTGACCGGAGTTACGTGGCGCGCCTGTACACAAATGAGTACTATGAGCGGCTGATTCGCGCCGTGATGGCGCTTGCGAGTGAACTGGGGCTCGAGGTCACTGCAGAAGGCGTGGAGACCGCGGAGCAGGAGGCACTCCTGCGGGCGATAGGCGTGAACAGGCTGCAGGGCTTTCGCTACGGTCGGCCTGTGACCGCGTCGGCCCTGCAGGAGATGGCGGCGGGCCATACAGATCCGCTTTAGTGGAGATGGGCGAAAGGTGCGCCGATGAGACGGGGGTATCGGGCGTTGGCGGATTTGGCATACCCAAGCGCGTTGAAGCGATATGTGGCCCTTCTGGTCGTGAAGAAATTTTCCCGAGCATTGTGTTTTTATACGGCGTCGTTGCCTCGCTCTTCATGGTGCTTACCATGCGGCCGATCTGTTTGGCCAAAGGGACAGGATGCCATCCATCAGGGGTGCAGTTGATGGAAAAGGCCCGCCGGGCTCAGGCGAGCCTGTCGGGCCGTCATGCCCAGAACCCCACGTACTGAGTCTCGTTTTCAAAGCCCCACACAATCCAAATGATGTTGTACACGAAAGGGACCAGTATCCACCACACGTTCGCGCCGCTGTGCCCAAACGCGCGGCACAACTTCACCTGCCAGATGATGAAGAAGATCACGTTGACGATGGGCAAGAGCAAAATCAGCAGCCACCATGCGCTCTTCTGAATCATCTTGAGTTGCAGGACGAGGTTCAGGACAGGCACCCAGGCGAACCAGGCAATGCTCGCGAGTCCAGCTTTTTTTGCGAGTCGGTAAAAGGCTATGGATGTGAGAATATAAAGTGCGATGTAAATGAGGTACATAAGGACCAGCACTCAATCACCCCCTTCCATCGGCTGCAACGGCCTCAAAAGTAAACTTATGCTCGCACTCCCATCTTATGAAATTTCCATCCGCATGCCTAGGGGGCTGCATCTTTGATGGAATGACACTGAAGGTCACACCAAAGCGACCCGGTGCGGCCGCATGATAAACACAGGGGGAGTGAGATCGACTTGCTTGACTGAAGTGATAAAATCAGTCTAGTATTCAATTGATCAATTGAATAATGGTGGTGGGATGATGATCAATTCCCGTCCTTTCAAAACCGCTGTGTACGCTGAATTGGCTCGCCTGGGAAAAGCCTTGTCCAGTCCGTTGCGGGTTGAACTGTTGGACTTGTTGTCCAACGGGCCGAAGTCTGTGGAGAGATTGGCTCGCGAAACACTGCAAAGTGTGGCCAACGTCTCGCAGCATCTGCAGACGCTGCTCGAATGTCGGCTGGTGAAGTTTGAGAAGAGGGGCAATCTGTCGATCTACCAGTTATCCGATTCGAAAGTTGAAGATCTCATCTTGCAATTTCAGCGGGTTGGGGAGTGGCTCTATTCCGATATTGTCCGGCTACGCGACGAGTGGACGGCTGCGCTTGAGGCGCAGGATGTCATGGACATGAGCGAATTGACGTCGCTTATCGGGGGTCCCGATGTGGTGGTGGTCGACGTGCGTCCCAGGGATGAATACGAATACGACCATATTCCCGGAGCGTTCTCGATCCCCATCGATGAACTGGAATCGAAGATTTCCGAACTGCCTCGCGACAAGCGAATCGTGGTGTATTGCCGCGGTCACTACTGTTTGTACGCGCCAGAGGCCGTACACCTTCTTCGGCGCCACGGTTTCGACGTGGTTCGGCTCGATGACGGGGTTCGCGAGTGGAATCGTCTCGCTCATGCGAACTGAACGAATGTTGTCAGGCATGCAATCCGTGAGGTCTGCGACACTTTGGCAGAAGCCAGGTGGGAGGAGATCAGCATGATTTTTCGGCACTATCTCCATGAGGATCCGATTTCCATCTCGTATCTGTTCGGCTGCGGTAGCAAGAGCGAGGGGATTGTCCTCGATCGCGTGGGCGATGTCGAGTGGTACATCCGTGAGGCTCAGCACCTTCACACACCCGGTCACACGCCTGAGCACATCTCACTTCTGGGCACGGATCTACGGCTCAGTGAAGCACCGTAGTTTGTTGTCGCAAGCGGGAGCGTGTATCGAACACGCCCCCATTCCGCACTTGCCTGAAGCAGGGATACACGATGTCGACTCGACAGTTGCAACTGGGCTTACGCCCTAACATTGGCCAATTTACTTTACTCGCAATCAACAATGCGTTTGTGGGCGCCATGCTCGGCATCGAACGAACTGTGATTCCAGTTCTCGGCCAGCGAACGTTTCACTTGGCTTCACTGGCCGTACTCCTCTCCTTTATTATGTCATTTGGTCTCGTCAAAGGCCCCCTGAATCTCGTCGCTGGTCAACTGGGTGACCGGTGGGGGAGAAAGCCGGTCCTGATCTTAGGTTGGCTGTTCGCAATTCCAGTACCGCTGTTTGTCATTTTTGCGCCGTCATGGACGTGGGTGGTTCTGGCGAATCTTCTTCTCGGAGCGAACCAAGGGTTCGCGTGGTCCATGACCGTCACCAGTAAGGTCGACCTGGTCGGACCTAAGCGTAGAGGATTGGCCCTCGGCGTGAATGAATTTACAGGCTACATAGGGGTATCTCTGATTAGCACCGGTGCGGGATTCCTAGCTTCGACTTATGGTCCAAGACCGGCGCCCTTTCTACTCTCTGAGGCGATCGCGCTCGTTGGCCTGATGATGGCTCTTGTGACCATCCGAGAAACGTTGCCGTTCGCAAGGCTTGAGTTGCAGGCACATCCGCATCCCACGGAATCAAGTGAAATGCTGTCTCTCGGCAAGGTATGGAGATTGGTGAGTTTCCAGGACAAGACGTTGTTCGCGTTGAGTCAGGCTGGACTCGTGAATAAGCTCAGCGATACGGCGATTTGGGGACTGGTACCGGTCGAGATGGCGAACGCTCATATGACGGATGCCCAGATTGGACTGGTGAGCGGCATCTATACATTTACGTGGAGTGTCTTGCAACTCGGCTCAGGGGCTTTCAGTGATCGAATCGGGCGGAAATTCCCGATTGTACTCGGGCAGTTGGTCAATGCAGCCGGCACCGCCCTCATACTTGTCGCTCAGTCGTTTGCAGCCTGGGTCACGATGGCCGTGCTCATGGGCGTCGGCACTGCGTTGGTCTATCCGGTGCTGCTGTCAGCGGTTGGTGATGCCTCGCATCCATCCTGGCGCGGTGCGGCGTTGGGGGTTTATCGCATGTGGCGCGACGGGGGATACGCAGTGGGCGGAATTTTGTTGGGGTTTGGTGCAGACCTGTTGGGGATCCGGAGTACCTTTGCATTGCTGTCCATTGTGGTGTTCTTGTCCGGGATCGTCGTCATGATTCTCATGAGGGAAACCCTACGCGCCGAATGACGTACCTTGTGAAGCGGTTCATATGTCTCACTCAGGAAGTGTTCATGCGGTGCGTGAGACCTGTGGGACGGATGATCGGCAGGATCGTCGGGAGAAAGCTCGAAAGGATCGTGGTGAATCGCGAGGGCGGAGGAGGGAGGGCGTGGGCATGGAATCACCGCTTGTAGCCCGGGAGGCGGAGCGCATCGCCCAGGGCTTCGACAGGATGGAGGATCTCACCACGCAAGGGCAGGACGCGCACGAAGACGCGCAGGCGCTCGTGTACCGGCCGCCGCGCATTGCGCGCCCGGTGCCCGGGTATCAGTGGCATGGCGCGCTGGGGCGCGCGCAGGCCATCATCCGGGTGCCGCGCGACTGGAACGGCAAACTCGTCATCGGCGGAACGCCCGCCGTCCGATCGGAATTCGCGCTGGACCACCTCGTATCGGACATCGTGCTGCAGAGGGGCTACGCCTACGCCGCCTGCGATAAGGCGACGCCCGGCCCTTCTTTGCGCGATCCCGCCCGTTCCATGACCGAATGGGAGCAGGCGTACGTGCACCTGATCGAGGTGACCAAGCGTGCGTTCGCCCTGCGTTTCGCGCAGGTGCCGCTTCGCACCTACGTGCTCGGCGTGTCGAACGGCGGTTACGTGGCGCGCATCTTGGCCGAGCGGCATGCGGGCGAGATCGACGGCGTCGTCGACTGGGAGGGTGTGCACTGGGATCCGGAGGGACAGCACCTTTTGAAAACGCTTCCGGCATGGATCGCCGGGTTCGCTGCATATGCGCGGGCCGAGGGTGCCGAGCGAAATCGCCTGGGGGATCGCCTTGTGGAACTTGGGCTCCCGCCCGGCGCCGAGCGTCACTGGTCCATCTACTACCAGATGTACTGGCTCGTGACGCTCTGGCTCTACGGGCGCAATCTGGATCCCGACTGGCCAATCTTCGCCTTCCCTTGGTCGAACGACTGGCTGGGCGATCCGTCCGCCCTTGCGGCCTATCCAGCCGAGGAGCGGGCTTCGGGCGTCGCGTCCCGCATCCGCCCCATCGCCAACACCGGCCGGATTGGCGTGCCCGTGCTCACGGTGGCGGGAAATTGGGACTGCCTCTTGCCCTTTGCCCATCATCAGGCGGCGTACGCCGAGAAGGTCGCCGCGTCCGGCTGCGCGCACCTGCACCGGCTGTACGAGATCGATCGGGGCAATCACGTGGACGGGCTGTTGCGGCTGGATCGCGGCGACGAACAGCCGGTCTTTCCGTATTTTGAAGCGGCGTTCACGCGCCTCGAGCGGTGGGTGGAGCGCGGCGAGGAGCCGCCGCCAGGCGGCCTGTACCGCACGGTTGACGTTCTCGCAGCAGGCGCGGAACTGTACGCAGACACCAATTTGGAGGCGTGATGAAGATGGAGATTTCTTTGCAAGGGCGTGTCGCCGTCGTCACCGGTGCCGCGAGTGGGATTGGGCTCGCCGTCGCCACGGCCATGGCCGAAGCGGGGGCGAGCGTGGTGTTGTCAGACCTGCGCCAGGATGCGGCCGAAGCGCAGGCACAGGCCCTGCGGCAGCGCGGACTGGAGGTGACGGCCATTGCGGCGGACGCCTCGGACGAGGGCGAGATCGACCGGCTGTTCACGCAGGCGGAAGCGCAGTATGGCCGCGTGGATATTGTCGTCAATAACGCGGGCATGCAGCACGTGGCGCCCATCGAGACGTTTCCGACGGATGTGTTTCGCAAGATGGTGGACCTGATGCTCACGGGGCCGTTCTTGAGCATCAAGCGGGCGCTGCCCGGGATGAAGGCGCGCGGGTATGGTCGGATTCTCAATATGGCCTCGATCAACGGCCTCGTCGGGTTTGCCGGCAAGGCCGCGTACAACGCGGCAAAACACGGTCTCATCGGCCTGACGAAGGTGGCGGCGCTCGAGGCGGCCGAGCACGGTGTGACGGTGAACGCGCTCTGCCCTGGCTATGTGGACACGCCGCTCGTACGCAACCAGCTGGATGATCTCGCCCGCACGCGCAACGTCCCCGTGGAGCAGGTGTTGGAGGACGTGATTTATCCGCTCGTGCCGCAGAAGCGCTTGCTCGCGCCCGAGGAGGTGGCGCACTACGCCGTGTTCCTGGCGTCCGATCTCGCCGCGTCTGTCACGGGCCAGGCCGTCGTGATGGATGGGGGATACGTGGCGCAGTAAGGGATTTGTCTTCGGCGCTTTCCATCGGTTAAGATGGCTGTAGAATCGATGCGGTGATGGAGCTCACCGGAACCGCCCGCGACGGGCTGATGGCTCCTGCGATGCACGGACGCTTTCCTGGATGCGTCTGCGCGTGGCAGGAGCTATTTTCATGCGGAGAGAAGGGGGAGAAGGGCTTGGGCGAATGGAAAAAGATTGCCGCCGTGCTGATTGGCGGCGCGTTGGGCGGCGGGCTGCGCGATCTCGTCGACATCGCCGTGGGCCAGGTGCACCTGTTCCCGCTAGGCATCTTCGTGATCAACCTCACGGGTGCTTTTTTGCTCGGCGTGATTCAACAGCTTGCCGTGCGACACGCGTTTCCGCATTGGCTGGTAGCGGGCCTCGGTCCGGGCGTCATGGGCGGGTACACGACGTTTTCCACGTTTGCGGTTGGCGCGTGGGAGGCGCTGCGCCTTGCGCCGTGGCAAGGCGCGCTGTACGTGATCTTAACCGCTGTGCTGGGACCCTTATGCGCGTGGCTCGGGACGAAAGTTGTGCCCGCAAAGGCCACGCCTGAAGAGGAATGGGAAGCCGAAGAGGAGGTCTCGCTGTGAACGACGCCGTGCTTTGGTTGACCACGGGCGGATCGGCCATTGGGGCGGTCCTTCGCTACCTCGTGGGCCAGTGGATCGGCAAAGTGAACAAGACCCCCTTTCCATGGGGGACGTGGATCATCAACATGGTGGGCACGTTGTGCCTGGCTATCTTCACGGCTCGCCTGGCGCACGAAGATCCGCACCTTTTCGTCTTTCTCGGGGCGGGTTTTTGCGGCGGATTTACCACGTTTTCGAGCATGTCAACGGAGACAGTGGCGCTGTGGAGAGTGAGCCGCACGCTCGCCGTGACGTACGTAGCATCGTCTGTCATCTTGGGACTCGTCATCGCCGCCCTGGTGGACCTTTGGCTGCCACAGGCGGTCTGACCTGCGGCGCGCGAACCCTCAGCTCATACCGAAAGGCTTGACGTGGAGAGGCGGGCATGATAGTCTGGCGGACTTTACGAGGGCAAGCGTCGCTCGGCTGCGGTCAAACGCGATATCATGCCCGCGGAGGCTCCATGTCAAGCCCTGATCGCCGATATCGACGCCGCTCCGTGCACATTGAACAACATTCTCGGTTTTGGGGTGTCCACAAACTTCCTGAATCCGTGACAGGGCCGATGGAAAGAGGCTGATGTGTGTTCTCGCAAGCCCATTCACTGCGATTTCACGGATGTACATTCAATGTCGAATTTGAGGAATGAACGGATCCAGCTTCCTGGCCCGGTTTGGACGGGGTTTCATCCCCACTAGGTGGCCATCTCTCAGGTACTTTTTGACCGTGTTCTTGGAATGGCCAGTCTCTCGGGCAATTGTACGCCAACCCTTTCCTTCTGCCTGCAAACCCTGTAATCTTAACACAGACCCACCTCGTAACATTTGGATTTCCCCTTCGACAACATTCGCCAGTTATCGATGGGAGATATTCAACGCAGGTGGGTCAATTTCATTCCGACGTTACTGGGTCAATTTTAACCCGGCGGTCACAAAAGCGAAGGTTTCACCACTGTCACATCGAAAGAAGCCGATGCCATCGGTGATTGCACAAGCCCCCACGAGCATGCCTGCCATCGTTTGCGATGCGAAGTACCTCCTTTGCTGCACACAGACGACCCATCCTCGATTAAGAGATAGTGACGGGAATCGATATCCATTGAACCTTCTTGCCATGAACCAGGAGATAGGACGACGGCGTCGATCCGATGACCAGATAACCTTCACCGCGCTCCATGGTTCGCAGAATGACACAATCTCGATAGGGAGCCGGCTCAAACTGATAGAAGCCGCCCGGGTCTCCGTACTTCCGGTCCAAATCAGCGCCGAGTTCAACTACGTCTCCCGTTTCTGTCAAGACAATGTCCTGATGAAGATGAAGCGACAGGTGCGATGGGAGATTGGACACGTCGATCACATCGGGATGGCGCTGAACAAGATGCGTGTGAATGTCGATGAGCATCTGACCAGGACGAACAACCGGTGTTGAGGTCGGTGACTTCGCTGTGACACGACCGTTGTGGAACGTCACGAGGAGCGGGCTTCCCACGCCGAGTGACATGGGTTCAATGATCATGGCTTGTGAACCGTAGGGCAGGATGACCGCGTTATCCATGGCCGCATGGTAAATCTCTTCTATCGGTTTTCCACTCAGCACTCTGAACACGTCCAACTGGTTGGTACCATAGTCGGGATGCCAGTTGATCCACGTCCAGGAGACCAGCGCAGGGCTTCCGGGATCCTCGAAAATCCGCACGTTGCACATGTCCGCCCGCGAATGGCTGATGGACCTCATGAGTTTCCACCCGTCTGTCGTGCGTTCGAAAAGCTCGAAACGCTGGCCATATGGCGTCCAATCCAACTGCGGGATGAGGTGTCCCTTTTGCGCCAGCAGCCGAGCATAGACATCTCCGTCCGAGGAAAGCGACGAGTGCACGCTCACCATGCCCTTTGGAACAGGCGGCATGGCTGTGTCGGACGACGCTTCCATACCCGGGGCGGATGTTGAATGCGGCCGTGTGGCAAACCCGATGAATACACCGGTCATGGCGGCAAGTGCACCAATGAAAATTGAGCTTACAAGACCTCGGCGTGATCTTTTCATATCGCATTCACCCCTGTTAAAGATAGTTGAACGTCAGAAATCAATATGCCGGTGGATGGAGATAGGCACTAACCCTATAGAAACTTACGCTTAGGCGAGAGTGAGTGTTGGGATATAGGGTTGATAAAGGTACATTGCACCTATTATTAGTGTGGGAGGATACGAAAATCGTGCCCCAATCAGGCGTCCCGCTAACATTTGTAACGATTTCAACGTGTCCTGCACCAGATGAATCCAACATCACATCGCCCAGCGCCACACTGTTCACCGACTCCACGTACATTTGCACGCCATAATAGCCAGGCCATAGCCGCGGCCACCGACAAGGCTGCGAACGGAATAGCCTTCATGGTTCGAATCCTCCCCATTACAAAAAGTAGATAAAAGATGATCGGATCATAATTTGATAATCCATAATTGTCAATATCCAAGTTTTTGAGGGATTATTCACCTAATTATGAGGGGTGGCTCCCAATATGATTCATCAATCTTCAAAAATCAGGCCCATTTCTGGTGAGTAACTTTCTTTGAGAAGCAGACGATGTCGGCAAAACTGCCGAAGCGATGCTTGAGGACTGAATTCGTCGTGAAGCGAGCCTATCACAACGGGATGCCGCTCGATGCAGATGTCCAAGCCAGGGAGCTTCTATTCCTTCCTGATCCTATTATTTCTTTCATGGAAGTCAAGCACTTAGAGTGAAAAGAGAGGAAATCGTGTGGAGGAAACCAAATGCGCGCGCAGTCCCCGTGGACACCACCCTGATTTGAGGAATGCGCGCGCATGGGTGACAAGCTGATCATAGCATGGGTGGCGAGAATGTGGGGAGGTAATTGTTGATTTCAAAATAAATAAGTTGGTTCTGTTAGCGAAGGCTTCCTATCGGCGGTGCGTCTCCAGATGGAGCACATTGCGCCGCTTGAACACGAACATGCGCATGAACACGTACGAGACGGACGACGAGACGAACATCGCCCCGCCCTTGGCGAGGTTGCTCCCCAGCATGTAGGGGAGCCCGCGATGCGTGACCAGGTAGTCGTTCGCGCCCACCAAAATCGCGTCGTTCAGCACGAGATTGATGAGCGACTGAACGGCAAACTTCATCTTCTCCCGGCGCGATCCCGTCGCAATGTCGCCGAAGGTCCAGAATCGGTTCCACAGGTAGCTGTTGCAGATGGCCGCGATTACGCCGATGGTGTTGTACGCCGTCAGCACAAGCGATGACCTCGTCGGAAACGCCAGCAAAAGTGCGTTTAATACGCCGAGATCGACGGCCGCGTTCATCACGCCGACGAGCAAAAACTTGAAGTAACGCCGCACATAGCGGTAGACGACGCGCACCGCGTACACCATTTGACCCCTCTTTTGTTGTCCTTCTCTGTCATCCCCAGACTTCGTGCGCAATCTCGACGACGTGGCGCAGCTTGGCCCACTGTTCGTCCTCGGTCAGGAGGTTTCCCTCTTCCGTCGACGCAAAGCCGCACTGTGGGCTCAGGCAAAGCTGCTCGATCGGGACGTAGCGCGTCGCCTCGTCAATTCGCCGCTTGACCTCGTCTTTGTCCTCGAGCGCTCCGTGTTTGCTGGTGATGAGACCGAGCACGATGGTAAGCGACTTGCGGTTCACAAACCGGAGCGGCTCGAACCCGCCCGCCCGCTCTGTATCGTATTCGAGGAAGAAACCGTCGATGTCGAGTTTCTGGAACAACGTCTCTGCGACGGGTTCGTACCCACCGGACGAAATCCAGGTGGAGCGGAAGTTTCCACGGCAGATGTGCATGGTGATGGTCATGTCCGCGGGCTTCGCCTCGAGCGCCTTGTTGATGGTCTCCGCATACTTGGCCTCAAGCCGCTTCGGGTCCCAGCCCTTGGCCATCATCTGCTGCTTCTGCTCGTCCGAGCATAGATACGCCCAGGCGGTGTCGTCGAGCTGCAGATAGCGGCAGCCCACGTCGTAGAATGCGCGGATGGCGTCCTGGTAGGCCAGGGCGAGATCGTGGAACATCTCGTCCTCGTCTCGGTACACGCCATCCGCCAGTTCGCCGCGGAAGTGCAGCATGCTCGGGCTCGGGATGGTCATCTTCGCCACGTGTTCTCCCGCGATGTCATGCAGGAAGCGGAAATGCGCGAGCATCGGGTGACCTTTTGGGAAACCCAGCTTGCCGACCACGCGGATGGCGCGGGGGCGGGTGGTCACGTTGTGGAACTGAATGCCGCCCTGCTCGGGCTCGTAACCCTGCACGCCCTCGAGGTGCTCGAGGAAGTCGAAGTGCCACCACGAGCGGCGCAGTTCGCCATCGGTGACGGCGGCGAGCCCAATGTCCTTTTGCTTGGCGACAATCTGGCGGATGGCGTCGTTTTCCACAGCCGTGAGGGTGTCCTGGTCGATCTCGCCGGCAAAAAAGCGCCGGCGCGCCTCCTTGACAGGCTCGGGGCGGAGCAGGCTCCCCACTTGATCCGCGCGGAACGGCGGCTTGTGGCCGAGATTTGCGTGTGACATGGCGATCATCCTCGTCGTTCAAGATTTCGTGTTGGACGAGGTCATCGTACCACAAACGTGCGTGCTTTGGCTTCGGAGACTTCGCGCTGCGCGGGCACATGGCTCACCGCCGGCGCGGGGTGAGACAGCGGGCGCCCCTTGCCCGTCACTGCCATGGCGACGGAAGCTGACAACATGGCGCAGCCGATGACGAGCACGACGTCCGCGGTGTGATGCAGGGCGGCCAAGAGCGAAATGCGCTCCGCCTTTGCGAGCAGCGCGGCACCCGCGAGCTGCTCTGCTTTCGCAAGCGATCCCGTCTTGAGCTCGAAAGCCGCCACCAGCTTCTGATACGCGTACAGCGCGCTCGGCTGGAACAGCGTGGCGTGATCGCGCTGGTGTTCATAGGCGACGGCGGCGCTTCTGGCCATCCACCAGCCTGCGAAGGACGGGGCCAGGGCGCCAGCGAGGTTTCTGTGGAAGTGGAGCGAGCAGGATCGCAGCCGCGCTTCGTGGAGATCGCCAGCGAGTGCGGTGGTGAGCGCGCCCATGATGAGCACGAGCCCGATGAGGCAGAGCGCCACGGCCATTTCGCAGCTGACGCGGGTGACAGAAACGCCGGAGGTTTGCTCTCGCCACAGCCAGCCGACGGCGAGAACGCCGACCGATCCGATTGCGCCAAGGACGCCTGGGCCGACCACGGGATGTAGCCACATTGCCGCGACGGCCACGACGACCAAACAGCCGACGAAGAGGAGAGCGGCTGTCAGCCACTGGCGGGAAGCGGCATCATCCAATGCTTGCAGCCACTGGTACCCTGCGACGAGCACGAAGATGAGTGCGACGTGGGACAAAATGGCCATGGTCGCACCCGAAATCTGGCGCACGGTGTGGATGGCCCTGTACTGCACGAGCGGGGCGCGCGACTGGGTCTCCCAGGCTATCCAGATGAGAAAGAGGAGCGCCCCGGTGAGGAACCAAGGCCAGACACTTGTTGCGCCGAGGCCCGCGAACCGAATCTGGACCAGGGGCGGAGCAAGGGAGGCGGCCATCGCGGCAAGGAGCAGCGTGCCAGGGAAGTCCCACCGGGCCCCGGGCGCGTTCGGTTCGTGGGGCAACGACAGAAGTCCGAGGACGATTCCCAGTGCTGACAGGAGCCCCGCAATCGCAAAGACCCAGCGCCAGGACGTCACCAGAAGGGCGACGGCGCCGACGACGGTGCCGAGGGCCGACATGCCGTACAGGCCGCCGATGGCGTAGGCGATGAAGCGGCCGCGAATGGGCGCTGGGAACGAGGTGAGGCTCACGGGCAGGGTAGTGAGAAAGAGACTGCCCGCGGCGACACCTTCGACCGTGCGGCTGATGGCGAAGACCCGCGGATTGGGCGCCGTAGCCGACAGCGCGCAGGCTGCGAGGAACAGCGCGGCGAGCGGCAGATAGGTTTGCCTCAATCCGAACCGCTGCGTGAGCCGCAGCCCGATGGGCACGCAGGCGGCAAACCCCAGATTGGACAACGTCGCGGCGAGTGCGAAGGCGCGCGAGCCTTCGGCAAGCCCCGACTGAAGCAGCGACTGATCCAGGATGGAAGACACGTTGGCGATGTACTGGGGACCAAACGAAAGCGCCGTGGCGGCGAGAATCATGGCGAGACGCGCGTTCGGGCGCACATGTGCACTTAGGGCTTCCATGGTGGACTCCTTTCGGTTTCGTGAGTACTGGCTGTTCAAGCGAATCCCATTGTAGAGGGGTGGAACCATTCCGTAAAATACATAAAGAACTATGGAGTGATAATTAAAGAGGCATAATAGTTTGGGGGCTCACCATGGACCTTCTTCAGTTGACGTACTTTCGCACCCTGGCGCGGTGGGAGCATGTGACGCGCGCAGCGATGGAACTTCGCATCGCCCAGCCCTCTCTCAGCAAGACCATCGCCCGCCTAGAGGCAGAGCTTGGGGTGCCGCTGTTTGACCGCACGGGCCGGAATTTGCGCTTGAACGCGTATGGGCGGGCGTTTTTGGCCCGGGTGGATCGGGCGCTGACGGAGATTGAGGAGGGAAAACGCGAGCTCAGGCAGATGGCGAAGGCGAACGAAGAGACGGTCATCCTCACGGTGTCGACCACGCGCTTGTTGCCGGGGCTCTTGCGCGCGTTTCTCCGCGAGCACCCGCGCGTGAGGATTCGCCAGTACACGGGAAGCGCGGAGGAGATGGCCATGCAGATCGTGCGCGGAGAGGCAGATTTTTGTATCGCGGGCGCCGAGATCAAGGGGGACGAGATCGCCTGGGAGCCGCTCATGGTGGAAGAGGTGTATCTGATTGTGCCGCCCGACCATCCCCTGTCGGGCCGCGGAGTGGTTCGCCTGGCCGAACTCCGCGACGAGCCGTTCATCTGCGTCAACAAGGGGCACGAATTCCGGGAGCTGACGGACGGCTTCTGCAGACGAGCGGGCTTCGAACCGAAGGTGCATTTTTCGGGGGATGAGGCCGACGTGATTGCCGATCTCGTCCGCCAGGGCCTGGGGGTTGCGTTCGTGCCGGCCCTGACGTGGTGGGAAAAGGAGGAGCATGAGACGCGACGGCTGCGGATTGAGGCGCCGCGATGCGAGCGCGTCATCGGCCTCGCGTGGTCGAGGAGGCATCACCTCACGCGCGCCGCCGAGGCGTTTCGCGAATTCGCCCGGCGGTATTTCGCTCAACTGGTGGGCCATGAGGGCGTCCGCGGCGTGGAGGGATGGACGCCGTCGCCAAACTGACCATGGAGCACGAAGGGGAACCAGAATGCGATTCGGGTTCCTCTTTTTTAACTATAAATGTAATTCTCCTCCCTTTATACTGTCGGTTAACTAGAAAGAACAGAATCGACAGACACAGGGAGGGTTCCGCATGCGAGCGCTCACACGGCTGTCCGTCGCCGCAGCCGCTTCAATGGCTTTTGCCGCGCCGGCGGCAGTTTATGCCGCACCGCTTCAGGAACGGGTGGTGGTGGCCTCGCCAGATCCGCGCACGCGCGGCGCTCAACCGCATGGGGCGCTGTCGCCTTCGCAACCGATGCATCTGGTGATCACGCTCCGGCTGCGACATGAGGATGAGCTCGAGCGCCTCATTCAAAACTTGTACACGCCGGGATCGCCGGACGCGGGGCGATTTTTGACGCCCGCCGAATTCGACGCGGCGTTCGCGCCGACCGAGGCGGATGTGCAAGCTGTGGTTCAGGGGCTGCGGGCCTACGGGCTCAGCGCGGCGCAGACGGCTGACCCGATGGTGCTCACGGTGGTCGGATCGGCGCGCGACGTGGAGCGGGCGTTTGGCGTGCGCGAGGTGACGTATGAGAAGGGCGCGGCTACGTGTTATGCGCCGGATGGGGCCGCCACGCTGCCCGCGCCGCTGGCTGCACGCGTGTCGGCCGTCGTGGGTCTGTCAAGTGCAACGGTGGAGCGCCACCTCGTGATGGCGCATGCCGCGCCGGTGGGCGGTGGCTACACGCCCACGCAGATTCAGCGCGCCTACGACTACACGCCCCTCTACAGCCACTACATGGGTCGCGGCCAGGTGATTGCGGTGGTGACCTCCGGCTCCGTCCAGCTATCGGATATCCAGGCGTTCGATCGCGCCTTCGGCCTGCCGAATCCCGTGGTGCGCCAGCGCGTGATCGACGGATCGTACACGTCACCCGACGACGAGACCACGCTCGACTGCGAATGGGCGCACGCCATTGCGCCGACCGCGTCGCTTGCCGTGTATGAAGCGGCGCAGCCGGACGCCCAGTCGTTCATCGACGCGTTCGCGCAGGTCGCCGCGGACGACGGCGCGCACGTGGTCACGACGAGTTGGGGCGCGCCCGAATCGGAGACGGATTCGTCCACGATGCAGGCGGAGCACCAGATCTTTATGCAAATGGCCGCGCAAGGACAGAGCGTGTTCGCGGCGGCGGGGGACAGCGGATCGTCCGATGGAACGAGCGGGACGGACGTCGACTATCCTTCGTCCGATCCGTACGTGACCGCGTGCGGCGGCACGCGGCTCGTGCTCGGGGCGGGCGGCCAACGCCTTCAGGAGACGGCCTGGTCCGACACAGGCGGCGGCGTGAGCTCGGTGTACGGCGAGCCCTGGTGGCAGTACGGGCCGGGCGTGCCGCAGACCGGCTATCGCCAGACGTGCGACGTCAGCCTGAACGCGGACCCGGCCACCGGATACGACTTTTACTACCAGGGCCAGTGGGAGATGGCGGGCGGCACGAGCTTCGTCGCGCCAATGATGGCGGCCACGTTTGCGCTCATCGATCAGGCCCGCGCACTCGAAGGTAAGGCGCCCGTTGGACTGGCGGACGTAGGCATCTACGCGATGGCGCGGAACACGTCGTACGCGCCGTACGCGTTCCACGACATTACAGCTGGATCAAATGGGGCGTACAGCGCGGGGCCTGGATGGGATCATCCGACGGGCTTCGGCTCTATCGACGCGTACTACTTCTTGCACGGGCTCGACTGAACCGGGGCCCGGTCTCGTACTTGCCGAGCGCCCGGCGTCTCTTATCCTCGGGCCATGAGGAGGATTTAATCTAGATTTGAAGCGGGTGTGATACACTCAAACGTTGTGCGTGGGGAGGCGATCGCATGAGCCATCATAAGCATTGGATTGTTGAATCCATCTGCCCGCGGTGCGAGAAGAAAAACATCGTCGAGGTGCCTGAAGGCGAGCTTGTGGTACGCGTGCACTGCCAGCACTGTGAGCACGGCTACGATTACAATCACATCGTCCGCGAGCACAAAGAGGTCGACGTGGACGACTGAGCGCTGCGCGCCGTGTCCCGGAAGGCTCCTCTCGGCAAAGACATGTCGGCCGCCCGGCTTGGGCGGCCTTTTCACGCCTCCGACGGTTCAACCGCCAATCGATAGCCCACGCCCGGTTCGGTCACGATCCGCCAGGGGCGGGACGGATCGTCCTCAAGTTTTTTGCGCAGGTGTCCGATGTACACGCGCAGGTAGTGGGCGGCGTTGTCGGGATCGACGTCGCCCCAGACCTGGCGCAGGAGTTGCCTGTGTGTCACGACCTTCCCCGCATGTTGAGCGAGGGCTTTCAGGAGATCGTACTCAATGGGCGTCAGCTTCACCGTTTCGCCGTTCAGTTCCACGCGCCGCTCCGCCAGGTGGATGGTGAGGCCCGCCGCCTCGATGATGGGTTCATCCTGCACGCGCACGGCGTGCCGGAGGGCCACCCGGATCCGCGCGAGCAGTTCGCCCATGCCGAACGGCTTCACCACGTAATCGTCCGCGCCAGCGTCGAGCGCTGCAATCTTGTCCTCCTCTGCATCGCGCACGGTCAGCATGATGACGGGCATGTTCGACCACTCGCGAAGCCGCCGCAACACCTCGATGCCTTCCATGTCCGGAAGGCCCCAGTCGATCACGGCGAGATCTGGCCGCTTCGTGCTCGCCACAACCAGCGCCTCTTCTCCGCTCGAAGCTTCCAGCACCTCGTATCCATGTCCTTTGAGCGCAATCTGCATGAGCTTCAAAATGGCGCGCTCGTCGTCCGCCACCAGAATCTTGGCACCGCTCACCGATTCTCCGCCTCCTTGGGATGCGGCCGGGCCGCGAGCCGGACGCGAAAGAGCGTGCCGGGGTGCATCCGCTCCACGTCAATCTGCCCGCCGTGCGCCTCGACGACCGCTCGCACAATGGCGAGGCCGAGGCCCGTTCCTGGGATCTTGTCCACACGCCGGCCGCGGTAGAACTTGTCGAACACGCGGTCTAACTCGTCATCTGAGATGCCCATCCCGTAGTCGCGGACCTCGAGCGCCGCCTCCGCCTCGCGTGCCGCGATGGTCACGTCAATGGGAGCGGCGGGCGGCGAGTACTTGGCGGCGTTGGAGAGGAGGTTCACCACCGCCTGCTGGAACAGCGTCTCGTCGACTTCCACGATGGGCGACGGGTGCGGCGTTCGAACGCGCACAGGGTGATCGGCGGTCAATTCCGCCACTTCGCGCAGCGCGCCGCGGACGACGTCGGCGAGATCGGTCGGCCGCTTGTTGAGCACGAGCATCCCGCCTTCAATGCGCGCCATGCCGATGAGATTCGTGACGAGCCGGTTCATGCGCAGGGCGCTGTTGCGGAGTGTCAGCACGAGTTCTCGCCGGTCCGCCGGATCGAGCGACGCGCCAGGGTCGAGCAGGGCGTCCGATGCGCCGAGCATGGCGGTGATGGGGGTGCGAAGCTCGTGCGAGATGGAGTTGAGGATGGCGGTCCGGACGCGCTCGGATTCTGCCGCGATGTCCGCGATGCGCGCCCGCTCCTCGGACGCGATTCGGCTGAGCGCGATGGCCACGAGATTCGCCACGGCTCGCAGAATGTCGAAGATCTCGCCGCGCGTCGCGAGCCGAAACTGCCCGGGCTCGCCGACGATGAAGGCACCGTACACCTCGTCCTGTGCGCGGATGGGCACATACAAAAACGCGGCCTGGCCGTGGGTTTTCGAGCCGAAACTGGCGAGATCGCCGTGGCGAAGGACCCAGTCGAGGACCTGCCGATCGATCACGGGGGCCGCCTCGTCGCCGGGGAGGGCGTGCAGGTCGTAGCCGCTTGAGCGCTTGAGCGCGATGTACGCGTGCGTGTGCAAAAGCTCTCGGACCTGTTCGAGCGCGGTCTCCACAACGCGCCGCTCATCCGCAGCGGCGGTCAGGGCCCGGCTCATGCGAAACAGCGTCTGCGCGATGCGCGCGCGCTGGCTCGCCTCCTCCGCCCTTCGCCGCATGCTGGAGGCAAGCCCCGCGGTCGTGATGGCCACGACGAGAAACACTGCGAACGACACGAGAAAGCGGAGATCGCTCACGGCGTAGCTGAAGATGGGCGGCACAAAGAAGAAATCGAACGACATGAGGCCAAGGCACGCCGCGAACACGCCGGGCCAAAGGCCGTACACGGCCGACGCGACCACCACCGGGATCAGGTACAGCATGGCGATATTGACGCGATCGTAGTGAAAGTCGAACAGAAACACGAGGCCCGTGAGGAGGGCGTCCATGCCGCAAACGGCAGCGTACGCCCAGAGGGCGCGGGGGCGAGGCAGAGAGGGCTCCCCTTGGCGCCCTTCCTGCCACCACGTGGGCCAACGGACGTTCAGAATCTGCCATTTCGGGGTAAATCGCACGCGGATCCACTCCGTTCGGCGCGCATGCCGCAACTCGTCTCTAGAGAAGGGTAGCGCGCGAGAGGGGCCTTGCCAACGATTTTTATGCATTTTTTACGCCGTCCGAGCGGAATCAACATCCGAAACCTCACGAGCCGCTGGATAGACTGCGGAGTGTCGGTTGGGAGGAGGGAGTCTCGTGGAGGACATCGCGTCCGTCGCACTGTTTTTGACCGTGTTCGCCATCTTGTACGTCATTCACCGATCCTTCGATCGCTCGTAGGAGGTCGTGACCATGTGGTTTTTGCTCATGCTCTCCATCGCGGTGATGGTCTATCTCGTGTACGTGATGTTCCATCCGGAAAAGTTCTGAAGTCCTCGCGCTCGCTTCGAGGGCGCAATGGGAAAGGGAGGAACTCCGTGTGACCGCATCCGGCATCTTCGCGATTTTTCTCGTGGTGCTCGCGCTCGTCGCGTGCGGGTGGCCGCTCGGCGGCTACATCTATCGAACCTTCGCGGGCGAACGCACGTGGACGGACGCCGTGGCGGTGCCCGTCGAGCGGGCCATCTACCGGCTCATCGGCGTCAATCCGGACGTGGAGATGGACTGGAAGGCGTACCTGCGCGCCATGATGGTGTCCAATCTCGTCATGGCGCTCTTCGCGTACGCCGTATTTCGCCTGCAGGCCGTGCTGCCGCTCAATCCGGCCCATATCCCCGCGATGCCGCCCTATTTGGCGTTCAACACGGCCGCCAGCTTCATCACGAACACCAACTGGCAGAACTACGCTGGCGAGCAGTCGCTGTCGTATCTCAGCCAGATGATCGGCATCACCTTCCTGCAATTCACATCCGCGGCGACCGGGCTTGCGGCGGCCATGGCCTTTCTGCGCGGTCTGAGCCGCCAGAAGACCGACGCGCTCGGCAACTTCTGGGTCGATCTCGTCAGGGTGCACACGCGCCTGCTTCTGCCCGTCGCGGCCATTCTCGCCTTCTTGCTGCTCGCACTCGGCGTCCCCGAGACGCTCTCCGGGCCCGCCGTGGTGCACACGCTTTCCGGGAGCATGCAGACCATCGCGCGCGGGCCGGTGGCCACGCTGGAAGCCATCAAGCAGCTCGGGACGAACGGCGGCGGATTTTTCAATGCCAATTCCGCGCACCCGTTCGAAGATCCGAACGCGTGGACGTGCATCCTCGAGATCATGGGCATGGGGCTCACTCCCACCGCCCTTGTGTTTACCGCGGGGTATTTCCTGCGCAGCCGCCGGTTGGCCATCGTGCTCTGCACGTTGCTCGGCGCCATTTTGCTCGCGGGGGCGTACCTCGTGTACACGTATGAAGCGGCAGGAAACCCCATCCTCGCGCACGCGCTCGGCCTGCACGGCCCGAATATGGAGGGCAAGGAAGTGCGCTTTGGCCTGCCGTTGACCAGCCTGTTCGTCGCCGCCACCACCGCCTACACGACCGGCGCTGTGAACGCGATGCACGACAGCCTGATGCCAATGAGCGGCATGGTCCCTCTTCTCTTCATGATGTTCAACCTGATCTTCGGCGGAAAAGGTGTGGGGCTACTCAACATCCTCATGTTCCTCATCATCGCCGTCTTCATCTCCGGGCTCATGGTTGGACGGACTCCAGAAATTTTCGGCAAGAAAATCGAGGCCCGTGAGATGAAACTCGCGACGGCGGCCATGCTCGTCCACCCGTTTGTCATCCTCGTCCCGACGGCCATCGCCATGGCGCTGCCGAGCGCCCGGGCCTCCATGGGCAACCCTGGGCTGCACGGGTTCACCGAGGTCCTGTACGCGTTCACGTCGGCCGCGGCCAACAACGGCTCGGCCTTCGCGGGGCTGAACGGAAACACGCCCTTTTACAACATCTCCATCGGGCTCGTGATGCTGTTCGGCCGGTACGTGTCCATCATCGCCATGCTCGCCATCGCGGGTTCGCTCGCCGGAAAGGCACGCATCCCCGAGACGTCCGGCACGCTCAAGGTGGACACGTTCGCGTTCGGCTACGTGTTTGTGGCCGTGTTCGTCATCGTCGGCGCCTTGACGTTCTTCCCGTATCTCGCCCTTGGGCCCATTGGCGAACAGCTGCAGCTCGGCTGAAAGGAGAGCAGGTGTGTATGGCTCGAAAAGGTTCGTTCGATCGCGCCCTCGTCCTGCGCGCGTGTGTCGATTCGTTCGTCAAGCTCGATCCGCGCGTCCTGGTGCGCAATCCCGTGATGTTCGTCGTCGAGATCGGCATGCTGGTCACGCTCGCGCTAACTTTGGACCCCAACTTGTTTGGCTCCGCAGCGCGTTCTGGAAGTGCGGCCGGGGCGCGGGGATATGATCTGGCCGTCACCCTGATTCTGTTCATCACACTTCTCTTCGGCAATTTTGCCGAGGCGCTCGCGGAGGGGCGCGGCAAGGTGCAGGCGGAGTCGCTGCGCAGGACGAAGACGGAACTGATGGCGAACGTCCTGCGCGACGGGCGCTACGAGCGCGTTCCAGCGTCCGATCTGCGCAAAGGCGACGTCGTCAAGGTGGTAGCCGGCGAACTCATCCCCGCGGACGGCGAAGTCGTAGAGGGCATCGGCAGCGTGGACGAGTCGGCCATCACCGGCGAATCTGCGCCGGTCATCCGCGGCGCGGGCGGGGATTTCAGCTCCGTCACCGGCGGGACGAAGCTGTTGTCGGATGAGCTTGTCATCCGCGTCACCGCCAATCCCGGCGAGACATTCCTCGACCGGATGATCGCGCTCGTGGAAGGCGCGTCGCGGCAGAAGACGCCAAACGAACTTGCGCTGTCCGTGCTGCTCGCGGGGCTCACGCTCATCTTTCTCATCGTCATCGACTGCCTGCCGCCCATCGCCAAGGGGCTCGGTGCCCACATCGATGTCGCGACGCTCGTGGCGCTTCTCGTCTGCCTGATTCCCACGACCATTGGCGCGCTCCTGTCCGCCATCGGCATCGCGGGCATGGACAGGGTCATACGCTTCAACGTCATCGCCAAATCCGGCAAGGCCGTGGAGGCCGCTGGCGACGTGGATACGCTCATCCTCGACAAAACCGGCACCATCACCATCGGCAACCGGCTCGCGTCCGCGTTTCTCCCGGTGCAGGGCGTCGACGAGCGCGCGCTCGCCGAGAAAGCCGCGTTGTGCTCTCTGTTTGACGAAACGCCCGAAGGCCGTTCCGTCGTCGATCTCGCCAAGCAGCTCGGGCTCACCTTCCGCCGTGAGGACTACGCGGATGCCCGCAACGTCGAGTTTTCAGCGGATACGCGCATGTCCGGCCTTGACCTTCCGGACGGCACGCGTCTTCGCAAAGGCGCCGCCGACGCCATCAAGCGGTACGTCGTGGAACAGGGCGGAGATCTTCCGAGCGATCTCGACGAGGTGGTGGAGCGCGTCGCTAAGGAGGGCGGCACGCCGCTCGTGGTGGCCGAAAACCAGCGCGTCTACGGCGTCATCTACCTCAAGGACATCGTCAAGCCGGGCATCCGCGAGCGGTTTGAGGAACTGCGCAAGATGGGCATCCGGACCATCATGTGCACCGGCGACAACCCGCTCACGGCGGCCACGATTGCCCGGGAGGCAGGCGTTGACGAGTTCGTGGCTGAGGCGAAGCCCGAAGACAAGATGCGCTTGATTCGGCGCGAGCAGGAACAGGGGCGGCTCGTCGCCATGTCCGGCGACGGCACGAACGACGCGCCGGCGCTCGCCCAGGCGGAT